>CAVGFV010000132.1:0-3542 GCA_963628765.1 Succinimonas sp.
TTCTGACACGTCTTCAACCTGTCAGACTTACTACCCGATTTTCGGGATCAGTTTATCTTTTACTTACACCCTAAAAATCAAACCAAAAAGCGAATTCTAAAATGGGACGTTCTCCATCAAGCAGAGAACAAACCTTCAAAAATTTGTTAGTAATTACATTAATTTGTAATTTTTCCAATCAAAAGTTTATAAACATTTTGCTTAAATGATCAAAAAATACGCAAAAAATCAACGTTTCTACAAAAAACACTTGAAATCGTTTTCCTTAATTATGATAAAATATGTGAAATTAAATTACATGAATATTACATAGCACAACAGATATCATCCCCTTTATAATTATGATGTATCAGATTATGAAGGAATGCATAGAGACAATGATATGAACTTCTTAGAGACGATACTTGCTCATTACGACAGTTTGAGCAAAACTGAAAAGAAAATTGCAGATGCAATTAAAGCGGATCCTCACAGCGTAATTTCTTGTAGCATTGCTTCTCTTGCATCACTTGCTGGTGTATCTCAACCATCAGTACATCGCTTTTGCCAGCATTTAGGATTAAGTGGTTTCCCAGAGTTCAAATTACACCTGGCCCAAAGCATTGCCAAAGGCACACCATATGTAAACATTCATGTAGAAGCTAACGATACCACCGAAAATTACACTAGAAAGATATTCGAAGCTTCCATATCCGCTCTAAGTGAAGCTCAAAAAAGTGTAGATGTCTATGTAGTGAAACGTTGTGTTGATATTTTAAGTTGCGCAAAACGTATCACCTTCTGTGGTTTAGGGGCAAGCGCCACTATTGCTCACGACATGATGAATAAATTTTTCCGTTTCAACATTCCGTGCAATAGTTTTGAAGATCCAGTAATGATGCTCATGAGTGCTGCGAATAGCAACCTTGAGGAAGTATTCATTCTCATATCTCATACCGGCCGAACAAAAGATCTCATAAACGTGGCTAAGCTCGCTAGAGAACGTAATGCTACAGTAATTGGTCTTACATCTCGCGATTCTCCATTAGCTAAAGAATGCACCTTAGTGCTTTCCATGAATATTCCAGAAGACACGGATGTATATATTCCAATGGCTTCAAGACTTGCTCAATTAACCCTTGTTGATGTACTCGCAACAGGACTTATCCTTAGAAAAGGACCTCAATTTATAGAAAGCCTCAAAAACGTTAAAGAAGGTATTTCTGAGACGCGTTTTTCTGAAGATAATTTCAATAATGCGGTAAAGTAAACATCTAATCGGAGTTTTTTCTGATGTCCCGTTTTCTGGCAATAATAGATACATTAAGGTTACAAAACCTTATTAATACCGCCAATATTTATGTTGGTGCGCATGAGCTTTCTGTTCTTACAAAGCCATTACCAGAAACCGACAACTATATCGACCTTCTAAAAGAAAATACCGTTTATCCCGAAAACTATGAAAGTAAGGTATTCTTAATCATTACTTTAAAGGACGAAAGAGAATATAGCTCGGGACTATTCGTTAGTATTAGTGAAATTGAATATTTAGTAGCACTCGACAATATCGCTCAAGATAAGCTTTCACAAAGTTGGACTGCTTTTCACTTTGAAGCCCTACCAGATAATTTTCTCGAAAAGAATCAATACGAAAAATTTATCATTCAAAAAGATGCCAAACTTGGTTCTGCCGCGGCGGCTGTTTTATTAGGAACCGTTCGTCCTCCAGAAATATTATCAGAAGAAGAGCTCATGAAAATCGCCCTACCAATTTCTGATGGAATTCTTACGGGGAGAATGCTCACCAACCATAAAACACCTTGGTGGCATACCGGCTTAGAAGACCGCTCTTTAATGGGACTGGTAACTTCATACAGAAGAAATAAAGAATTTAACTACCCTAAGACTGATATTGGCTATTGTTATGATATTGCCGAAATTTTCCATTATTTAATAAATAGAACGGATGTAACCTCCCCAATTAACAATAAAGGAAATTTCAGTAAAGAGATTCTCCGTGAACTCGAAGAGCTATACCAAAAAGCCCCTGAAGATGAAATTCAAGATCAGATGGAGGCTTTATACCATAAGCCACACTATCAAAAGGTTATTAACGTAATCAATAACCTTAGCCACGGCAATGCTCAACCGATATTTTTCTACTTTAAAGCTGTAGACATTATTCGAAACAAAGGTTGGCAACAAAATGCTATATCTGATCTCGCCTCTTGGTTTAGCACCCCAGAGGAAAGGTTAGAGTTTGCATCTATTATTGGTGCAAGTGTAGGACATAAAGTTTTGGGAACAGCTTTATACAAATTCTTAGTTCTTGATATCATCCGCGATTGCGAGGATCCTAATACTTGTATTGCCAATGATACGGAAAATTTCCCTGATGGAGAACTAAAGGATGATAATTTCCTTCAGGTTGAAAATACTGACAGTAATGAAATTGATGCTTCTGTAGATGAAAAAGCAGAAGAAACCTCCAATGAAGAGGAACTCCCGGCCCTAGCAAATTCAGATGGCGAAGATAATGATTCGGGCTTGCCTCCAGTGTTCTCAGAAGCTGATATCTTTACTTCATTTATTGATAACGAACAAAACCTTGTGGCTAATAACCCAGGAACTGAAGCTGAAATTATTTCTCTTAATCAAAATACAGTTAAAAATAACGAAAGCGATCTACCTGTAGAACCTGTTACTAATCAAAAGAGAATTCGTAACTATCGCTTAACTAATCTAGATGCTTTCAAACAGCTTCTTGATGAAAACAAGAACTTCATGGTCATAGATGATAATGCCATTAATAACTGCATCAGCTTGATAATTGAAACCGAAGCCCCAATTAAAAAAGAACTTATTGTGGCTAGATTAAAACTTGTTTGTAGACGTTCTAAAGTTTCCTTTAGAAAAGACAAAGAATTGGCACGTACTGAAAATCTTATTTCAGAAATTATTAAAAACGAACAGCTACGTACAGATAAAGAAGGCTTCATTTATGCGCCAAAAAGATTGGCTTTTGTGCGTTCTCGTAAGGACTCACAAAATGATGAAACCGTAATGAATAGCCTAAAGCAGGCCAAAAATATTTCAGTAGCCGAGATCCTGGCAGCCTTCTATATTTTAAAGAAAGGCATCGGCACTTTGGGAATAGATAATTGTACCCCACTTGATATTATGGAAATCCTTGGTTTACCGACCAAAGGAAGTGGTGTTGATGAAAGCTTTGCAAGAATCAAAGATGTTATTGATTGCTATCAGTCAGATTTAGAAAAGTTTTTTGAAAAGAAAGAATCTGCTAAAAAAACGCAAGAAAAAGTCATACCAAACAATACTTATGCAACTAGTGCCAGCATTACAGATATCATCGCTGCAAGAAAAATCAAATAACCGTAATTAAAAGTTTCATGCCATAGAGAAGATATACCTAGTATCCAAGCATTGGATACTAGGCAAACACCACTAGTAAGTCTACATCCACTGCCCGTTATACCAACCAAATAAGGTAAGCGTATTCGCAATCGTCGTATTTAAATTTTCATAGAGCCCACATAAGATCC
>CAVGFV010000133.1:0-4671 GCA_963628765.1 Succinimonas sp.
ACAACTTCCTTAAACTTTTTTTCTGTGTATGTTTAAAATGACAGAATTACGGTCGAGGGCATTTTTATCATATTAAACACGGGCTTTGTGAATAACGCAGGTTCCTTGATGTAGTTTTATACCTAGAGCATTACAGTTAGGGACTTGAGTAATATTATTGATTACAAGAACACCATTATCCTTCACAATTCGTAGGAGCTCTAAGACAGCATATAAACTTGTTAATTGCGTTTCTGATGATAAATTAATGATTACCACATCAGAGCTGTCGTCTTTTTCTGATAACACATCAAGAGAAGAAATATCAGTTTCTATATTAGTGTTAGAAACACCTTTAAAATATTGCTCTTTTGTTTGTGATAAATATATGAGCTTACATCCGCTATCTAATTGAGCCTTTAATTCAGTATCTGTAAGTTCACCAACAACAACCATTCTGTCATTCTTAGAGGTGTTTAATGAATAGTTTTCAAGTAACGTATAGTTATACTTACACTCATTTTGGAGGAATGGAGTAATCTTACTCATTACTAGTTCTGGGGTTAATTTTGCCATACAAGGAGGCATATCAAATCCTCTTAAGCAACGTTGCATCCAGTCCTCAGTAACCCATTCACACCAAAGATCACATACGCCTTCAGCTTTAATGTTGAAATTTTCAGAATAACCAAGGAAATCCACCCGTGTTTGCCCAAAGAATACAGCTGATGGCCCTCCTTTTAGGTAATGACGTAGATGAACCATACCACACTCCCCATCAATATGAAGGAGTGCATATTTCATAAGAACCTTAGCCTCTTCAAAATTCGTCTTTCCACATAGATCAATATCAACATTTTTTACGCTTTCTACAACTTGCGAACGGGTGCCAATTTGAATAATTTTGTACTGAGGAAATTGAGCTTTAAGCTTATTAACAAGTTCCTCATAGTAAGCAACAGGCCATAAGCGAGTATTAAAGCCATGTTTATAACTTGCATCTGTTCCACGTTGCAATGTTATAAATTGCTTAGGAGTTAAGCCAAACTTTTCAAAAACATCATAACCTTTAGGATCTATACTAATATAGGATCTAGTGCTCTCATCCATGCCTAAGACATGCTTATAATCCATTTGATTATATCGATGAAAACCATTCATCTTAGAGTAAATAACAGTTAAAGCATCACAGGTAGTACCATTTAAAAAAAACTTTCTTTCCCGAACATTAAAATCTTGGATGTCACTAAGAAGCTTTGCAAGATTTGGACTTAATTTTTCAATTTTAATTTGATTCCAGTTTACGATGTACGGAATCCTGCTCAATTGAATAAAAGCATCATTGAACCACACTCTTTCTTTGGATTTTTTTGCTTCATAAATATTCTCAATATAGAAACATGACTTAAATAGAGTCTTAATACTATTTATATTTTGTGTGGTAAAAATTTCAAAGGTAGTATCGTTTCTCCCAATATAACGATATAACTCTTTCACATAAGACGTACCCATAATTACATCGCCGATGCCACCATCAAGAATAATTCCAATTCTTACGGCATCTTTCTTTATACCTCTAGAAAAGAAAGAGTTCTTTATAATTTGGAAAAAAACTAAAGATGTTTTGGCCAAAAACTTTAAATGCCAAAAGAAAAGATGAAACATAAACACAAAGGGATTGTGATATTTTGTTTTTTGTCTTTTATAACGATAATCCAACTCATCAAAATAAAACATAAAAATTTTCTTGAGCATTGTTTTTTTACCCTATAAAAGTATCTAGAAAATTACGGATTATTAAAATATTTGTTAAATCTTTTCTTTAAGCATTAAAAAAGGGGACCTTTAAAAGATCCCCCTCTTTATGTGGTTCAACTAACAGTTAAAACTGCTTAGCTGACTATTACCACCAAGCTTCAACCTGAGAACCAACGGTCCACTGATAGTTGTGGTTGCCGCTGTTCTTGTTCTTGTAGCCAACTGACCAGCCGTCAGCAAACTGTTCGCCACCGAGGTAAGAAACATAGAAACGGATTGCTGGACGAGCCCAGAAACCTTTACCTGGGGTAAACTGCTGAGCAAGAGTGAACTTGTATGCATCTGGATCGTCATACTTTTCATCAGTTACCCAACCAGTGGTCTTCATTGCACTGTAGCCTAATTCAAGAGTGGTACGGGTGTATTCAGTCCACTTGTATTCAGGACGGAGAACAATGCTGTATTCCCAACCAGAACGTGTATAAGTCCAGGTATTAGAAGCTTCATGGTCATCACCATTGTCAAGATGAGCCCAAAGTAAGCTATAGCCTAAACCGAAGTTACCAATATCAAGAGTACCCCAATCGATTACACGTACACCAGTGTCATCAACGTCTGGAGTATAGTTATCGCCAGCGTGGTTCTTATAAGCACCTACGTAACCGAAACCATTAGTACCGAACTGAACGATGAAATGGTTCATTAAGCTTACGTTGTCTGCATTTACAGTTGAAGCGTGGTCAAGAGTAATGAGTACACCTGAATCTGCAGAAGTAGAACGCTTGTTCCTGCCGTCTGGATAGGTATCTCTCTGAGCATCAGAGATGAATGGAAGAGCATAAATTACAGATGCATCTAAGGTACCAAAACCAACTGGAATACCATTCCAACGAGCATCTAACTTATAAACGTTACGGCTCATTTCATCTTTTGAATTGCCATCGTCGTTTGCCCACTTAACAACAGCGAAAGAACCTGAACCGATACCACCGAAATCGATGTTTTCAATACCAGTACCGTAACCAGAGTCGTTCAAATAGTAGAAATCCATGATGTGGATATCTTTTCTCTGGTAGAAACGCTTACCAGCCCAAATGGTGTAGCCTTCAGCTGGAGTATAGCCTGCCCAAAGTTCACGAGCAGAAAGTCTCTGGCCTGACCAAGGACCTGTGCCACCAACACCCTGCCAAGAGTCACCCTGACGGTCAACGTTACCTTCAGTAGTACCATAAGCAATTAAAGTGTGAACATCAAACTTGGTGTTAGCCTTGTTGTAGATATCCTGAGAAAGAGCGATTTCAGCATAAGTATCGCATTCGTCGCCTAAACGACCAACTTTGTGACCATCAGCACCGGTGCCAAGGCAGTAATCTGCGCCGCCCTGTAAATTCATTGTTTCGCCAGCACGGAAATAACCGTGGAAGTCTACTGCTGATGCAGCAACTGAGCCAGCTGCAAATGCAACTGCAGCTGCTAAAGGAAGCCAATTTGCCTTCATAATAATTTCCTTCACCCTTTTAGGGGATAACATTATATTAAAAACTAAACTACAATCAGTTGTATCAAGGACCACCCTCTTCCAACCGACTGAAGTCATTATACTTATACTTTTAAAAAAGGTATATTGATCTATATCACATTTTGTTATTTAAAATACTTGTTCCAAAAAATTTGTAATTTATTTCAAAAAAATCTTATTATCTAATGGTAAACAGAATCTTATTCTAAATAACTATTCAAAAACATCATCTTAAAGAATAATAAACTACATCTTTATATCTCTAAAACGTTTTCAAATAATTTTTTTTATTTTTTTTTTGAACTTTTTTCACGATTTTTTATCGTACTAATGACTGTTTTTAGAAAAATTGCCAATTTTTAGTAAATTTTTTCGACATAATGCGACGAATAATTTCTGTTAAATACAAGCAGTCTTGATCTATTCTTGTTAAAACAAGCAAAAAACAATTAAATGTTTTCACCTTTGTCAATTATTGATTGTTACTAATCTTTGTCTTCAAATACTGCATCAAGCTTATATAAAATTCTTAAAAGATTTGTATACATTGCCCTTTTGCCTTTTAAAGTTTCATAAGCGTAAGGAAAGATTTTTACTTTTGAAGGTAATTCAGCACCTGAAACAAATATATCTTGCATCCTTCTTATAAAAACAAAATGTAACCACTCATGAAGTTCCATTGTATCTACGCAAAATGGACAAGTACTATTAAATGCTTCTTCTGTTGGCTCTTCTATATCCCACAGTTCGAGGCTTTTAAGTTCAGCTTCTAGATCTGATAAAATCTTCTTAACTTCTAATTCTTTATTAACCATTTGTTACCTTATCTTAATTTACAAATATGACAGATCAAGAACTCATAACATTTACTTGTGCAAAACTTACCAAAGAGGGAAAAACTCCGACTACGTCAACTGTAAAATTTAAACTTCCCCACCCTGTTCCGTTCCATACACTTATTCAAGGGGTAATGTATTGGAAAAAACTTTCAAAAGAAGAACAAAATGAATTGATCAAAAAAGCAGTTACCGAAACAACAGAATCAACCAATAAAGAGCAAGTACCTCGCACAAACGCTAGAATTATATCAGATGTGGAATTTTTAAAATTACCTATCCAAGATCAGAATATCTACTTAAAACATTTACTTGATGAACTTTTAAACTTACCAAAGTAACTTTTAAATGCTAGAAACAGCAACATTGACTGGAAAGCAAACGGAATGGGCGACAGAAGAAAATGCTAAATGTCGATTACGAGTATTTATAGTTACGAACTCTATATTCTATCTAATACATAAGATAATCAGTAGGTGATTGATTGTGTCAAGTATTTTGTGTAAACATCTTTGATTTCCTGCCTCGTGTTACTCAGGCTGCATCTTGCTTCTTATCTGCCTCAAGCATATCATCAAA
>CAVGFV010000134.1:0-43605 GCA_963628765.1 Succinimonas sp.
AAGAATGGTCAATTAAAGTATCGTTTTTATTGTCAACGTCTAAATACGTACTACAGACTTCGAGCTTGAATTGTAAAACTCAACTGTGATTTAAATAAAAACTCGTTTTGTTGACTGTGTATTTATATATGACGGGAATGAAATTGTAAATGCAAAAAAAGATCCCTACATGTAATTATTGGTAGGGATCCTATATTATTTAGTCAGAGAATAAAGGAGTAGAAAGATAGCGGTCACCAGAATCTGGGAGTAATGCTACGATTGTCTTACCTTTGTTTTCAGGACGCTTTGCTAATACTGTAGCAGCATAGATTGCAGCACCTGAAGAAATACCAGTAAGAACACCTTCCATACGTGAGAACTTCTTACCTGTTTCGAAAGCATCTTCGTTTTCAACAGCGATGATTTCATCGTAAATCTTGGTATCAAGTGTATCTGGTACAAAGCCAGGGCCAATACCTTGAATCTTGTGAGGACCAGCAACACCTTTAGTTAAAACAGGAGAACCTGCAGGTTCAACACCGATAATTTTAACGTTTGGATTCTTTTCCTTAAGGTATTTACCAACGCCTGATAAGGTACCGCCAGTACCGATGCCTGCTACGAAGAAATCAACCTTACCATCAGAATCTTCCCAAATTTCTGGACCTGTAGTCTTGTAATGAGCTAAAGGATTTGCAGGATTGGTGAACTGACCTGGAATAAAGCTATGTGGAATTTCCTTAGCAAGTTCTTCAGCTTTTGCAATAGCACCTTTCATGCCTTTTGAGCCTTCGGTTAACAGGAGTTCAGCACCATAAGCTTTTAAAAGATTACGACGTTCAACACTCATGGTGTCTGGCATAGTGATAATTGTGCGATAACCACGAGCCGCAGCTACTAAAGCTAAACCTACACCTGTGTTTCCTGAAGTTGGTTCAATAATTACTGAATCTTTATTAAGAAGGCCTTTTTCTTCAGCATCGTTGATCATTGCTAAAGCGATTCTGTCTTTAACTGAACCAGCTGGATTAAAGAACTCTACTTTAGCTAGAATCTTTGCATCCAAATTAAAAGCTTTTTCATACTTATTAAGTCTTAGTAATGGGGTATGACCAATAAGTTCAGTAACTGAGTTGTAGATTTTCGACATTTCGTATTCCTCAAAATTTTAAAATTCGTAATTCATATCTGATATAAGGGTATTCTAGTTCTGTGATTTTCCTAGTCAAGAGATCAAGTTCAATTATCAATTAATTTTTTTAATGATTAACATTATCCACGTTTCTATTGAATAACCTCTTTTCTGTTATTTTATAAACATTACATAGCAAGAAAAACCAATTGAATAAAATACTGTTAATTGTTGCGATTTATTTAAGATTACTCTGATATTGAAGATAAATTATTGTTGCATTTAATGAAAAATATGCCCTGTTTACATTCATATTTGTAGTTTTTTCATAGCTTTCAGATAAGCATTGCAGTATGGAAATATAACCATTAGAAAGAAATATTGTTATTAAATAACATATTACGATAACTAAAAAAACAGTTACTAATTTTTTCTCGTATTAGACTCTTATGCCATAATAAGTAACATCATTGAAAATGTATTTTTTTGAAAAAACTACTCTTCGTGTTAAAATCGTTAATTGGTTTGTAATAAAATATTCTTAGCACACAAAAGTGCTTTTGACTGGACATAGTCCTGTTGTTTACAAGTGGATTTAATTTTTTTTAGTGACCGTTCGTTATGAAGAGTTTAATTCTTGTTACTTCACCACCAGCATGTGGTAAGACGTATGTATCTAAGGCAATAGCCAAGAAACTTGATCACATTGTTTATCTTGATAAAGACACATTAATTGTCTTGTCAAAGCAAATATTTGCGGTTGCGAACGAAGAATATAATCGTAGCTCTGATTTCTTTGAAAAGAATATTAGAGATTATGAATACTATGCAGTTCTTGATTTAGCTTTTGAGGCATTAGAGTATGAGGACAATGTTCTTATCAATGCTCCTTTTACAAGAGAAATCCGAGATCCTGCGTACGTAGCAGATTTACGTTCTAAATTAGAAAAAATCGGTGCTCGTTTAGTTATAGTATGGGTAGAGACCTCTCCTGAAACTTGTCATCGTCGCATGATAAAACGTAATTCAAGCAGAGATACTTGGAAGCTTGAACATTGGGATGAATATATTGCTAAGTGCAATTTTGAAATGCCAAAAGACATTGGTGAAGTCTTTGTGTTCAAGAATAATTCAGGTGAAGAATTTGATGAATCTTTAGATAGAATCAAAGAATACCTTCATTAAGAATTCATATTAACAGAAAAGCCTTTTAGAAATTTTCTAAAAGGCTTTTTTTATTTTCTAAATTGTTGAAATACTAGAGCTCGCCCTAGTTAAAGAATGAATTTATCAATTCATTAGCATTTTCATAATAATTTGCATCTGCTCCAAACTTATTTGATTCAATAGCACCCATAAAATCGATGGAAAATACCAATCCAACAAATATAACTATTGCTAATAAATGGCTATAAATTGACGCTGTGTTGTACCTATCTATGAATAGAAACATTGGTATTAAACTAAATACGAAAGGAATACTTAATTCCCAGGATGTTTGTAAACTAGGAGCAAGAGCTGAATACAAAAGTGTACTGATAAAAACAATTATAGTAATCAAATAAAGATTATCTTTAGGTTTACTTGGTGTAGAAATTGTAAAGAGTTTGCCTTTGCATTCTTTTATTGCCAAATAGTTTGCTATTACGCTCAAGAACAAAGTTAATGTACCTAAAGCATAGCCAACGATCCACCAAATTACTTTTGCACCATTCTGAATGTTTTCAGAATCACTTACCCAAGAAAAGGTGGTGTCTACTATTAGACTATTTTGACCTAATGTAGAACCGAAACGTAACCAATAAAGAATGGTTTTTAATATTGGGTAGACATGAACTAATCCATAACCTATATAACTATCTGTAAAATCATGAGAAATGTACATCTCTGGATTTGACATAGTTTGTTCAAAGCTGGCCACAATAGCGGTAACTGATACGATAGTACCAATTAAAATACCAATGAAATTGATTTTTAAAATACGTCTTAATATCAAAAAGGCAGAAGTAAAACACAAAATACTTCCAGAATAATGGGATTCCAAGCACCAACCTATTGCGAGGATATGTATAAAGCTCCAGAAAAATTGGATTGTTGAAGAATCACTTTTATTTCTAAGCTTTACAGCAGAAAGCAGATATAGAGCTGCGCCAAACTCCAAATAAGATGTATAGCTAAAATGCGTGGTATAAATTAGCCAAGGAGATAGGAGATATAACACTCCAACCCAAGCTAAAGTTGTTTTTGAGACAAATTCTTTTATGGCTAAAAATAAAAAACCAAAAGAACATAGCCTCAGAAATATCAAAAATACCAGTGGGGAATAGACACTCTCCACAATTCTCATTGGTGTTGATATCACCCATGTAAATAGAGAATTTTTTTGGAAGTCAGTTATATTTTGCGTGTAATGGATGTTAAATCCATTTAAAAGCATTTCGCGAGCTTCGTTACCAATGTACTGATTGTTCCCATAAAGGAATGCTAAAAATACGTATAAAAACACTGCCGCGACTGTTGTGATTACTGAAAGATAAATTTTAGACATAACTTTCCTTACTTATAGCGTCGCATCAGAAATGCTTTCATATTGTACACTAGGATTTTCGCCCATAAAGATTCTACACATTATGTTAGCGGTCAAAGCAGTTGCAAGTATAGATAAATCTTTCCCTTTTCTGTGTAAATCGAAAGTTTTGCAGAACTTATTTTCTTTGTTTATGTTCGCAATGGTTATTTTTAACAAAGTACCTGACGGATGTTCTAGAAGAATTTTAATATCGTTATTTAACTTTTCATCTAGAGAAAGTGCAAGGTTAGAATAGAGTACTTGAGTCTTATCAAAGTTAGAAAACTTCTCTAGGAGTAGCCCGTTAGTAGCTTCATCTGATACAGATATTATTTTACCTGCAAGATAATTTTCCAAATCTTCCCATAAAGTAAAGTTATCAACCCCGATTAGATAATTACTTAAATAAGTACGTATTTTGGTATCTAGGTTATCCCAATCGGTATTCAATGCGTTATGAGAAATTATTTTTATTTCAATAAAAGGGTAAAAAACTCTGTAGCCTATGGTTATTTCGTTTGACCATTTTTCTTGTTGTAGCTTTTCACCAATTGCAGATTCGCCAATTCCAAAAATAAAGTACCGTTTTACATGTTCTTTTTGGGTGATGTTTAGTTCTTTATCTATATCCGGAATAATTTCATCTTTTAACATTGCTTTAAATTCAGACGGAACACCAGGAGTGAAAAAACAGGTAGCTTTGCCTATTTTCATTTTGAAGCCACAAGCGGTTCCGCATGAATTGTTAATAACATCAGCACCTTCTGGAATAAAACATTGTTTTTTGTTTATTTCAGACATTGTGATGTTTTTGGCTTGGAACCATTGTTTTAGTTTCTCTTCCCAATCTGTCCTATATGTAAGCTCTTTGTTAATAGCTTTAGCGGCAGCTTCCGCTGTAAGATCATCTGAGGTTGGTCCTAGGCCACCATTGACAATTATGTAATCGGCTTTTTCGCCTCTTTCTTTAAGCACAGAAGTAATATCATTAAGCGAATCTCCAACAGTTGTGATTCTTGAAAGCTTAATGCCTTTGTCTAATAAAATCTGTCCAAGATATGCGGCATTTGTGTCAGCGATATAACCTGTGATTATTTCATCACCAGTCGTAATCATTTCTACGTTCATATTCATCTTTCTTGTGTCTATATTAATGCTATTGAGTAACTTTATTCTGTGTATAATACAGTGGTTAATTCAGATATTTTTCATGATATTACACATTGTATTATTATTGAGGAGCTTTTAATGCCTATTAAAATTCCTGACGCTTTGCCAGCTGCATCTATACTAACTGCTGAAAATGTTTTTGTAATGACAGAAACAAGAGCGTTACATCAAGATATTAGACCTTTGCATGTACTAATCCTCAATTTAATGCCAAAAAAAATTGAAACAGAAACACAGTTTATGAGGAAACTTTCTAGTACTCCTCTTCAGGTGTCTGTTGATTTACTTCGTATAGATAACCATGTGTCAAAGAACACACCAAAAGCCCACTTGGATTCTTTTTATCAAAGTTTTGATGAAGTTCGCGATCGTTATTACGATGGAATGATTATTACAGGAGCTCCTTTAGGTAAAGTTCCTTTTGAAGAAGTTAAATATTGGAATACATTAGTTGAGATAATGCAGTGGTCACACGAGCATGTTACTTGCACCGGTTTTAACTGTTGGGCAGTCCAAGCAGCACTTAATGTTTTCTATGGCCTTCCAAAACAGACCCGTGAAGTAAAACTTTCTGGCGTCTTTAAGCATCGTACTTCTCAAGTTCCTGATCCGTTAATTCGTGGTTTCGATGACTTCTTCTTAGCTCCACATTCACGTTTTGCGAACTTTGAAACTAGATTTATTGAAGAAAATACCGATCTTGAAGTCTTAGCAGAGTCTGATATTACAGGTGTTTATTTAGCTGTTTCCCCTGATAGAAGACAAGTATATGTTACTGGCCATCCAGAATATGATGCTAACACATTAGATAATGAGTATCGTCGTGATATTAATGCAGGATTGAATCCTCGTATTCCGGAAAATTATTATCCTGATAATAATCCAGAGAATCCTCCTCATTGTACTTGGAGAAGCCATGGATATCTTCTTTTTGCGAATTGGCTAAATTATTATTTATATCAAGCAACACCGTTTGATATTAAAGCCAAGCGCTCATAAGAAAATTTGTATATAAAACTGTAATAGCTTTGTTGATGGTGCATTAGCTAGGTTTAGTCCATCTTGTGAAAATTTTTCATTTAAATGGAGTTAACTTAAATAATGTTGAGGAACAAAGCTATTTTAATTTTCATAATAATGATTGTTGGCTAATATACTTGATCTAAAAATCTTAAATAATAAAAGGATGGATATGACAAACCATAATTCTCAAAAAAATGCTCTTGTTGAGGAGCTTAACCAGCGAATTTTAATCCTTGACGGTGCAATGGGGACCATGGTTCAAGGATACCATCTAACAGAAGATGATTTTAGAGGAGAACGTTTTAAAGATAGTGCCAAAGATCTAAAAGGGTGTAACGATATTCTTTGCTTGACAGCACCTCAAGTGATCAGTGAAATTCATAGTAAATACCTAGAAGCAGGCGCTGATATTATTGAAACTGATACTTTCAACGCTACGACGATTCCTCTATCAGATTACGATTTGCAATCATTTGCCTATGAAATAAATTATGCAGCAGCCAATCTTGCAAAGAAAGCAGCGGAAAAGTATTCAGCATTGACACCAAATAAACCTCGTTTTGTCGCAGGTGTATTAGGGCCAACAAATAGAACTTGTTCAATTTCACCAGACGTGAACGATCCAGGTGCAAGAAATGTAACCTTTGATGAGCTAGTTTTAGGTTATTCTGAAGCAGCCAAGGGACTTATAGATGGTGGGGCTGACATCCTCATCATAGAAACTATTTTTGATACTTTAAATGCCAAAGCTGCTGTATACGCTGTTAATCAGGTATTCGAAGAAAAACAAATTGAGCTTCCTTTGATGATATCAGGAACTATCACCGATGCATCAGGCAGAACTCTTTCAGGACAGACCCCTGAAGCCTTTTACTACAGCCTTAGACATGCAAAACCATTAACATTCGGTTTTAACTGTGCCTTAGGCCCTGATGAACTTACAAGAGATGTTGAAGAATTGTCAGGCTACTGTGAAAGTTTTACAGCTATATATCCTAACGCAGGTCTTCCAAACGCTTTTGGCGGATATGATCTTTCCCCTCAAGATATGGCTGTAACCATAAAGAAATGGGCTCAAAACGGATGGGTTAATGTTGTCGGTGGTTGCTGTGGTACAACCCCTGAGCATATAAACGCAATTTATAATGCTGTAAAAGATATAGCACCGAGAAAGAAGCCTAGTGTTCGCCACACCTGTCGTTTATCAGGTTTAGAGCCTTTAACTATAGATGAAAATTCACTCTTTATAAATGTGGGTGAAAGAACCAACGTAACTGGTAGTGCAAAGTTCCGTAGATTAATTAAAAATGGTTTGTATGAAGAAGCCATAGATGTTGCACGTAACCAGGTGGAAAATGGTGCTCAAATTATCGATGTGAACATGGATGAAGGAATGATTGATGCGAATGCTTGCATGAAAACATTCCTTAATTTAATAGCATCGGAACCAGCTATTTCACGAGTTCCTATTATGATTGACTCATCAAAATGGGATGTAATAAAAACCGGTTTACGTTGTGTTCAAGGGAAAGTCATTGTTAACTCTATATCTATGAAGGAAGGTGTAGATATATTTTTAGATCATGCGCGCGAAGTGAAAAAATTCGGTGCAGCTGTCGTTGTAATGGCTTTTGATGAAGTAGGGCAAGCAGATACTTATGAGCGCAAAATAAGTATTTGTACTCGCGCATATAAGCTTTTGACTGAAGAAGTAGGTTTCCCTCCTGAAGATATTATTTTCGACCCTAATATATTCGCAATAGCCACAGGTATTCCAGAACATGATGCCTATGCCTTGGATTTTATAAGAGCTGTTAAGACTATAAAAGACACTTTGCCGTATGCGATGATCTCTGGTGGTGTTTCTAACGTTTCATTTTCTTTCCGTGGTAATGAACCCTTAAGACAAGCAATACACACAGTATTTTTATACCATGCGATAAAAAATGGCATGGATGTGGGAATAGTGAATGCGGGACAGCTTGCGGTCTATGACGATATTCCTAAAGAACTACGCGAAAAAGTTGAGGCTGTAATACTTAATACTCATCCAGGTGCTGCAGATGAGCTTTTAGCAATTGCAGAAAAATATCAAAATGCAGGTAAGTTAGGCACTCCGAATTCAAATAATCATGAAGATTTATCTTGGAGAGAAGGTTCGCCAGAAAGCAGGATGGAATATGCTCTCGTCAAAGGTATCACCGATTATATTGAGGCTGATACTGAAGAACTAAGGCAAAAAGTTGCAAGACCTATTGAGGTAATTGAAGGCCCTTTAATGTCAGGCATGAACAAAGTTGGTGATTTGTTCGGAGAAGGGCGTATGTTCCTACCTCAAGTGGTAAAGTCAGCTCGTGTGATGAAAAAGGCCGTAGCATATTTAGAGCCTTATATTAAATCTGAAAAGAAGAGTGCAGAAAGCAATGGCCGTATTGTTATGGCAACTGTTAAAGGTGACGTTCACGATATCGGCAAAAACATTGTTTCAGTAGTTCTTCAATGTAACAACTACGAGATTATAGATTTAGGTGTTATGGTTCCTTGTGAAACTATAATTGAAACTGCTGTAAAAAATCATGCTGATGTAATTGGACTTTCAGGTTTGATTACACCTTCCCTTGATGAAATGGTACATGTTGTACAAGAACTTGAAAAAGCAGGTTTGAAAATTCCTGTAATTTTAGGAGGCGCTACAACATCAAAAGCACATACAGCTTTAAAAATTGAGAGGGAATATTCTGCCCCTGTAGTTTATGTTGCCAATGCAAGTAGAGCTGTAACTGTTGTGCAAAGCTTACTTTCACCAACATTAAAACCAGCTTATATGCAGAAACTTAAAAAGGAGTATGAATTAGAGCGTCATCTTTATGAGATTAAGTATTCAAAGATAAAGACAGTAAGTTTTGAAGAAGCAGAAAAGAATCGTTTTGTTCCTAATTTTAGTGTGTCTAAACCAAAACTTCCGAAATTCTTTGGTACCAAGGTATTGGAGTTAAATATTGGAGAATTAAGGCAACTTATTTGGTGGCAAGGATTTTTCAATATGTGGGAATACCGCAAAGATTATAAAGAATTATTAGCCAATCCAGATAAGTACAGCTCTGCTGTTCAATTGTATGATGATGCAAACGCACTTTTAGACGAGTTAGAAAAAACAAATAAATTAAAGATTAAAGCTGTTTTCGGTATTTACCCAGCGGAAAGAAAAGGCTTAAACGATGTTGTATTGCATACAACTAATTTAGATTTTGATTCTAAAACAGGCGATGTTGAATTTAATTTCTTAAGATCTCAAATCGTTAACGGGAAAGATAACGAAAAGAGTGTCTCATTGGCTGATTTTGTTGATGATAAAGATGATGCTATGGGGCTCATGGCCGTTAATGCTGGCTGGGGATTAGATGAGCTCAAGGATGAATTCAATAAAAATAATGATGTTTATTCAAGTTTATTACTTCAATCTTTAACAGACCGATTGGCAGAAGCAGGTGCATCTTATGTGCATTATCTGATAAGAACTCAATATTGGGGATATAGTGAAGAAAAATCTCCGTTAGGGGAATTATCTGGTGAAAAAATTTTAGGAGTTCGTCCTGCGCCTGGCTATCCATCTTGTCCTGATCATTTAGAAAAGAAAAAGTTTTGGGATACTTTGAATCCTGAAAAGGCAATTGGATTAAAGCTAACTGATAGTTATATAACTGTTCCTGTAAGTTCTGTTTCAGCCTATGTTTTTGGAAATACAGAAAGTAGCTATATCACAATAAGTGGTATATGTAAGGATCAATTAGAAGATTATTGTTCTCGTACAGGTCAAAAGCTGGAAGAAGCCGAAAAGAGATTGGCGAGAGTTTTGAGTTATATACCTGAGAAAAAATAATTAAACTTTTTAAAAGCTAAAGCCATGCACGAATTTATTTAGAATGTTTTCTATATAATGAATCTGCTATTGCTCTATAAAAAAAGGAAATATCCGATATGGCTGATGAAAAAGGAATACAGAAAAACGCTATTTCAAAGATTGCGTTCATTGTATTACTCTCGGTAATTTTTTTACTTGCTTTGAATAAACTCTATTTTTACAGAGTTTCAGCCCCTGCTTCTTTGAGTTTTGAGATAGAGTCCCAAACACCAAGTGTCACACAGGTATTTTGGACTCAGAACAAAGATGAAACATACAATGAAGCTAATTCTATGAAGTATTCTTTTCAAGAAGGAAAAACGAAGGTTAATTTTGATTTTTCAAAGATAGAGTTTAGAAAAATTAGAATTGATCCTTCAGCAAATAACGATACCGTGAAGATTTCAAATGTTGTTTTTGAACAATCAGGAAAAAAAATAACTTTCAATGATTTTGAAAATTATAAATATAACGGTGTCAAAGATAAAAAGACTGCGCTGAATTCAGTTGAAATTACGGCATCAGATTCTGATGCTTCTTTTGAAATCAGAAGATCTTTTTGTATGGGACTATGGCATATTGATTGGATGATTTTTACTTGCATTGCAGTATTTTCAGTGATGTTTTCGTGCATGTTAGGTCATCTTTTATGTTCTAAGAAATAATAATTATTTTGATGTAAAAAATTCTTGCAACTAACATAAATATGTAATATAGTATTTTTTACCTATTAGAATAATGTTTATTTTAATTTTTAATGGTTTATTGTAGCCGATGATTTTATATGTAAGTATCATCGGTTAGTTTTAGGAGAATAAAATGCGTGGTGTTAACAAAGCCATTCTACTTGGAAATTTAGCTGGGGAACCAGAATTTAGAGTGACCTCAAACGGTACCAACATGGCTACCGTTGGTCTTGCAACAAACGAAAATTACCGTGATGCTAACGGTAATATGCAAGAACAAACAGAATGGCATAGATTGGTTTTTTGGGGACATTTAGCTGAAATAGCGAGGGATTACCTTCACAAGGGAAATCCTGTTTATATTGAAGGGAAAATAAAGACACGCTCATACGATGATAAACAGGGCGTGAGACGTTACGTAACTGAAATTCAAGTTTTAGATATGCAGATGTTAGGTTCGAGAAATTCTGCACAAGGTGGTTATGATAACAATGTTAACCCTAATGGCATGAACCAAAGAAACAATTACCCTCAGAGATATAACAACAATAGCCAGTATCAGCAGAATATGAATGGTGGTTATCAGCGTAACAATTATGATAATGGTAATCAACAGAATGGCATGAATGGGTATGATAATGCTCCAAACGGTAATGGCTATGCTAGACAGCCTAATTATGGAACAAGCACCCCGAGAACTAATTTTGAGCCACCTATGCCTGCTCAAGAAATTCCACGTTCTGCAGATAAGCCAATGCCACAGCAACCACAGCAGGCGATGCCAGATCCAAGTTCTTTTAAGATTTCTGAACCTACTGCAAATCCAGCAAGTTCTGCTGACAAGCAGGAACCTAAAGAACCTGATATGCCTTTTAAAGACGACGATCTTCCTTTTTAATAGATAATTTTTATATAAGGTAAAGGTAAATTTTTAAGTTTGCCTTTACTTTTTATTAATAATCCTATTCTGTATTTGTTTTTTGCTTATATATCTCAGAAAAAAATAGACAATCCCCAAACTTCTTGATTAATAGACCTATAGATAATCTACTTTAGTGATAAAGTAGGCATGAGTAATTTTTTGTTATGTAGGTATAATCATGTCAAGAAAATCTGCACCTACAGTTGCCTTATTTTTAAGTAGCGATAGCGTTAAAATTGTCAATATACATCATGACAATATTAGTGCTGATAGTAAAAAGTGCAATTCAACAGGTGATTGGGAAATCGCTATTAAAGAATTGTTTGTTAAAAATAATGTCAACTCTAGAGCTTTAGTACGCGTAATACTTGATGTAGCATTAACCAATTCTGTTCAATTACCAAAGAACGAGACCCTTAATGACGAAGAGATGCATGGTATTGCCATGAACAAGGATCTTGAATCTGTTGTAGCAGGAAAAATTACAGATTACACATGGGATTATTACGAAGCAAAAACTAGTAAAAATTCTCGCCCAATGCTTAATTTTGTTTTAGTTGAAAAACGAATTATTGCCTTAATTTCTGACATTGTTAATGGTTTAGCGAAACTTTCAGATATTACGATTTCTACATTAGCTGCTGCTGATTTTGTATCATATTATCAATATAAAATTTTGAAAGATAAGGATTCTGGAACTCCTCAGCAATACGTTGAACAGTTAGGGCTAATGTTGTATTTTCCAAAAGATAAAGATCTCACAGTGTACGGTGTGCATAATGGAGACCTTTGTTATACAAGAGTAATGAGAAATTACCGAGGACTCTCTAACGGTGTGTTGTCAGCATCAAATGATCCTCTTTTAGAGCAGTTAAATATGGATCTTTTAAGGTTGTGCGATGACTTTTTTACAGCTCAGTTAGGATTACCTCCTCTTTCAAAGATTATCATAGCAATGGATACGGATCAGCTTGAAGTTATCGGTACAGCTTTAAGTGAAAATAGACGTAACGTTGAAGTAATTCCTTTGAAGAAATATCCTTTTTCCAAAGATAGTGGTTTAGGTTTTTCGATAACTCAAGATAAAGAAATTTGTAGCTTAGCTGAGCAAGGAATTGAATATCTTCCACTTTTGGGTGTTCTTCGTGGAGGCATGCTAGAAAGTGAGTAAAAAAAGACTAGATCTATATAGGCCAGAATTTCGTCCAAAAAAACAGATTTTGAGCTTAGAACATATGTTTTTGATATGGTTGGTTGTGGCAGTTGTTGTCGTTCTACTAGCCATGTCTGCCCATGAGAAAATGGTTAAGACACAAAAACATAGTGTTGAATTGGAAAACGCAATAGAAGAAGCCCAAAATAATTTAGCAATGACCCAAAACCTTGTTGCATCCCAAACCTTGGATAAGGCTCTTGAAAAAGAAACAAACGATTTAAGAATTCTTGTTGAGAGCAGACAAAAAATGGCTGATCTTTTAGATTCTAAAAAAGAATTGAGAAGCCATGGTTATGCTGGATTTATGAGGGGACTAGCAAGTACCAATTCTGCAGACGTGAGTGTGTCATCATTTTCTCTTGAAGGATTAAATGCAAATATTTCTGGTGTTGCAAAGAATCCAAATTCGGTGCCATTGTGGATTAAGAAATTTAAACGCAATGATGATTTAAGAAATATTACATTTGGTGCAATTTCAATGTCGCCAGATGAAAAAACAAACACCACAAAATTTAACCTTTCAGACAGTAATTCTGATGACAAAGAAGATGGTAAAACAACTTCTGAAGAAAGTGATGATTCAAAAAGCGGGGATGAGAATTACTAATGACTTATCGTGAATTACAAAAAAAATATTCTTCTCTATCGCTTCGTGAAAGAATTCTAATCTGCCTTGTTGGGGTTGCGTTATTTGCTTTTCCTGGATATTTTACCTTTATTGATAGGTATGACTCTAATACGAAGAGATACCAAAATACTATTTCTTCACAAGAGGAAGAGCTTGCAAGAGTCGAGCAAGAGTTAGCAGAATGGCAAGCAAAATTAACTGAAAACCCAAATGATGTTTTGAAAAAGCAAAAAGAAGATTATGAAAAGCAGATGAATGAGCTTAATTCAAAACTCAACGCAGGGACAATGAATTTAATTGATGCTGGACAAATGCCTGAAATTCTAGCAGATGTTCTTTCTCCAAATGGTAGAGTAGTTGTAAAAAAGATGGAGTCAATAAAGCCAAAACTGCTTTTTCATAAGGATGACATCAAGTTGTACCAGCATGGTATGAAAATTACTTTAGAAGGTCAGTATCTTGACATTATGAGATACTTAGAAGATTTAGAGCAAATGAAAACCAATTTTTATTGGAAATCATTAAACTACCAAGTGCAAAAGTATCCTTTAGCTGATGTTGTTCTTGAACTTTATACTTTGAGCATAAATAAAGATTTTATCAAGGGATAGTATGCGGCATTTAAGATTTTTTTATTTATTGATTGCATTATTTGCGGTCGGTAATTTACAGGCCGAAGACACGATGAGAGATCCTACGACTCCTTTGAGAGGGGTAGGTACATCTCAAGATACATCAAATGTTAATTCTAATGGCCTTAAGCTACAAGCAATTATGCGTAGCTCTACAGGAAGTCGTGCCGTTATAAATGGTGTGACCTGTAACATAGGTAGTCGTTGTTTAGGATATATATTATTAAATTTATCTAGACACAATGCCGTACTTGTTTCACAGGATGGAAAGGAACGTATTACTCTTTCTCTGTATAATTCTGGAAATCGCGAGACTAAAAATGAAGTGTATAACTAAATATTCAATACTTGCTATAAGTATCTCTATTTTCCTTGCGACTGGATGTACTTATCGTCATGCCGATCCGACAGATGCAAAAGAAGTTCTTTCATCAGCGTACAACAATAATAAGTTGTCTGTTCCTGAAGATGTTTTAAATGAGCTGAATCCAGATACTCCAGTTTCAGAGTTTTCAAATGTAGATGTTGCTAAAAGATTCAGCGTGTCTGCGAATGAAGTTCCTGCTGCAGAATTTTTTGGAAGGCTAATGGATAGCTCATCTGCATCAGTTGTTGTACATCCAGAAGTATCTGGAAATATAACATTGAATCTTGACAATGTAACCATTGATCAGGTTTTCGATGCTGTTTATAAAATGTATGGCTATAGAGCTGAAAAGCAAGGGCGCATATATTATGTGTACCCAGCAGGTGTGCATACTGAAACAATCCCTGTAGATTACTTGTTATTAACTCGCGATTCAACTACAAAACTAGCTGTTACCAATAACACCATAAAAGACTCGGATGATTCATCATCAAGTTCAGATAGTTCTTCATCGGACTCATCTTCAAGTAGTTCTGATTCAGGATCGTCTTCTGACAATTCTGGCGGTGTTAATATGACCACTAACACCAAGAGTGATTTTTGGACAGAACTTCAAAAAACTCTTTCTGGCATCATCGGAACTGGCGAAGGCAGAATGGTAAGTGTTAATCCACAAGCTGCGACAGTTACCGTGAAAGGTATGCCAAGCGAGATTCAAACAGTTCGTGATTATTTATCTCAAACAAAATCATCTTTAAGAAGACAAGTAGTTATTGAGGCAAAAATTCTCGAAGTTAAATTAAGTGAAGATTATGCCCAGGGCATTGATTGGAACATTATCCTAGGTAGTTCTAAATCTCGCACTAAGACTATGAGTAATTATTCAGATTCAAGTGGATACATTGAGGGAAGCGTATTTTCTCTTTTAGGAGGAGGATTTAAGTTCTCATTAACTGATAAACATTACTCAACCTTGATAAACCTTTTGCAAACTCAAGGTGACGTTACTACATTATCAAGCCCACGTATTACAGCTTTGAATAACCAGCGCTCAGTAATGAAGATTGGTAAAGATTCTTATTACCTAACAGATATTTCAACAGATACATCTGCTACTTCATCGGGTTCTGATAACAATATAGTTGCTTCAGATTTTGAATTTTCACCATTCTTTAGTGGTGTGTCTCTTGATGTTCTTCCGCAAATAAGCGCTGATGGAAAAATCCTTATGCATGTACATCCAGCTGTTATAGATGTTCAAGATGATACTAAAACAATGACTATTGGTAATGGGCAGGATTTTGTATTGCCATTGGCAAGTACTGATGTTCGAGAGACTGATACCGTTGTTGAGGCTCAATCAGGTGATGTTATCCTTATTGGTGGCCTTATGAGACATAACAAAGGCACTGAAGAATCTAAAGTTCCTTTATTAGGTGATATCCCTGTATTAGGAGAACTATTTAAAAATAGATCCGTCTATGATGAAAGATCAGAATTAGTCATCCTACTACGTCCAGTTATTGTTGGCGGTGATACTTGGCGTCAAGAGATTAAAAAGAGTTCGGATCTTTTAGAGAAATGGTATCCAGAAGAAGGAACTCAAAAAACTCGTGGTTTTGTAATGCAAGGAACTGACTAGTTTCTATGTACAAAAAGTTTTTTGGTTTAGACCAACAACCTTTTGGGCTTACTCCGAATACTAGTTTATATTTTGGTCTTCCTCCGCATGAGGAAGCTATTCAAGTATTGGAAGAAGCTTTAAAAGAGGGCGAAGGTTTCATAAAAATAACTGGTGAAGTTGGCACTGGAAAGACAATGGTGTTAAGGCTTTTCGTTACAAGATTAAGTGACGAATTTGAATTAATATATTTGCCTAATCCTACTTTAACTCCTGACGAATTAAGAATTTCTATTGCTAGGGAGTTAGACATTGATACTGACAATTGCACTAAACTCTCACTGAACGATGACATAAATAGAAAACTTCTTGATATACATCGTTCTGGTCGCAAAACAGTTTTGGTTATTGATGAAGCTCAGTCAGTTTCTGACGATACCTTAGAAGCCATTAGATTATTAGGAAATCTCGAAACTGAACATGCAAAAATGATTCAGATTGTTTTTTTTGGTCAACCAGAACTCGATGAAAAATTAGACCAAAAAAATCTTAGACAATTAAGACAGAGAATTTCTTTTTCGTACAAACTGCGTCCATTGAATGAAGATGAGACGGAAGCATATCTAAACTACAGAATGCAAATGTCAGGATATCAAGGACAGAATGTTTTTGGGAAGGGCGTAGCGAAGAAGATTTTCAAAAGTAGCGGCGGTGTGCCGAGGTTAATAAATATTATAGCTAATAAATGTTTATTGCTTGCCTATGGTTACGGTGTTCATACAGTAACTAAAAAGATGGTAGAAGAAGCCGTTGACGATGGAGCAGATACAGAAAAGAAATCGTCCCTTGTTCTAAATATATTGTTAACAATTTTGATTTTATTTTTAGCTATTTATGGATTTGTTCTTTATTCTGGAGTTTTGAAATGAGTGTTATTAACAAGGCTCTATCTGAGCTTGATAAGCGTGAGAATAATTCAGAATATAAGAAATATACCCCTAGAAAAAAAGGTAATTATTTTACTGTCTCTTTAGTTGCAATTTCTGTTGCTTTATTAGCTTTAATTGCCTTTTATTATATTTATTCATCTTATGCGTCAAAAAACAACGCAAATCTTGTAAAACAGGAAAATGTTCAAGAAAGTAGTCAGTCTTTAGAAAATAAACCTGAGCCACAAGTAATAGCAGAGAACAAAACCACTGATGAAAAGGTAAATGCTGATGCAAATAACCTCGCTGAAAACAAAAGTGAAGTTGTAGCTAATGATCCACAGAATGAAGACGACTCTAATATTGATTTGGCTATACAGGCTGAACTAGATAATAACAATCAAGAGTCTTCTATAGTTACAGAAGATATAACAATATCAGAACATTCAGCAAAAAAAGAAACACAAAAGAAAGAAACACCTAATGGAAAAGATTCAGTGAAAAATGTTTCATATCCTGAAAAAGTAGATATTAGTGATATGGCTAAGGATTCTTCTTCTGAGGAAGAAGACATTAATGCACCTGAGAATTTTTACATTGAGGCAGAACCTGAACCTGTATATAAAGAAACCAAACCAGTTTCTACTATGAAAGTAAAAGAAAAGAAACTTTCGGCAACAGAAGAAATTGAGCTTTATAGGAAAGAAGCAAATTCTGCCATGCTTAGAGGTGATAACGATTCTGCTATCTCTTCCCTGGAATCATTACTTAACAGGGCTCCAAGGGATAGTAAGGCAAGAGAAAAGTTAGCCAGTTTATACTATGCAAAAGGTAGAAATTTAGATGCAATAAAGCTACTTGATCGCGGAATTCTTCTTTCTCCATCACACTATGATTACCGTTTATATTTGTCTCGTATCTATGTTGATATGGAACAAACAAACCAGGCTATAAAAGTATTAAAACAGGGTAATCCACCTGTACAAGGAAATATTGACTACTACGCTACTCTTGCGAATATTTCTCGAGAAGTTGGGGATTATGCTACAGCTTCTGATGCATATAGAAAACTAGCCTCTAATGAACGAAAAGATGGTAAATGGTTTTTAGGTCTAGGTATTTGTAAGGAAGAACAAGGTCAACCAAATGAAGCTTTAGATGCTTACAAAAAGGCTAGAGCTCTATATTTAAGTGGATCATCTAAAAGCTTTGTGGAAAGCAGAATTCAAGTACTAGGGGGAAAGTAATGGCAGATAATACTAAACCTCAACAGAAAAGACTACGTATAGGTGACGTTCTCGTTCAATCAGGCGTATTACAAGAAGAAGACATACCCAAAGCTTTAGCGTATTCAAAATCCCATAGTATGAAGCTTGGTCAAGCTGTTGTGACCATGCATCTTGCTAGTGAAAGCGATATTTGTAAGGCTTTGGGACAGCAACTTCATATGACCGTGTTTGACGATCTGTCAAAGATAAACATTGATGGAAACACGGTTCAGTTGATACCTGAAGCGATGGCCCGTACACTTCATGCTTTAGCAATCTCAAAAAGCATGAACCCAATCACTGGAATGGATTCTGTTACTGTTGCTGTATCAGACCCGTTAGATTATCCAGGCAGAGATAAAATTTCAGATAAGTTAAATCAATATGAAGTTGATTTTGTTATAACACCTGAATCTGAAATCATTCGTTGTATTTCGATGTTTTATCGTAATACAGACGCCATTGCAAAGTTTGCAGACCAACTTCAAACCCAAGTGTCTAAAAATCCATTTGAAATTAATACTATGGAAACACTTGGTGAAGGAGATGATTCAGAAGCTGCAGTTGTAAACCTCCTTCGTTCCGTATTCGAAGATGCAATAAATTCTGGGGCTTCAGATATTCATATAGAACCAGATGCAAATGTCTTAAGAATTAGACAAAGAATCGACGGTAATCTTAGAGAACAGGTTCTTAATAACGTAGAAATAGCTCCTGCTATTTCGCTACGTTTAAAATTGATGTCTGGCCTTGATATCTCTGAAAAACGTTTACCTCAAGACGGTAGATTTCCGGTAGTAATTTCAGGAAAAAACATCGACGTAAGACTTTCAACTCTTCCAACCCAGTATGGAGAGTCAATTGTAATGCGTCTTCTAAACCAATCTAATGGTCTGTTGTCTCTTGATAAAACAGGTATGCCTGTTGAAATTTTAAATCGTTTTAGAGTTCAATTGCATAGACCGCATGGGATGGTTCTTGTAACAGGTCCTACAGGTTCTGGTAAGACTACTACATTGTATGGAGCTTTAAACGAACTTAATGATCCATCCGTAAAAATCATAACAGCTGAAGACCCAGTGGAATATCGTTTACCTCGTATAACTCAGGTGCAAGTAAATGAAAAAATACACCTCGACTTTAATACAGTATTAAGGTCGTGTTTACGACAAGACCCGGACATTATTCTAGTCGGAGAAATGCGAGACCAAGAAACCTGTGAAATCGGCCTAAGAGGAGCAATGACAGGTCACTTGGTGTTATCAACATTACATACAAATGATGCTGTTTCTAGTACCCTTAGACTTATGGATATGGGGGCTCCGGGGTATCTAGTAGCGGGGTCTTTACGAGCAGTTTTGGCTCAACGTTTGGTGAGAAGAATTTGTCCAAAATGTGGTGCTGAATGCCCACCTGATCCTGTTCAAATGAATTTTATCCAAGACGCACTTAATATTAGTGTTGAAGATCAGAAGAAAGAACATTTCAAAATGGGTAACGGTGGTAAAGGTTGCCAATTTTGTAACTTTACAGGATACAAAGGGCGTATTGGTGTTTTTGAGTTGTTAGTCTTAGATCAGAACATGATGGATGCTTTGAGAAGAGATGACAACGAAGGCTTTGCTAAGGCAGCAAGAGAGTCTCCTAACTATAAACCATTAGCAAAAATGGCTTATGAATTTGCAACTCAAGGTCTTACATCGATTGAAGAGGTTATGAAGCTAGCGGAGAT
Source organism: Succinimonas sp. (assembly GCA_963628765.1). Lineage (GTDB taxonomy): Bacteria > Pseudomonadota > Gammaproteobacteria > Enterobacterales > Succinivibrionaceae > Succinimonas. The sequence continues at coordinate 19,779 of CAVGFV010000134.1, forward strand.
TAATAAATAATGTCCTTGTTTAGTTATAAAGCCAAAAAATCTGATGGAAGTTACCAAACAGGCACAGTAGAAGCTCAAACAGAAGCTGATGCTATAGATGAGGTTACTCGATTAGGTTTAATACCAATAAAAATCGAAGTGAGCCAAAATTTACCGTTTTTAAATTTTAACTTCGATTTTAAAGAGATGTTTCATGGGAAAGTTGGGCTTACAGAGTTAGTAATGCTATGTAGGCAGATGTATTCCTTATCAAAAGCAGGTGTTCCTATTATAAGAGCAATAGGTGGACTTGCCGATTCAACAGATCATTATGGACTTAAAAAATCCCTGACCAAAATCAATAGGGATTTGGTCGGTGGTCGCTCATTGACTCAGGCTATGGGTGAACAGCCGAAGATTTATAACTCATTGTTCGTTTCAATGATTAACGTTGGTGAAAACACCGGTAGACTTGAAGATGTATTTGAGCAATTGGCTGAGTACTTTACTCTCGAACAAGAGACTAGAAAACGTATTACGAGTGCAATGAGATACCCTTTTATGGTTATCATATTTATAGGTGTGGCACTCACTATTTTGAACATTTGGGTAATTCCTGTTTTTAGCAAAATGTTTGATAAATTTGGGGTTGAATTACCGATAACAACAAGAATCCTGATAGGAACTTCCCATTTTTTTGTTAATTATTGGCCATATATGTTGGGTGTTGTTATTGCATTACCTTTTATCATCCATCGCTTAATGAAAATCGAGAAGTTTAGATATGAGTGGGATCGTATTAAATTAAAAATCCCTGTTCTAGGTCCAATTATGAATCGCGCACTTTTGGGAAGATTTTGTAGAAGTTTCTCCTTAATGATTAAGGCAGGCTTTCAGCTTAATATGGCTTTAACATTAGTTGCCGGTGCGATAGATAACAAATTTCTTGAGAATAAAGTGAAGGTAATGCGTCGCGATATAGAGCATGGTAATTCATTAGCTACTGTGGCAATGCAAAGTAATATGTTTACTCCGTTGGTACTCCAAATGTTCGCAGTCGGTGATGAAACAGGACGTGTAGATGAATTGCTTTTAGAGGCTGCGACCCATTATGAACGAGAAGTTGATTATGATTTAAAGGCAATGACAGCCAAAATTGAGCCAATATTGTTAGTATTTGTCGCAATCATGGTTGGTGTCCTTGCTCTTGGTATCTTCACACCTATGTGGGATATGTATGGGGCAATGCAGGGGAAATAGAACTTGAATTCTGAAGATGCATCAAATGAGAAACTTTTAAGAATCTATCATTTTATTTTGGTAGGTGGCATTGTTGTTCTCGTAATGTGTCTATTTATACTTTTTTTTATTATTCCCCAAACAGATCGGACTCTTGACACATCAGTAAAAACAACTGCTTCAACCTTTAATGAAAGAAGCCTTATTATTCATAATATTTGGCTTACTGATAGTAAAAGAAAGTTTTTAAAGTTGCCTAAGTGGTTGAATTTGTATCAAGATGCTGATGAGGAAAAATTAGGTTTTGATCCTGACAATGTCATATTTAAAATGACCCCAAAAGGATGGCCTTATGATGTGCAAGGAATTGATAATAGCGATAACTTGTGTAGGCATTTGTGGCTAGGAATTTTAGGACATGGGACACGTTTTTTTGTTGAAGATGTGAAAACAATTAATAAACAAGACGAAAGTTTATGCTTGTTTTTAACCAGTGTTTCAGGATTTAGTTATAATTATGAAAACGGGACTGTTTCTGTAATAAATTCAGAAAATTAGAGTTTTTTTGTGGTAGTGCGAGTGTGATTTATGCGTAAATTCTCAAAAGGTTTTACTCTCATAGAACTTATTATAGTAATTGTGATTTTAGGTATCCTTGCAGCAACAGCATTGCCAAGATTTTTAGATGTAACCGAAGAAGCAAAAAAGGCTAGTGTGGAAGGTGTTGCAGGAAATTTCGCAACAGGTATTTTGCTAGTAAGAGCTCAATGGGAAGCCAAAGGACGTCAGAAGGTTAGTGGCGTTAATAGTACTTTATACGATGGTACTAGGTTTTATTTAACAACCCCTTCAAATACAAAAATAAATGAAGGAACAATGAGCCCTGGCTATCCAATAAATGCAACAACAGCTGGCGCTTCAATGCCAACAGAATTAACACCAGAAGCTTCAAATCGTTATGATCAGCCGAGAAGTTCAGAAAATTGTTTGAATATATGGAACAAGATGTTGCAAAACCCTCCACGTGCAACAGATGATCTTTCCAAACTTAATAGTGATGATATTGATTACAAATATTATATTAGGTTTACAACAAGTTCTGTTAACGGCTCTACTGAAGGGAATTATGGTATTTGTCGTTATTACTTAGTACTGTCCTTAGAGAAGAGTGATAATGGCACATATAGACAACCAGATTTTTCAACAGACAAATATATGAGTTTTAGTTATGTTCCATCACTTGGTCTTGTGGAACCTCATATCAATACAAGTGCAAATTAGGAGCTCTTATGCGGCGTTCCTTAGGGTTTTCTCTGGTGGAACTAGTTGCTGTCATGGTTCTTCTTGGAATTATGACGGTATATGCCGTAGCCAAAATATCTAGTTCATCTGGGCAAGAATACGTTCTTTGTAGAGAAGCAGTGACTAGACTCCAAGAAACTCAAGCCATAAATATGAGCCAAGGAAAAGAGCCTGATATATTCTTTTTTATCAAAAAAGATGGCTCTTTTGGTTACTGCCAAGGTGCAGGTTGCGAGAACAAAACAGAATTGCAACACGGCATAGGCGGACAATCTGGTATATTATCTAATACTGCAGGAATCGTTCAGTTTGATTATCTTGGTAGAGTCAATAAAGACAAAACAACATTATCTTTGTCAGGTAAAGATAATAAGTACTCATTCAGTTTTTATGTAGAAGATGCTAGTGATGGTTGTTATGTAGATGTATATCCAGAAGGTGGTATTACATGGAGATAACGAAAAAGCGTGGCTTTACTCTTATAGAAGTTATTTTGGGACTTCTAGTAATGTCGATTGCGGTTACTGGAATTACTAGTATTCTGTTTTCTTATACCACATCAGTTGCTAATCCTGTCTTTGAAGTAAAAGCATCATTCTTAGGACAACGAATATTCCGTGAAATAATGTCCAAATCATACGATGAAAACTCTGATCGTCTAGGCGGCCAATGTAGATGCGATGAAATTATTATTTCAGGAAATTTGAATATTTGTGCCATTGGTTCATGTACTTCAGAAAGCTCATATGGTCCTGACGATACTGAAAAAGGTGCTTCTTTTTCCAATGCTTTAAATGACGTCGATGATTACGATTCTGCAAAGCTTTGTGCATCTACAACTAGTGGAATTGGTTGTAAAAAATTTGAAAACAACGATGTTTGTGGTGATAAAACAAGTTGCTATGGTATTCCTGCTGAATTTTTTACTGGATCTTTTGCTAGTTGGAAAGATGTAGTAAGTGGCACTGAATCCGATATAGGGTATAAAGATTTTTATGTAGTTATAGATTTAAAGCCATTAAAACTATCACGTGAAACTTTAAAAAGAATCACAGTTAGAATAATTGATCCTCAAGGTAGCACATATAGGCTTGATTCATTGAGGGGTAATTACTAATGAGAAAGTCTTATGGATTTATGTTAATAGAAATCGTTGTATGCATGGTGCTACTTGGCATTTCTGCTCTTGGTGTTTTCGGCTTTATTGGAATGGGAAGTCAATTTTTTGCAGAGGATGCTGCAAGAAATCAAGCAGCATCATTTACTAGAAATATGATTCATAGAATTTCGCGAGAAGTTCAAGGTAGTGTTCCTTACCAAATTTCTATATCGAATAATGCAGATGGCATACAGGAATTAAGTTTCATAAAACCAGTTTATAGTTTAAGAGTCTATCAAAGAGTTTCAGATACAATCTATTTGTATAACGGTAAGAATATAGGATTCTCTTGCTCAAGTTCAATTGGCAATTCCGAAAAACAAGCTTCATCTGTTGCTTTCCTTAAGGATGATGGTTCCTTAATTCAATATAAGATTGGAACAGGAAACTGTTCTATAGATGGTAATTTTATTTCTATTTCGTTATCAGGGATGCCTGATGAGTTTAATGTCGATAGAATTTATTTCTTAAATGCTTGGAGTAAAACCGCCTATACAACTGATTCTAACGGATATTTGTATTGTCGTCGCAATGGAAAATCTGAAATAGTAAATGCTGGCGGAAGAAATAAAGTAAGAGCTCTTAAATTTGAAACAACTGATGGAACTAAAAGTAGTTTTGGGGTTGGTTTAAATAGTGTCTTAATGGGTATTTTTACAGTTACAGACGGTGAAAATATCAGCGTAAGCCATTTGTTGGAGATTGAAAATGTTTTTTGAAATTAAACGACAAAATGGTTCTATGCTTATAACAGCTGTTTTTGTGATGGTTGTATTTGGAGTAATTTCTGCTGTTATAGCGAGAATGATTACAGAAGATAGACAAAATTATCTTAATTCAGTTATGGAGATTCAAGCTGAATTGCTTGCAGAAAGTGGTCTTGAATATGCGATGACTGAAATTTTTCCACTCAATAGAGAGAGTTCTTTAAGTGTCTATAGTGGTAAGGGTAGTTACTTTTATGAAGCTATCAAAGACGATTTAAAGAATACTGGTAAAGCGGATTTTGATTTCATCGGTAATTCCTCAGATATGTCTTTTTGTACATCTGAAAGTAGTGGAAAAAATGATTTTTTTTGTCGAGATATGTATTCAGGATGTTATCTATCTTCATTAAAAGTTACAGCAGAAGATATCACCTATGGTCATAAGACAGGAATCACTATTAAAACTACAGCTCCTATCGAATATACAATAAGATCTGTTGCATTATGTGAAGTACCATTTTTAGATGCTGGTGATAATGATTCAGGTGCATCCAAACAATATTTAATAAGACGCGAAAAAGAAATTACAGCTTCTGATATTCGTGTACGGACTAATACTTTGTAAGCTATTTTGAAATGACTTGAATGTATATATAGTGTTAATTTCATGACTGATCTTCAAATTTAACTTTGATGTTATGTTATAATCCGCACTTGTTCCTTCAATGTAAGGAATGAATGTCAACACTGTATTGATTTCCACAATAAATATTTTCGGAAATAAGGTATGTTTAAAAAACTCAGAGGTCTGTTTTCAAATGATCTTTCAATCGATCTGGGTACTGCGAATACTCTAATTTATGTAAAGAACAAGGGCGTGGTTCTAAATGAACCTTCCGTAGTTGCTATTAAAGATGACCGTGCAAGAGGTGGAGTTTCTCACCCTATAGCAGTTGGTAAAAATGCCAAGGACATGCTAGGTAGAGCCCCAGAAAATATTAAAGTTGTTCGACCGATGAGAGACGGTGTAATTGCAGATTGCAAGTACACAGAACGTATGCTTGAAGAATTCATGAAGGTAATTCATCGTCAAGCAAGTAGATTTATGGGAATTATAAAAGGTTCACCTCGCGTCTTAGTTTGTGTACCTTATGGTTCCACTCCAGTTGAAAGAGCTGCAATTCGTAATTCAGTTATGCGCTCAGGTGCCCATGAAGTATTTTTAATAACAGAACCTATGGCTGCAGCTGTGGGGGCAGATCTTCCTGTTACTGAAGCTCGTGGTTCAATGGTTATTGATATTGGTGGCGGTACTACAGAAGTAGCTATAGTTGCTTTAGGTGGTATCGTACATGCAGCTTCAGAACGCACTGGTGGCGATAAGTTTGACCAAGCTATTATGCAATACGTTAAAGAAAAGCATAAGCTTGAGATTGGCGAAGTAACTGCAGAAAAAATAAAAATTCAAATTGGCACTGCTCTTGAAACAGATGAGGATGAGATTCTCTCTATTGAAATTAGCGGTCAAAGCTTAATTGAACAAGCTCCTCGTACAATAACCATAACTTCAACTGAAGTAATGGAAGCGATTCAAGCTCCTTTAAAGAATGTTGTTAATGCGGTTTCAGCAGCTTTAAATAATGCTCCTCCTGAATTATCTGCGGACATTTCTGCTCAAGGTATGGTACTTACAGGTGGTGGTGCTCTTTTAAGAAATCTAGATCGTGTGATTTCTGAAAGAACCCATGTAGCTGTTAGAGTTGCAAAAGAGCCACTAACTTGCGTTGCAAGAGGTGGTGGTCGCGCATTGGAACTTTACGATACCAAAGGCATTTCTTTATTTGAACAAAGATAGCTTTTTTCAAAAAGGTGTGGCCTAATTTAGGCCACATTTAAGTCTTTATTTTGAAAACAATTGCTTTTTTAGGTTTTGTTTCAAACTTAATTAAAACAGATTGACCTAAAATAGGAAAACCAAGACGCTTAATTCCCTTTTGCGGTTGTTAATTCAATTGTAATTTTTTGCACAATGATACATGAATGAAAGAATAGGTTTTACTGGGTTAACTGCAAGTAACCGTTTTTTTATTTGCGGTTTCCTTTCTCTTGCCTTAATCGTTTGTGATTCACATTTTAATATGTTTAAATCACTTCGCTATTATGTTGAGAGTTGGCTCACACCGGTATATTACGTAGCTGATGCTCCTGCTTCTTTGATTCATTCTACATTTGAAAGTCCTTATTCATTTCAAGAGTTGTTGAAAGAAAATACTTTCTTAAAGAAAGAACTGGCTGATATAAGATCTGATCTTTTAAGATATGACAGTTTAGTTCAAGATAACGAGCTCTTAAGACGTTTAAATAATTCTCCAATACAAGAATCCTTCCGCAAAATTGGTGCTGAAGTAATGATGGTGGATACAAATCCATTTTCTTACACCGTCATGATTAACCGAGGTACTGATGATGACGTATATGAAGGTCAGCCTGTTGTAAATGAAGAAGGCGTTGTAGGACAGGTAATTAGTGTTGCAAAATCTACAAGTAGAGTTTTGCTTTTATCGGATCAGACCCACGCAATCCCAGTTGTAGTATCACGAAATGGTATTAGAGCTATAGCATCAGGAACAGGTATTGTTAATGAGCTTAGTATTATAAACATGCCAAGAAATGTAGATATTAGACCGGGAGACATCCTTGTATCATCTGGACTTGGTGGTAAATTTCCAAGAGGATATCCAGTAGCAAAAGTAACAGTCTTTGACAGAAAAGAAGGTTTGCAATTTGCTGAGATAAAAGCTCAACCTATGGCATCATTGGACAGACTTAAATACATGTTTTTGCTTTGGATGCCAGAGTCAGAAAGAATTGGGTTCGATGAAATTGCCAGTGATGACACAGGACTTCGCCAGGATATAAGAAAAGCTGACGACGTTGAAGATAATCAAAAAGAAAAAGAGAAAGAAGATACTAGTTCAAAGGCAGACGACAAAAAGGATAAAGATACTAATATAAAATCCAATAAAGAAACAAAGCCTGTACAGGGGGATGAGCATGGGAATCCGTAATACTGGAGGCTTTTTAGTTATTTGGAGTTCACTAGTTATTGGGCTTTTTTTGTCAATTGTAAAAATGCCAGTTGCGTTTGACTTCTTAGTCCCTAATTATGTCGTGTGTGTTCTCCTATATTGGGTTATAGCAATACCAGAAAAAGTAAATGTAGGCACAGGTTGGCTAACTGGTTTATTCCTCGATATTCTTTTGGGATCAACTTTAGGTGTGCATGCAACCGCTTTGGCTTTTATGTCTTGGATTGTTGCTTCACAGTTTAAAGAAATACGTTTCTATTCAATTTTACAGAAGACCATTGTTGTTGGTACTGTAAATTTTCTAGGGCAATTTATACTGTTTTGGACAGAGCATATATTTGGAATTGTTACTGTTGATTACGATATATGTTGGTCTGGTATCTCCACATTTTTAATATGGCCGGTAATATATGGAATATTAACCATTATTTATGGCGTTGTAGTTCCGCAAAAGAAAATTGAAGATGAGTAAACTAATTCTTGCATCTTCATCTCCTCGCAGACAAACTATTTTGCATGATCTAGGTTTCTCTTTTGATACCATAGTTCCTAAAATTGATGAGTCTCCTAAAAATTTAGAACATCCATATTCTTATGTATCTAGAATGGCTAGGGAAAAATCAGAAGAAGTAAGTAAAATTGTTTCTAATACTCAGCCATTAAATACAAATAAATCCTTAAAGAATATAGTAATTCTAGCAGCTGATACGACTATAGTTTTTGAAGACCAAATATTTGGTAAACCAAAAAATTTTGAAAATTTCTCTGAAATGTTTAAAAGATTTTCTGGAAATACTCATGAAGTGGTTTCGGCATTTTGTGTAAGAACCCAAAATTTGTCTTACGAAGAAATATGCTTAACTAAGATCCATTTTAAAAACATAACAGAGTCAGAAATATTGGAATATTGGCGTACTGGAGAGCCATGCGATAAAGCTGGAGGGTATGCTATCCAGGGTATAGGCGTAAAATTCATTGATAACATTGCTGGTGGTTTTTCCAATGTTATAGGGCTACCGATTGCCCCTGTCTGCAATGCTTTAAAAATGGCTGGCATAATTTCAACAAGTAGATAAGTTAGCAATGACTTAAGGTTGGATTTTTTACAATGAATAAAATAATACTTGTGAATTCTTCTTTCTATGATACAAGAACAGCCTTAATTGAAGATGGAGTTTTAAAGGAGCTTTATTATCAAAATAATTTTGATGACTTTTTGGAAGGTAGTATCGTTGTAGGAAAGGTTGTACGTATTCTACCTGAGCTGTCATGTGCCTTTGTAAATATAAACGATTCAAAGAATGCATTCCTTAGCTTTGATGATGTTTTTTGGAACAAGCAAAAGTTTAATAATAGCAATCAGACAACAGAAAAAAATGTCCCGTTAAAGCTCGGACAACAATTATTGCTTCAAGTAAAAAAATCCAAAAAAGATGATAAAGGCGTAAAGGTAACTACTTATGTAAGTATAAGCGGAAGATATTTAGCCCTTAAGATGGGGGATAAGAGCGTAAAGTTTTCCAAAAAAATCCCAATAGAAAGTGCCTGTAGAATTCCCTTAACAGAAGCATTAACTACTAGTGGCTGTCATTGTGCTCAAAATAAATTAGTTAATCCTCCTCCTTGTGGTTTTATTGTAAGGACTGAAGCTCTGGGCGTAGCAATAGATAAAATACTCACCGAGAAGACATTGCTATTAGATATATTTTCCAAAATTTATAAAGAGTTTGCTAACAGTAAAAAATGCGGTTGTATTTTTAAAGCTCCATCGACGGTATTTAATTTATTTTGTAAATATGAACAAGATATTTCGAAGGTTGTTTTTGATTATCCAGCCTCGAGTAAGTTATTTGAAAATGAATTAAAGCAATTTGGATATGATGATTTATCTAAGATATGTGTTTATGACATTAAATCCCATAAAAACATGCTTTTTGATGAATATTGTATTGAAGATGAAATTAACAAATCATTAAACAGAAAATATAAATTAAATCTTGGTGCTGAATTAGTCTTTGATACAACTGAGGCTTTGACTACCATTGATGTTAACTCTAATGAAGAGTTAGGAAGTAATGGGAAAGTTAATTCTTCATTTAAGATAAACCTTGAAGCAGCGAAAGAAATACCACGGCAATTACGATTAAGAAGAATAGGTGGCATTATTGTTGTCGACTTTATAAATATGTTTAAAAAGGAACATAGGGAGCAAGTCCTTGCTGAATTGAAGAAAGGCTTTATGAATGATCCTGTCAAAGTGTTTTGTTCAGGTTTTTCGGATTTGGGACTTGTTGAGATTTCTAGAGAAAGACTAAATTCGTCTTTTTTGTCGCAAGTCATAGAAGTGAGCGATTGTGATTATGCTTTATCTTATAAGTTATCACCAAGTTGGCAATTTGGAGAGCTGATTAGAGCGGTTCAAAAAGCTACTACAAAGTTTCCTAAGCACGTTATTGTTTATATAACACCAAAGATGCTAGAGTTCATTCAAGACAAACTATCTGTTAATGTAAAAGAGAAATTAGAGCAATTAGTTGGAATACCTCTAGACTTCAAGGAAACTACTATTGAGTTAGAACGTATGTTTTCAATTGTATGTGAATAATTATGAGTGTAAGAAAAGTGCATCTCGCTGGTATCTAACAGTTTCAAGGCGTTTGGAAATCTTGAATTTATTCAAATTTAATGAACTAAGAGATTTTTATCTTTTATCAAAACGGCTTAATATCCTACAATTAATAAAACAAACATTTGTTTTACGATATTTTGCAACAGGTATAAGTATTTGTAGTTAGAAAAAAATATATTGTAAAGCTGATAATAAAAATTGAATTATTTTGTACATAACAGGAAAGCAATATGCGTTATGAAAACTCTGATGAGCTAATTTCAAAAGTTGAAGATCATCTTCTTAAATCTAATAATATTGATATTTCCTATGTTGAAAAGATGTTAGGGCGCCTTAATAGTACAAAAATAGATTTTGGCGATATATATTTCCAAAAAAATGTCAGAGAAAATTGGACTCTTGATGATGGCTCTGTAAAACGTGGTGTATTTTCAATAGACCAAGGTTTTGGTGTTAGAGGTGTTTCTGGTGAAAAGACGGCTCTAGCCTATTCTGATGAAATTAATGAAAGGGCGCTTCACCAAACAGTAAGAGCAGCAAGATCTGTGACTAACGTTCCTGGTGATGGTGTTGCAAAAATCGATTATTCAAAAAAATATCCATTAGTTAAATCAGATATTTATCATCCAATACATTCATTATCTCGTGATGAGAAAGTTTATATTTTAAATGAAATGAATGCTTTTGCGCGTTCATTAGATCCTAGGGTCGTGCAAGTAATTGCCAATATATCTTGCAGTGATAAGGAATTTCTTGTTGCTTCTACAGATGGGAATATTGCAGCTGATATTGTGCCAAGAGTTCTTTTAAGTTGTACTGTCATTGTAGAAGATAAAGGAAATAGGGAAAATGGACACAGCGCTTCAGGCTCAGGAACGGATCTGAACTTTTTTAAAGAATTAGTTCCTGTGATACCTATGGATTATGTACGTGGTATTTCCAAATTATCACAAGAGCAAGGACTTGAAAAAAGATACCTAGCAATTGCAAGAGATGCTGTGCGTGTGGCTCTTTTAAATCTATCCTCACTACCAATTGAGGCTGGAGAAATGCCTGTTATACTTGCTAGTGGATGGCCTGCGGTACTAATCCATGAAGCGGTAGGACACGGACTTGAAGCTGATGCTATTCGAAAGAAAGCCTCTGTTTTTGCAGGTAAGCTAGGAGAAAAGGTTGCATCAGATGTATGTACAGTAGTAGATGATGGAACCGTAAATAACGGCACAGGTTCTTTTAATGTAGATAGTGAAGGTATTCCATCTCAGAAGAATATTCTCATTGAAAATGGTGTTTTGAAGGGATATATGTACGACAAAACAAATGCCATGTTGATGGGTAAAAAATCTACTGGCAATGGAAGAAGGATGAGTTATAACTGTAATCCGATTCCAAGAATGACTAACACTTATTTACTACCTGGCCAAAACACATCTCAAGAAATTCTCGATAGCGTAGAGCATGGCATTTATGCTGTTAACTTTTTAGGCGGACAGGTAAATCCAGCAACAGGAAAGTTTACTTTCTCTGTTGATGAAGGCTATGTAATTGAAAAGGGAGAAATTAAGAATTCAATCAAAGGTGCAACATTGATTGGTAGTGGTATAGAGATTATGCAAAGACTATCAATGATTGGTAATAAGCTTGAATTTGACAAAGGTACAGGCGCTTGTGGCAAAGAAGGGCAGTCTGTAAAAGTTGGTATCGGAATGCCAATGGTTAAAATTGAAAAAATTATAATTGGTGGTAGCCGTAGCTAGTTGCAATGAGTCATAAGGTCATATCAATCAAAACTATGACCTTATGATGTTGGCAGTTATTCCTCAATCATCTTTCTTGCAAGTAATGTTGCAGTGGCATCTTGAGGAGATTTGTTTTTGAATAGGACTTTATAAATCTCTTCACAAATTGGCATATCAATACCAAGATTTTGAGAGATTGTGTGCACTTCTTTTGTGTTGTGCCATCCTTCTACAACTTGTCCAATTTCTTTGATTGCTTCGTCAGGGGATTTACCTTGTCCTAATGCAATGCCAAATCTTCTATTTCTAGATTGATTATCAGTGCAAGTAAGGATTAAATCACCTAATCCAGCCATTCCCATGAAGGTATGAGGATTGGCTCCCATCTTTACGCCGAGTCTTTGTATTTCTACAAGCCCCCTAGTAATTAAGGCTGTTCTTGCGTTGGCTCCAAATCCTAAGCCGTCAGCAATTCCTGCTCCGATGGCAATAACATTTTTGACAGTGCCACCTATTTGGACACCAACCAAATCTGGATTCTTATAAACTCTGAAGTTTTTGCTAGAGTGAATAAGTTTAGAAAATTCATCGGTAAAGCTATCGTTGTTTCCAGCTACTGCAATGGCTGTTGGAAGTCCATTAGCAAGTTCTTTAGCAAACGTAGGTCCGCTAATTACTGCTAGAGGAATCTTTGTTCCAAGTATTTCTTGAGCGACATCACTTAAAAGCCTGCCTGTGCCACTTTCAAGTCCTTTTGTAGCCCAAACAATCTTATGTGTTGGTTTGATGTAAGGTTTTAATGTCTTAAGTACAGAACTAAAGGCATTACTTGGTACTGCAATAAGCAATATATCTGAATTATTTGCTGCTTCTTCAAGATTTGATGTTAGATGTAATGTGCTTGGAAAAGTTATACCTGGCAAGAAGTGACTATTACATCTCTCCTTTTCCATAACACTAATCTCTTGGGGATCTCTTCCCCACAGGAGGACATCCCTGCCATTTCTTGTTAATGAAACAGCAAGGGCGGTACCATATGATCCCGCCCCTATAATTGACGCTGAGTAGCTCAATTAATTTTCACCATTTTGATAAATGAATTAATTCTCTGACTTCTGGGCTTCGCTCTGCTGCTTTAATTTCTGAGCATAAATAGCTTCAAAATTGATTGGAGCAAGGTTAAGAGGAGGGAAGCTAGCACGGTTGCTGAGAGCAGATAAAACTTCTCTTGCATATGGGAATAGGATATTAGGAATGAAAGCATTCAACATATGATCAAGGTTTCTTTCATCTACATTTTCAATATGGAAAAGACCAGCTTGATTTACTTCAATAAGGAAAGCGGTTTTGTCACCAACTTTAACTGTAGCAGTAAGGCGAAGAACAACTTCATAAACATGGTTAGCTTCATCTGCTAATGAGTTTCTTACATCAAGATCAAGTTTTGTTTCTGGTTGCCAGTTTTCTTTAAATACAGCAGGGGTATTTGGAGTTTCGAGTGAAAGATCTTTTACATAAATTCTTGCAATGTCAAAAGCTGGTGCTTTATTTTCTGCTTTGCTGGTATTGTCAGCCATTTTATTTCCTAATCGTTATATTATAAAAATTTAATTTTAAACAAAGAATGCTTAACGTTTGGTTGTTGGCATTCCACGTGAATTCCAGTCTAGAATACCACCTTCCAAGGTGAAAGTGTCTTTATAGCCTTCTTTTTTAAGAAGTTTGGCACAATTATATGCTTCTGGGTCGTCAAATGTTTTGCCAACAATGATGATGCCATTGTTTTTAAACTTTTCGATGGCTGCAAAATTTTTCTTTTCGATCTCAGATACTGCGACAGAAATTGAGCCTGGAATATGTCCATTTCTGAAATCTTCAGCTTTTCTTATATCAATTACGCCAGCCCCATTATGATTTACTAATGTTGCCATTTTATTTGCATCAACTGATTTAATTCCGTCTACGATAATATTTATTTGTAGCCATATTAAGTATCCAAGAATTATTATCCATATTGCAGTCATGATGTAGTGGTTGGTTATAAATTCTTGTATTTCTGGCCAAAATTCCATTGATTCAGTCATTTCTTAAAGCCCTTAAAATTTAATATCGAAATAATAGCATATCGTCATAATCGGATCAAAAGCCACGCGTTCTATGGAAATCTAAAAATAACTAGATTTCTTTATTTTCAAAGGAACCTTACAAAATAACTTGTCTCTTAATGGGGGAGCTGGCCTCAATACATACAATAGCAATACTTAAATTTGTATTTGGTGTAAAATAGATCGATTTTAACCGCGTTTCTACGCTACTTGTTTTTTAAGGTAAAAAAATGGCTAAAAAACCTTTTGCATTAATAATCATGGATGGTTGGGGCTACAATCCTGTTAAAGAATTTAACGCCGTTGCCAACGCAAAGACCCCTAATCTTGACGCATTAACAAAAGAATATGCACATACTTTGATTGCAGCTTCTGGTAATGATGTTGGTCTCCCTGATGGTCAGATGGGAAATTCAGAAGTTGGTCATACCAATATTGGCGCAGGACGTATTGTTTACCAAGATTTGACTAAGATTACTAAATCTATAAAAGATGGCGATTTTTTTACAAATAAAGTTCTTAATGAAGCTATCGATAAAGCCGTATCTGCAGGTAAAGCAGTACACGTAATGGGACTAATGTCACCAGGTGGTGTTCATAGCCATGAAGATCAGATCAAGGCTACTTTTGAGCTTTTAGCTAAGAAGGGTGTGAAGAAGGCTTATTTCCACGCTTTTACAGACGGAAGAGATGTTCCTCCAAGAAGCGCACAGTCATCAATTGACGCTTTCGAAAGTCTTTTTGCTAAGCTTGGTGTCGGTCGTTTTGCATCAATGATTGGCCGTTACTTTGCAATGGATCGTGATAACCGTTGGGATCGTGTAGAGCAAGCTTATGATCTTCTCACTCAAGGTATTTCACAGTTTAAGCCTTTTGCTTCTGCTTCAGATGCATTAAAAGCTGCTTATGAAGAAAGAAATGAAAACGATGAATTTATCAAAGCTTCTGTAATTGGTGAACCAGTTAAAATGGAAGATGGTGATACATTGATTTTCATGAATTTCCGTGCAGATCGTGCTCGCCAAATTTCACGTGCTTTTGCAAATGATGATTTTACTGGATTTACTAGAAAGGTACGTCCAAATGTTAACTTTGTAATGTTAACAGAGTATGCAACTGATATAAATGCAGCTTGTGCTTACCCACCAGAAGATTTAGTTAACACCCTCGGTGAATGGCTTTCTAAACATGGTAAGACTCAGCTCCGTATTTCTGAAACAGAAAAGTATGCTCACGTGACTTTCTTCTTTAATGGTGGCGTTGAGACCGTATTCCCAGGTGAAGATCGTATTCTTATTCAGAGTCCAAAGGTTGCTACCTATGATCTTCAGCCAGAAATGAGTTCAGGTGAATTAACAGATAAGCTTTGTGCTGCGATTGAAAGTGCAAAGTATGATGTTATCATCTGTAACTATCCTAACGGAGACATGGTTGGCCATACCGGTGTTTATGAAGCAGCTGTTAAGGCTTGCGAAGCTGTTGATAAGAGCATTGGTCGTGTAATTGAATCATTGAAGAAAGTTGGCGGTGAATGTCTTATTACTGCTGACCATGGTAATGCTGAACGTATGAAGGATCTTAATACAGGCGTAGCTTATACTGCACATACCAACCTTCCAGTACCTTTAATCTATTTTGGTCGTAAGGCAAAGGCTGTTGAAGGTGGTAGACTTTCAGATTTGGCTCCAACCATTCTTTCATTAACAGGCATGGAAATTCCAACAGAAATGACTGGTAAGGTTTTATTCGAAGGAGAAAAAGATAAATAAAAACTACTTTTTAAAATAATGCCATTAAATATCTCCACAATGCTGTAAATTTCGTTGTGGGGATTTAAAAATTAGGTTAGGTGATTCGGAATTCTTAGTTTCGTGACCTAACCTTTTTTTTTATAGCTCTTATTCTATGTAATCCCTTATTTCTCTCGAAAATTTAAAAAACTTTATTCAGCCTTTAACCAATTCCTTTTTTATGTATTTGTTTTAGTTTCTTACAATTTTAATTTAAGGTGCAATTTGTATTGTTTCTACATAATTGGAAGAATTTGAACACATGTTTTTATTCTTCGTTGTAGAATTAAAATTAAATGCTTATAAATATGTGGTACCCTCTAGGATTACTAGTGTGGGAAAGCAATCATTAGGAAGTTTTGTATTATGCGATTAACTATTTTTCACACTTGTAAAGTGGAACCAATGTGGAAAAACAGTTTAAATAAGCTGATAGCTCCATTAAGTTATAAAGATCTCGCTAAGTTAGGAGATGTTCATATAGCTGTTTTTAATGATGGTGTCGTTGGTATATCAGTATCCAAAAATAATAATATTGTTTATTTAAAAGTTCGTGACATTACAAGAAGAAGAGGTGTCGGAAAATATTTAATAGAAGAAACTTGTAACTTTGTATTAGATAATTATGATTCATCTACAGTAAAATTTGATATTGCAGATGTTACAACGAATGAACAAGATGGTTTGATTTATTTCCTTGAAATGCAGGGATTCATTAAAGACTCAACTAACCCAAATCTATATGTTTATACAGACGATACAAGGGATGATAATAATTAGTTTTTGAGGGTAATAAAAAAGGGATTGTTTTTTAGCAATCCCTTTTTTGTAGTTCAATCCAATTTTGGGTTATTTATCTTTACCAAAAACCATGTCATAAAGAGTTTGAGATTTTCTCTTAAGTTGATGAAGTGAGTTAATTCTTCTAATAGTTCTTGATGTGCTTCTAATTAGAAGGGTTTCTGTGCGAGCCAAGGAACCAGTTAATGAAATTCCAGATACCAAATCTCCGCCAGTGATACCAGTAATGGATATAATTGAACTATCGTTTCTTACCATATCATCAAGACGTAAAACTGTATTAGGTTCAACACCCATCTTTTGGCATCTTTCAATTTCTTTGTTTGCAATTTCAATATTTTCAGGTGTTTTACCCTTGGCAATGTCTCTTGGGATAAGTCTACCATTCATGTCACCATCTAGAGCTTTTACTGCTGCGGCGCTAATGACACCTTCTGGAGCTCCACCTATGCAATAGAGGAAATCGATGTCGTTATCAGGCATACAAGTAAGGATAGAAGCTGCTACATCTCCATCAGGAATGGCATAAACTTTTAATCCGAGATCGTGCATCATCTTAATAGCTTTTTCATGGCGAGGTTTATATAGAGTAACGCAAGTCATTTCTGAATACGGTTTACCTATAGCTTTGGAAATATTTGCAATGTTGTCTTCAAGTGGTTTTTCCAAATCGATTGCTCCATGAGCATTAGCTCCAACAATGAGCTTTTCCATATACATGTCAGGAGCTTTTAAAAAACCACCCTTATCACAAGCTGCTAATACTGCGACAGCGTTGGCCTGCCCTAGAGCTGTCATTCTTGTACCATCAATAGGATCTACTGCAATGTCGACATCGTTTCCGCCTGTACCGACATTTTCACCGATGTAAAGCATTGGTGCTTCATCGATTTCACCTTCGCCGATAACAATTTCGCCATTTATTGCAATACCGTTAAGCATGTAACGCATTGCATTAACAGCTGCATCGTCAGCTGCATTTTTGTCGCCTCTTCCAAGCCAATGATAACTTGCAAGTGCTGCGGCTTCTGTTACTCGACAGAATTCTAGAGCCATTTCTCTTTTCATTGCTGATACCTGTTTTTTGTAAAGATGAATTGTGCGCAATTTTATCACAAACAAGAAGTGATAAAAATCTAGGAAAACTCTGATTGGTTACTGTTTTTATTGGTAATGAACAGAAACTTTTAGCTGAAATTGACCTGCAAGAAAATACTTTGATGAAAATAATACCAATGAAAATAGGCCCCAAAATAAATGGCAAAGACTATTTTGGGGACATTCAGATTTTAGATAGACGAAAGCATTAAATTTGGTTCTAAATTATTTAGCTTCTTGATCTCGTAGGTATTTAAATAACTTACGATAATACCTTTTTTCAGGATTATCAGAAGCTAGCTCTTTTTGAGCTTTTGTCATCAGAGAACGTAATTTTTGTCTATCGTATTCTTGGTGATCTGCCATAATTTTATTGATTGCTGGCATACCCTCGGAAATAATAGCATCACGCATCATTTCAATGCGATGCAACTCAGCATTTCCTGCTACTAGTTTGCTCTGAATAGCCTCTAAAGTTTCTTCAAAAGATTTAATTGTTTCCTCATCCACGGAACGCATAAGTGATTCGACGTGAAGAAGGTGTCTTCTTAACTCTTCTGATCTAGGTTTTAGTCCCTTAGCAACAATACAAGCATCTTTTAAAGAATCGTAGGAACCAAAGTTTATGCGAGAAAATTCTGTATCTGATAATGCCACAATTTTCTTACCGATTTCTCTTAGGTAATGAGAATGTCTTTTTTTAGAACTTCTAGAAACCCAATCATCAGTTTCTTCATTATTTTCTAGAAAATTGTTACTAACTTGTTGCATAAGTTCAATATCCTTAAGATTTTTTGATATATTCTATCATAATGAAGATATTAGACATTGGGAATAGAGTCTCCATGAAAGAAAGAATACGCTCAGAACAAAAAGAATTAGAATCATTAGCCGAGTATGTTATTGATACAGCGATGAAAGAAGGGGCTGATGAAGCGGTTGTTAACATAGATAAATCTACTGGGCTAGAAGTAAGTTGCCGTAATTTCGAATTGGAAAATATTGATTTTAACAAATCGAGAGGTCTTGGAATTAAAGTATACAAAGATCATCGAACAGGTAGCGCAAACACCAGTGATTTGAGCAAAGAGGCAATTCAAGAGACCGTAAAAGCCGCAATGTCAATAGCCAAACATACAGCAGTGGATCCTTGTGCAGGATTACCTGATAAATCTGAGCTAGCTTGGGATAATGTTGATTATGACCTATTACATCCTGAAGAGCCAGATCCTGATTTCTATCTTGAATCAGCCAAAAAGCTAGAAGCTAAAGCGATGTCAATTGATCCAAGAATTACTGATTCTATGGGGGCCTCTGTTAGCAATCATTACAGTATATCGGTTATCGCAAATTCATTAGGCTTATGTAAAAGTGATGCATACTCTGTGTTTAATAAGGGTATATGTGTAATGGCTACAGATAGTACTGGTAAACAACAGGGATATTCAGGGACAGGCGATACCAATTCTAAATTACTTTATACAGATGAAAGGATAGCAAGAGAAGCTGTAGAAAAAGCAATTGAAGCTATAAATCCTCAAAAGGTGTTTACTGGAAAATATCCAGTAATTTTTCATCATAGTATTGCATCATCAATTGTAGGTACTGCCATAAACGCTCTTTTTGGAATGCCCCAATACTATAAATCTTCATTTTTAACAGGGTGCAAAGGGCAGCAAGTCCTTCCATCTTGGCTAACTATTCATTCAAATCCGCACTTAAAAGGAGAATGGACTTCTTCAGATTGTGATGCTGATGGGGTGTCAACACAAGAATGTGACATCTTCAAAGATGGAATAGCAGTTGACTATTTATTATCGTGCTATAGTGCTAGGAAACTTGGTATGAAAACGAATGGTCATGCAGGTGGTGGACTAGGAAAATTGGATGCTATTGACTCACGTGGAAAACAGTGTAACTATTATGAATTAATAAAGAAAATGGATAGGGGGGTAATCATCACTCATACCATGGGACAGGGGGTTAATTTTATGAATGGTGATTATTCAGTAGGTGCAACAGGATTTTGGGTTGAAAATGGATCTATCCAGTATCCTGTATCAGAATTTACTATAGCAAGTAACCTAAAAGATATGCTTATGGGTATTCGTGACATCGGCTCTGATACCGATAAAAGAACTAGTATAAACATGGGGTCATTACTTATTGATCACATGACCATTGCTGGTAAATAAATATATATTGCAAGAGTCCAGCTTATGATAATTGTTGCAAGATACTTAGGAAAATAAAGTTATGATCTTGTAATTTTGTGGGCTCGTTGATTTCTCTAATGAGAGTTTTTCTATTTCAAATTTTTATTTTTTGTAAGTTATTTTATTTTTCTATGAATAATGGACTAACAGCTAAAAATCACTTACAATCAGTAAGGTTAATTTAATTTACATTTGCTTGAAATCGGGAGATTTTAATCCATGGCAAAGTTTGATAAGTCAGTTCTCGCCAAGTATGGCATTACTGGTACTACAGAAGTTTTGTACAATCCTTCATATGAAGTTCTTTTCAACGAAGAAACCAAGGAAGGTTTAACTGGTTATGATGTTGGTCAGGAAACTGAACTCGGCGCTATCAATGTTATGACTGGTGTTTACACAGGTCGTTCTCCTAAAGATAAGTTTATTGTAGATGATGAAAATTCTCACGATACCGTTTGGTGGACTAGCCCTGAATATCCTAACGACAACCATCGTGCAACCAAAGAAGCTTGGGATGCTGTTAAAGAATTAGCAAAGAAAGAACTTTCTAACAAGAAGTTGTATGTTGTTGATGGTTTCTGCGGCGCTAACGCTGATACTCGTATGAAAGTACGTTTCATCGTTGAAGTAGCTTGGCAGGCACATTTCGTAACCAATATGTTCATTCGTCCTCAGACTGAAGCTGAGTTCGATCAGGAACCAGATTTTATTGTTTACAATGCATCAAAAGCAAAGGTTACCAATTTCAAAGAACTCGGTTTGAATTCTGAAACTGCAGTTGTATTCAATGTAACAAGCAAAGAACAAGTTATTCTTAATACTTGGTACGGCGGCGAAATGAAGAAGGGTATGTTCTCAATGATGAACTACTACTTACCTCTTAAGGGAATCGCTGCAATGCACTGTTCAGCTAACTGTGATATGAACGGTGAAAACACTGCAATATTCTTTGGCCTTTCAGGAACTGGTAAGACCACTCTTTCAACCGATCCTAAGCGTAAGCTCATCGGTGACGACGAACATGGTTGGGATGATAATGGCGTATTTAACTTCGAAGGAGGTTGCTACGCTAAGGTTATCAATCTTGATAAAGATTCTGAACCAGATATCTACAACGCAATCCGTCGTGACGCTCTTCTCGAAAACGTAACTGTTGATGCTAATGGTAAGATTGATTTCAAGGATAAGTCAGTAACTGAAAATACTCGTGTTTCTTATCCTATCTATCACATTAAGAACATCGTTCGTCCAATTTCTTCAGCTCCAGCTGCAAAGCAGGTAATCTTCCTTTCTGCTGATGCATTTGGTGTTCTCCCACCAGTATCAATTTTGGATAAGGGCCAGACTCAGTACTACTTCTTATCAGGATTCACAGCAAAACTTGCTGGTACTGAACGTGGTATTACCGAACCTACCCCAACCTTCTCTGCTTGCTTCGGTCAGGCTTTCCTTGAACTTCACCCAACTAAGTATGGTGAAGAACTTGTTAAGCACATGGAAAAGAGTGGTGCTAAGGCTTACCTCGTTAATACCGGCTGGAATGGTACTGGCAAACGTATCTCTATCAAGGATACCCGTGGTATTATTGATGCTATCCTTAACCACAGCATCGATGCTGCTGAAACCAAGAAGATCCCTATTTTCAACTTCGTTGTTCCTACTAAGCTTGAAGGTGTTGATACCAACATTCTTGACCCACGTAATACCTACGCACAGGCTTCTGAATGGGAAGTTAAGGCAAAGGATCTTGCAGGTCGTTTCATTAAGAACTTCAAGAAGTATGAAGGCAATGAAGCTGGTAAGGCTCTCGTAGCTTCTGGTCCACAGCTCTAATATTTTGCAAATCTAAAAATTTGTAAATATGTATAAAAAGGTCACACCAATGGTGTGCCCTTTTTTATTAGCTCTGCATATGAAATTACGTTGCCTTAAAAATTCCTTAAATTTTTATATAGACAACTATAATGGAAACTTTAAAATGCATGGGAGATAATAAAATAGTTTTGCATGATGTTTAAACGAGCATGGGTATTTATATATGACTATTTATGTTACCCAAGAGGGTATGGAACTTATTAAAAAAGAGTTTAATGATATTTGGCAAAATATAAGACCAGATGTCACACAAAAACTTGCGTGGGCTGCTTCCCTAGGTGATCGTAGTGAAAACGCCGATTACCAATATAATAAACGCCTTCTTCGTGAAATTGATATATATGTAAAACACTTATCAGATACTATTTCAGATTTGGCTGTTCTTGATAGAAGTGAAGAAGGAAAAAAACAGGGAAAAGTTTTCTTTGGTGCATTTCTAGAAATTGAAAATGATGATGGGGTAATCAAGCATGTACGAATTGTTGGTGCACCTGAAATCTATGGTCGTAAAGGCTACATATCGATTAATAGCCCTATGGCCAAAGGATTGTTAAATCATCAAGTAGATGATGATGCCGACATTACAACTCCAAAAGGTCGTGTTACTTGGTATATAAATAAAATATCTTATGAACATGAGGATTGGTTTGGACCAGTAGAAGAACCAGTATTCCAATTTTCAAGTACTAAAGAAGTTGTTGAACCAAAAATTTTAAGCGAAGATGAGTTGAAAAAAATAAAGGAAGATTACTTAAAACTTCTTTCCAAAAACAGCGAATCTTAAGCTACTAGATTTAGCTCGTTGGTATCATGAGAATAGGAGATATTTTCGCGGTACTTATTGATGTAACCAAGGTGTTGTTTAGAACTTGAAACATCATCTTGGTTTTCTTTATTTTCAGTATCAGTTTTCTCAGATGCTTTTTTGTCGTCATCTGTTTCAGATACATTTTGTTCTATTTTTCGTTTTTGGAGCTCTGCAATTTTGGATTCTGCTTCAGCAGCAACTTTACGGTCTTGAGCAGAAGGTTCGCTAGGTGCTAGTGCTGCTTTACGAACCTGTTCCATTTTGGCAATAGTGGCATCTGGATCGTCTAATTCGCCCATAGAAATTTGAACTTCGCCATCAGTAACGTATTTTTTTCCATCAGGTCCGGTTTCATAGGTATAAGATGGTTGAGATGCGTATTGCCCACCAACTGATTGGTGTTGCTGTTCGTGAATTCTGACTTCTTTATCACGAGCTTTCATGTCGTCTAATTCAGCGATTTCTTCTTCTGTGAGCTCGTTTTCTTTATTTTGATTTTTATTATCAGAATCTTTGATATCGTTGATGCTTGCGTTGTGATCTTTTTCTTTAAGAGCTTTCTCAAGTCCCTCATCACTTAAGTCAACACTTTCTGTAACGCTGTTTTTAAGTTCATTAGGTTTAGAAGAATCTTGTAAGTTATTCTTAAGATCCTTTTGAGAAGACGAGGTAAGGCCTCCTTCTGCAATACGTGCGTACTTTTGAAGGAAAATATTATTCAGAGCACTACTTGCTACTGATAACATTTCATACCTCTATATCAATGAGTGATTTAAAAGCGCGATCTTGTGCTTTTATGACACTAACCCCAGCTTCTACAGATAATTTCCCTTCGTGTAGTTGGACGATATCATCAACTTCGTTTCTACCGTCTATTGGTAAATCTTTACTACTTGGATTGGAATATTTTGAAATATTATCTGCGGCTTGGTTCATCATTGTGTATCCGTTAGCTATAGCCCGGGTACCCATGGTATGCATGGAAATATTTAATGACATAGCTATCTCCACTGCCCAAAAACATTACCTATTAATTATACAACCAAGAGACTGTGAACAGAAGTTTTGAAACTCTCTATTGTTACATTGATTTGTTAATTTTTTAATTAAGTAAATATCTAAGAAATCTTATTCTAGAAAAATAGGGTAGACGGGGTATTTGGCAGTAGCTACTGTGTGTAAGTGAGAGTTAAAGTAAAATTATTCACTTATTAGTGTGTATAATGTGAACTTCCAAGAAGATGTCCCCTAAAGAACATTCTGGATTAGAAAAACCTTGAAAAATCAGGCA
>CAVGFV010000135.1:0-10766 GCA_963628765.1 Succinimonas sp.
GGCTTAGTTACTGGGCCAAACGGCATTTCTCACCCACGGGGATGCCCGAAGAGCCTCTTTTTGGCTATTAAATAAAACTCTAGTATTAATAAATTAAAGTCATATTCCTTATTCTTTTTTTAGTATCCATGTCGCTCATACCTTGCTTAAATTCACACTTTTTTGATAGAATAGCCGAAATCTTTTTTAATCATCTCTTACGAGGCTGATTCAGCAAATTATGGATAAACAGAAGTTAAGCTACAAAGAAGCTGGTGTTGATATTGATGCCGGTAATGCTCTTGTTAATAATATCAAGGGTACTGTAAAGTCAACCACACGCCCAGAAGTTATGGGAAGTATTGGTGGTTTTGGTGCTTTATGCGGTATTCCATCTCGTTATAAAAATCCAGTACTTGTTTCTGGCACTGATGGTGTTGGTACCAAACTCCGTTTAGCAATTGACTTCAAGAAACACGATACTGTTGGTATTGATCTTGTTGCAATGAGTGTAAACGATCTTATTGTTCAAGGCGCAGAACCTTTGTTTTTCCTTGACTACTATGCAACTGGAAAACTTAATGTTGAAGATGCTACTAAGGTAATTGCAGGCATCGGTGAAGGTTGTCGTCAATCAGCTTGTGCTCTTATTGGTGGTGAAACAGCTGAAATGCCAGGTATGTACCATGATGCAGACTACGATTTAGCTGGATTTGCAGTAGGTGTAGTAGAGAAAGACGAAATCATCGATGGTAGCAAAGTTAAACCAGGCGACAGCGTTATCGCAATTGCTTCATCTGGTCCACATTCAAATGGCTACTCTCTCATAAGAAAAGTACTTGAAGTTTCAAAGGCTGATCCATACGCAAAATTGTCAGATGGACGCACCATTATTGACTCATTACTAACTCCAACAAGAATTTACGTTAAGCCAATTCTCAACCTCATGAAAGAAACCACAATCCATGCACTTGCTCACATTACAGGTGGTGGCTTCTGGGAAAACATTCCTCGTGTTCTTCCAAAGGGAACCAAGGTAGTATGCCAAAGTTCAAGTTGGACTTGGCCAGAAGTCTTCAAATGGATTCAGAAAAACGGTAATATCGAAACTCACGAAATGTATCGCACATTTAACTGTGGTGTTGGTATGATCGTTGTTGTTGACAAAGAAAATGCTGAAAAGGCTGTTTCAGTATTAAATTCTAGTGGCGAACATGCTTGGGTTATTGGTTCAATTGAAAAAGCCAATGACGGTGAAGAACAAGTTGAAATCAAGTAAATGATTTTTTACTAATAAATAAAAAAGGAGATTTTTTAAATCTCCTTTTTTTATGCTTAATAATAATTTGTTTATTAAGCATTTGCCATTTTGGTCTCTATTGCATGAATTAAAATGTGTATCACCTTAATATGCACTTCCTGAATACGATCAGCAAAACCAAAATGAGGAACTCTTATCTCAACGTCAGCTAAGCCTGCAAGTTTACCACCGTCTTTACCTGTCAAAACAACTGTTTTCATTCCTATCTTTTTAGCTGTTTCTACAGCATTGATAATGTTCACAGAATTGCCACTTGTGGATATTCCTAAAAAAACATCCCCTCTTCTACCAACTCCTTCAAGATAGCGTGAAAAAACATACTGAAAACCATAATCATTTGAAACGCAAGATAAATGACTTGGGTCAGAAATTGCTATTGCTCCATATGCTGGGCGATTTTCACGATAACGTCCTGTGAGTTCTTCGGCAAAATGCATCGCGTCACAATGGCTTCCACCATTGCCAGCTGAAATAATTTTTCCATTATTCTTTAATGATGAACTCATAATCTCTGCAGCGTTTTCTATAGACGATATAGTAGATTCGCTATTTATAAATTTGGTGAGCACATCTCTAGCTTCTTCTAGCTCTTGTTTTATATCATATGACACAGCTATAACTCCTTAAAAGCAAGCTCTATTACAAAATCATTAGTCATCAGAAACAATACCTGCTTTAGCATCAGATTCTCTTTCTCGCCTCTTGGCTTCTTCAAGTTCTTCTTTTTTCAGTGCTAATTTTTCCTTTTTAATATCATCAGCAAGTTTTTGTCTCTCTTGGGAAAATTTTATATATCTATCGTAGGCATCTGGTTCATTAGGATACTCTTTTTCGAGAAGTTTTCTTAAAGCTTCTTGAATCATATCTTCGTTTAAAACCTTTACTACTTTGCCATCCTTCTCCTTTTCGAGAAATTTTATTTTGTATTCGTCACCAAACAAAATTTCATTATTTTCCGCTTTTGGATTATTCATTCTTAAAAGATAAAGAATATGATCAGCTTTTTCAAAAATAGATGGTTTTTGGATTTTGGTCTTCTTATAACTACTGAGATCGAACGACTCAACTACACTTGTTGTCTGAGGACCTTCTGTAAACAAGGATTCTTGACCACCAGTCATCGCTAGATATACTTCAGACAAAATTTGCGCATCCAATAATGCACCATGCGATGTTCTTGCAGATTCATCAACATCAAGCTTAGTACATAATGCATCTAGGCTAACATGTTGTCCTGGAAATTTTTCCTTAGCAACTTCTAGAGTATCGGTAACTTGGCATATATTCTCAATCTTTACATTTTTGCCAATGAGTTCCATCTCATGATTTAAAAATCCAACGTCGAATTTTGCGTTATGAATAATTAACTCAGAACCAACAATAAAATCATAAAATTGCTGATAAACTTCAGAAAACTTTGGTTTGTTTTTTAAGAATTCGTCTGAAATATGGTGAACATTAAAAGCTTCTTCATCCACAGGTCTTTCTGGATTCAGATAAATTTGGAGTTCTCTTCCTGTCGGCTTACGTCCTAGTATTTCAACACAACCTATTTCTATAACCCTATGATCTCCAGGGGTTCCATCGTCACTCTTACCAGTTGTTTCTGTATCAAGGCATACCTTTCTTTCACACAACTCATGATATTTGGACATCAATACACTCCACACTCATATTTGTTCCATTTTAACGCATAACAATGGATAAGAACATCAATTTAAAAAAACTACGATCTAGATATCAATTTTATAAAAATCATCGTCAAAATCGCTATTTGCTTTAATTGTTAAAAAATTGTATAATAGATCCGTTTTGTTTTTAAACTATCATCTGTAATGAAGCATATAGAAATTTACTCCGATGGTTCTTCTTTAGGAAACCCAGGCCCAGGTGGTTATGGTGTTATTCTTAGGTATCCTGAAAAAGATTATGAAAAAGAATTCTCTGAAGGATTCAATCTCACAACAAATAACCGTATGGAGTTAAGAGGCGTTATTACAGGTCTCAGCAAACTCAAAGAACCTTGCGATGTTTTGATTATCACTGACAGCCAGTATGTAATAAAGGGATTCACTGAGTGGCTACCGGGTTGGATAAAAAAAGGATGGAAAACTAGTAGCAAATCTCCTGTTGAAAATAGAGATTTGTGGCAAGAACTTCTGACCCAAGCAAATAGACATGAAATTACTTGGCACTGGATAAAAGGACACAATGGACATGCATATAATGAAAGATGCGATGAATTGGCAAGAAAAGCTGCTAGCAGTACACCGACAAAAAAAGACCCAGGCTACAATCATTAAAAAAACATTATTTTTTGTTTTTATATCTTTATTCCTTAATGCATGTGCACACGAACGCGCAATTCAAGATACTGCTGAAGCTCCTGCTCCAGAAAGTATCATGGCACCTGCTAACGCAAAAGTTCAAAACGAAGTCAATTCGTATGCTGATGCACTAATTTCAAGCTACACAGTTAAAAACACCAAACAAATGGCTGGTAGCTATAAATACGATCCTAATAACTCAAGAGTATTGCCAGAAAATTCTAACGATTACGAAGATAATCTATGGGAACATGCTCTATATAAAATGGAGTTTGTACTTCCAAAACATAAGTCTGCTCGCGTTGATAAAAGAACATTAAAACGTAATCTACAAGAAGGCCATTTATTTGCCTACTACATAATAAATGAGTTAAAAACTCGTAATATGCCTCTTGAATTAATTGCAATACCGATGATTGAAAGCACTTTTAATCCTAAGGCTTCATCACGTTTCGGTGTTGGATTGTGGCAATTTACTACAGGAACCGCAAGAGTCTTTAAATTACATTCTGATAAGAATTATGATATGCGTAAAGACGTCATTGCATCAACTAATGCTGCATTAAATTACTTTTCTTACTTGCACAAAATGTTCAAAGATTGGAATCTTGCTGTAGCTGCGTATAACTGCGGAGAAGGTACAGTCCAAAGAGCAATTAGAAGAAATAGAGCTGCAGGCAAGCCAACAGATGTTTGGAGTTTACCTATTCCGCAGCATACCAAAAACTATGTTAGTAAATTATATGGCTTCACTGACATGATACGCAAAGCTGATAAATATGGAATAACTTTACCAAACATGCCTTTCCGCCCTGTGTTCAGAAAAGTTTCTCTTAACGGACAAACCCTTGCTGAGATATCTAAGCACACAGGTGTGAGCGTCGAAAGATTATTAAAGTTAAATGCTGGATTTAATTCTGCATACGCCACAACTAAACATGTGAACTATGTTCTTGTCCCAATTGATGACCAAGACCTTATTTCTAACTATGTAATAAAGAAGAAGTCTCTATCTGCGATGAACAAGTAATATAACTCTTAATAATGTAACTAAAAAGGCTTAGGTTTTTCGCCTAAGCCTTTTTTTATGAAGTTATTTTATTTAATTCTCGCAAAATCTAAGTACTTCAATAGTTTTATCGTTAGTTAGATAAGTTGTGAGCTTCTGTTAGTCGTTTATCAAGTTCTTCTTCATCAATTACTTCGATACCGAATTTCTTTGCATCTGTTAATTTACTACCAGGTTTATCGCCAGCTACAACAAGTGATGTTTTCTTAGATACAGAACCACTCACTTTCGCGCCTAAGGCTTCTAACTCTGACTTTATTTCGGAACGTGGCCTACTAAGAGTTCCTGTAAGCACTACTGTTCTTGCGAAAAAATAATTATTCTCAATATTTGCTAAAGTTTCATTGGTAACTTTTACACTTTGAGGTTCGTGTTTCCAAATATCTAGAATATCTTTTATTACCCTAATATTGTGGTCTTCAGTAAAAAAGTTGCATATATGCT
This sequence comes from Succinimonas sp., assembly GCA_963628765.1. Lineage (GTDB taxonomy): Bacteria > Pseudomonadota > Gammaproteobacteria > Enterobacterales > Succinivibrionaceae > Succinimonas. The sequence goes on from CAVGFV010000135.1 coordinate 5,141, forward strand.
TCGCACAAACATCACCAATATCATTAATTGTTTTTAAATCATCGAAGCTCGCTCTACTAATTTCCCAAATAGAATCATAGTGTTTAGCTAAGCTTAGAGCAGTTGATTCACCAACCTCACGAATTCCTAAGGCATATATAAATTTATTCAAAGTGCAGTTTTTACTTGCTTCAATTGATTTATAAATATTTTCAGCCACCTTTGATTTCTTTGCGTTTATTTTCTTCGTTGTATCATCTGGGATGTCGCTAAACATATCTCTATAAACATCACCATCTTCTTTTAAATAACCAACATCAATGTCATTTTCTTCTGCATCTACACCTAAAATAACAGGTGTCATATTATCAATAGTAAGGTGATATATATCGTTAACTGTATGTAACAAACCTTTTTTCATAAATAGGTCAATATATCGTTCGCCTAATCCTTGAATATTAAGCGCATTTCGCGATACAAAGTGCAGCAGAGCTTCTTTGAGTTGCGCGTGACAATATATTCCACCAGTACATCTTGTTACAGCTTCTTCAGGTAGCCTTTCTAATTTACTGCCACAAGCAGGACAAACAGTAGGCCAAATAATATCCTGTTCCTCACCTGTTCTCCTATCAGTAACAACTCCTACTATCTGCGGTATAACATCTCCAGCTCTTCTTACTGTAACGCTATCACCAATTTTTACAGCTAACCTATCTATTTCATCTGCATTATGCAAAGTAACACTACTTATCGTAGTACCTGCAACCTTTACAGGTTCAAGTTTTGCTACTGGAGTTATTACACCAGTCCGTCCTACTTGAAAATCAACTCCTATAAGCTTTGTTATCTCTTCTTGAGCTGGAAACTTATGGGCTATGGAAAATCGAGGGGATCTTGAAATATATCCGAGTTCTTCTTGTTTTTTGATGCTGTTAACCTTGTAAACCACGCCATCAATATCATATGGTAAAGACATTCTCTTAGCTTCTATAGCATCATGAAATTCTCTTAGGAATTTAATACCATTGCCAACTCGAATTTCTTTATTTATAGGGACTCCCCAACTATGCACCAAATTTAATCTATCAGAATGTCGATCAGGTAATTCTACACCACGACATTCAGGGACAAAGTAGCAATTAAAGGTTAAGCCTCTTTGCGCGGTTATTTTGGGATCCTTTTGTCTTAAACTGCCTGCAGCTGCATTTCTTGGGTTTGCAAAAGTCTTTTTGGCGCCAGCCTTATTATTTAGAGCATTAAAGCTATCGTGAGGCATATATACCTCACCTCTAACTTCAAGGTATTCAGGTATATTCTCTCCCTGTAGCTCTAAAGGAACGTTGTTGATAGTTCTTACCTGGGCTGTGACATCTTCACCTATAGAACCATCACCTCTAGTTGCTGCTTGAACTAAAGAACCATTCTCATAAATAATGCTACAAGCAAGACCATCTAGCTTAACTTCTGCACAGAACTCAATATCTGATTCATTTTCATTTAAACCAGTTGCAACTCTGTTAACAAACTCGCCTAATTCTGCATCATTAAAAATATCATCAAGTGAAAGCATTCTTGTTTTATGATGTACTTTCTTAAAATCAGAAAGTACCTCTCCACCTACTCTTTGAGTTGGTGAGTTCGGAGATCTTAGGCTTTCATTCTCGTTTTCTAAAGTCTGCAGTTCTCTAAAAAGCTTATCGTATTCTGAATCCGGTACTGTTGGAGCATCTAATACGTAATATTCATAACTATATCTGTTTAGAATTTTTCTTAATTCTTCAACTCTTTTAATTACATTAACATAAACCATATGTAATTATCTCCACAGACCACAATTTCCAACTAAAGCGCACTTTTAACGATGATATTGGCTTTTTGAATACAAAAAACCCGGCATTAAAACCGGGCCAATTTCGAAAAATTTTAATTATAAAGCTGTTCCATCATAATGTTCTAAAATAGCGAAATTCTTCTTATACATTTCTTCGCCAAAAGCTTCACCCTTATTATTAACAATGGTTCCGCCCAATTCACTAACTAAAAGATAGGAAAGTTTTGCCATTTCACTATATACAAATGAGGCATTACCGCGTTCAGGAAGATCCATTGAAACTAAAACAGCTTGATATTTTACTTCGGTAAGACCGTCATCGGCAAAACCATAAGGAGCCTTATTTCCACATACTCGGAACAATGCTTTTTCATCTTTCATATAGTAATAAAGATCATGCTCTCCTTTCACTAAATGATACTTTTCACATGCTTGGGCTATTTCACAAGCAGTAAAACTTTCACCTTCTTCATCAGCAATTATATTGAATTGGTAGGTTTCATCTGGATCTGGTAAAGTATTTTGAGAAACTTCATTTTTCGGTGCTTGCTCGCCTACAAACAGATTTTTAAAAAAATTCTTTAACTTATCCATGAAAGTAGCATTTGCCATATTTGTTTCCTGAACTGATTCATTATTTTCAGTTACTGTATTTTTGTTTTTTGTCGAAACAGTTTCTAAAACAGCATTATTTGAAACCGAAAGGGATTCATTATTCTCAATAATTTTTACGGCACCATCATGAATACATTCATCGGTAGTTGTATTACTTAATGATTTTGCCGTTTCTTCTGTTCTCGAATCTCTAACAAGAGGTTTACGATTTTTACGACCTTCCAATAGACCATTTGCTATATAGGCAAAAATCGCAAGTGTACCGACCAAAATTATGGCACTAGCGAGAGACATCTAAAACATACCTCATTACCAAGAAAGTTAATTACTTTCAGTAAAACTTTATTTCTTAATAAAATTCCAACTGATATCACAAGTGCAGATTATAACAAATTGAACATAAAATGTAGAGATAGCAACGACACTCCTATTAAGATAATAAACAATTTGCACTTACTTTCCTAATAAAGCTCAGAGCTCTACACGTAGTCCTGCAACAAAAAAACAATTACCTTTTTAATCAATGAATCTTGTTAAAAATACCTTTTTGTAGCAACCTTCAAATATAAGGGACAATCCTCAAACCTTACCGGCAAATCCTAGATTTGAAAATACACATTCTTATGTATAGAATAAAAACAATAGAATTAGATTATTTGTTATCCTTGTTTTATAAATGCATTTCAGCACAAAATTCTTATAAAACAAATTTTCAATTACTGTGTTTCTTATGATTCCTTTCATGAACTGATAAACAAAGCGTAAACAATTGAATCTAAAAGGTTTAACAAGCACCTTCCGGACATATATAAATGAGCACACTTATAAGTAACTTAAGCGGGTTTAAATACTTCTTTAAAGGCCTTGCCTGCATGTTTCATTCAGGCTTAAAACGTTTTACAGTAATTCCTGTAATTATAAATATCGTAGTATTCTCCATAGCAATGTGGTTTGGATTTTCTTGGGTTTCAGATTTAAGCCAAAACATCGTAAATGAATACCTACCATCTTGGCTTTCATGGGTTTCTTATATTTTCAATTTTTTGATTTTTAGCATTCTCTTAGTTTTGGTATTTTATTTCTTTTGCACTATTGCTCTTATTATTGGAGCTCCTTTCTATAGTATCTTAGCTGAAAAAGTACAAAAGATTTTCTACAACGATGCTCCATTTAGTAGCACTATGAGCATATCTGAAACCATTCAGGATGTACCTCATATAATCCTTTTAGAAATTAAAAAACTTTACTATAGAATTCCAATAATGCTAACAAGTTTGATACTTATATTTGTACCTTTAATAGGTCAATTATCTGCTATTATTCTTACATCCTGGTGTTACAGTCTCGACTATACAAGCTATAGCTACGAAAACAATCGCTATAAATTAAAAACAACGAGACAGAATATTAAAGAAAATTGGCTATTATGCCTTTCTTTTGGATGCGCTGTTTGGGCTGCCTTACTAATACCTTTTTTAAACCTAATAATGATTCCAGCGGCCGTAGTTGGAGCCACGATGCTCTGGAATGAAAAATTGAGAATTTCGTTACCAGAGCCGGATGATTTACCAAAAAAATTAGAAGATTAAACAACTAGGTTAAAGTAGGTAAATTAAGAAATTATAATGTTTACTGGTATTAAAGCTCTTCTGAAAAATATTTCATAATGTGCTTTGATACCTTACTGTTTTTGCTATCAATGCCATATATATCAGGATAAGTATACACAGCCCCATTTTGACCAATATATGAAGTGAGATATGCAATGTAAACAGGTATCTTCATATTCAAAGTTACCCATTGCGTATTTCCTTTTTCAATAGCCTTTTCGATACGCTCTTTATTATAAGAAGTACCTTTTAAAAGATATTCAGCTAAAGATTTAGACTTCTCAACTCGTACACACCCTGAACTTAACGCCCTACCTGTCCTAGTAAATAAACTAGGAGAATTTGTAGAGTGTAGATAAACAGAATCTACATTTGGGAAATTGAACTTATAACGTCCCAAAGCATTACCATTACCTGGATCTTGCACTATGCGGTATCCAGGTAGTCCCCTTTTTGCATCATTTAGAGGAATTAAAGCAGGATCTATTAAAACTCCATCTGGAGTATATATTTTCATGCTATGTTTCGAAAAATAAGAAGGATCCTTTAAAACTTTAGGACCGTAATCCTTTTCCTTTATCGTACCAGGAGCTGTCCAAGAAGGATTTAAAACCACAGAACCAACAATGCTGTGTAGTCTTGGGGTTTGTCTATCTTTTCTCCCAACAATTACCCTACTATCTAGTACTGAAACACCTTCGTTGTATAGGTGTAGGTTCATATCTGGAATATTCACAAATATGTATGATATCCCTTGGGTTAAACTTCTATCAGCCAAACGAATCATCGTGCGCGCGATACTCACAGCAACATAGTCACGAGGTTGATATAAGGCTTCATAGGTGCGATATCCCACAATACCATCTACTGTAAGGTGATTATCCTCTTGAAATTTAGATACTGCTTCAGCTGTTACCGAATCATAGAAACCATCTTCAAGAACAGTATCGTCTAGGTACTTAATTTCCTTAAGAGTCCTTTTAAGTACATTTACGGCATCGCCAGTACTTTCTTCTGGTTTTAATACTTGAAAACTGTAAGGTTCTGTCTCTAATGGCTTTATCTTTAATGCATCGATTAAAGCTTTTCGATATTTCAGATATTGAGGTACAGGTGGTCTAAGGTTCATTACCTCATATGCTAGTTCACCAGAGTGCAAGTATTGTTCATATTCATTTTTATGACCTTCACATTGCACTTCTTTATTATTAAATGAAAAGTTTTGACGATCTGTCCACGAAATATAGGCTGTGGAATTTCGAAAAAATTTCAAACAACCATAGCTTTTAGCCAGTAACTCCCCATATGAAGGAGAGTTTCGATTGGAAATAAGTTGGTCATAAAGTTCTGCATAGGTAGAACTAACATTCGCTACAGCTATTTCAAGGAGCTGTTGTTCAATTTCATTACGAGTATCGAGAGCTGGGACATCCATTGCAAACGAACTTGTAGAGATAGCTATTCCCAAGAAAAAGCCATAGATCTTACTTCTAGCAACCATACCAACAACCTGTATAAAACTTTAGAATAATTATAGGGGACTTCTATAAATTAACTTTTTTGCGATGTCCCAATGTTAAAACACACACAA
>CAVGFV010000136.1:0-3121 GCA_963628765.1 Succinimonas sp.
AATGGTCAATTAAAGTATCGTTTTTATTGTCAACGTCTAAATACGTACTACAATTATTTCTAGTAAGAGGTTTTTGGGTGAAAATTTTGCGTGATTGCTCGTAGTAATTCTTGTTACTAAAATACCAACAAAAAATAATAATGGTATAATTGTCGAGGATAAAGCTTAGGTACCTCGCCATGAAAGAAAACAAAAATCTCTACTTTACTGATGAAAAAGATGGCCGTTATAAGATTCGTTATTATGATGGCTATAAGAAAAGTCTAGACAGCAAACCCATCGTGTCCTTTAGAAATATCGGTACCTTAGAGCTTGGAACCCGCGATCAAGCCTTGGCTTATAATTCTGAAGAAGGCTTATATTTAAGAAAGGCCGAAGCTCAAAGAAAAGCCCGTGCTAAGATTGCGGAGTTACCTCCGGATCTTACGCCGCAATTAAGAAAGGAGAGAGCGGACGAGATCAAGAAAAACCAATATGTTGCATCAACTGATAAAGATATCATCGAGGTTATTCAGAATTCTTTTGGTTCGGTTTTTAGCGGTCGGGATCTTACCTATGTTTTTAAGCCGTATTATTTAAAGGTAGCTACCAAGTATCTGCCGACGACTTTTGCGGGTATTAATCTAAATTCTATTTGGAAATTTAAAAGTGACGTAGGTCATTTAGAGGGCTTAGTTAGATCCATTAATGCAAATATGAAGGAGAAGGCTGAGCAGTATTATCCTGAAGATAAAGATCATTCCTATGCTTGTATCGATAACTTTAATCATAGTGTTACCATAACTGAATTAAAGGATGCGGTAATCAAGGTACGGTGTGAAGCGGAAAACACCTATAAGGATAAGCTTATAAAGTTAGGTGTTTATGATAAGCTGTTAAGTCTTATTACGGAAGACAAGCTAGTTACCCCTTATAAAAAATATTTGGATTCATTAATTTCTGAAGCTACCTATGAAGCCATATTAAAAAAGATTGCGAGCATGAATGTAGAACTTCATAAAGAGGTTGCCGAAAGGGAAATCTTAAAGAAATTCGTCTATGGGCTCAGTCAGTACTTTGATAAATACGGAAAGAATTTCTTATCTCTAAAGGAGATGAAAGATCTTGCGAATGCTACAAGAGTTTTTAATGACATGGTAGCGTATACGATTGAAAAAGAAGCTGAGTCCTATCAAGATAATTCTCCTACTTATGGAAATAAGGATTTTTAGGGGAATTTCGGTTTTAAAAGACTTTTTCGCAATAAATTTAGTTTAAGAGGAAGTCTTTTAATTTCTATACACCTATACTAGTAAAAAATTACTCCTCTTTAAAACGTTTCTAAATTTGTATCTTTTTTAATCACTTGTAAACCTAATATAAATTCTAAAAGTTTCTCTTATTTAGGAGTAAATCTGGTTAATTTTTAAAGATTGGAGTTTTTGGAGGTTTAAGGGAATTCCTAGGGCGTTTTTTTATCTTAATTGTTTATAAAATGGAGACAAAATATTCTAAATTACTTTGTGTATAAATTTGTCTCTTAATTGTGGACAAGTTTAAGGGAGTTTTTTTCACTTTAGATTGTAAATTATTTTTAAAAAACTGGGTGAATAATGGGTTTTTCTTCTTTGTTATGAAAAAGGGGCTTATAAGCCCTTTCTTTCTGATTGGTATGGTTAATCTTTTTTTATGGCTTGATTTCTTTTATCTTGTTCGGCCATTTTGGCAATCACTAAGGCGATATCCGATTCACTTGGTGTGCCATCAAAGATATGCCTTAACATGGTTTTGGTATCGAGGACGACTACACCTGGGGTACCCGTGATCCCTAACTTATTACCTTCGGCCATACCCACAATAATGCCTTCTTGGGATTTTTCAGAGGCGAGACAATGGTTTAATTCTGAGAGGGGCACTCCGATTAGATCGGCTATACCATCGACAGTAAAGTCCTTCTTAAAGGCTTCTTCGGAGGCTACCCAGAAAGCTTTGTTACCCTTAAGAATACCCGCACATTCCGTAGTATAGGCTTTAAGTTGGGCGGATTCCCCGTGCATTGGTAGGGGGAATTGTCTCAAAATTATCCGAAGTTGCCCCTGAGAATCCTCTACGTACTTCTTACCAGCATTAAAGAAATCGCGACAGAAAGGGCAATCAAAATCGAGGTATTCATAGATAATGAAACGGGAGTCTTCTGAGCCATAGACATGGTCTAAGGGATCTTTGGTTTTAGCTGGTGCTAATGGTGCACTATCTTCCCAACTATCTTTTGTGTCCTTTGAGATTGTAGGGGGAGTAATGGGCTCATTAGTAATTTTAGGTGATTCTGGAGTAACTTTGGGATTTTCCTTGGGGATTTCAATTTCATTTGTTCTGGTATCCCAGTTATCCAGAGATGGGCTCTCCTTAAAAGCTACTTTATCCAGTTTATATGATTCTTCGAGTAGCTGAAGTCTATTTTCTAACTGGATAATTTGTGCCCTCTCTGTATCTATTTGGTTTTCAGGTTCTTTTTTAATTTCCTTGTCCCCATCCGATGCCAAGATATGGCTCCACCAAAAGGTGCCTATAAGAAGACAGATAAATGCAGTTTCTGTTGAAATGCCCAAAGAGAGTTTTTTAAAAATCATGATGCTAGTTCCTAAAAATATGGTCTAGGTATTATCAAGGTTCATAAAATGGTTACTCTTCTAAGGGCTATCGCTTTGTGGAAGCTTTTAGTAAAAGTTTGAAATAATTTCGGTTAAAAGGGCTTTTTGTTTATAGTAAGTTTTCTTAATTTTTTTGTGTTGGTGACAGCAATGCATGAATAAAGCGAACGAGTCAGGAAACTTGGTTTATCATTTCCTAACATTGCAATTTATGATGGCGCTAGTGCATAGGTGCTTATGATTACATTTTGATTGTTTAGACGCGCTATAACTTGGTGTTAAGAACTTCAGATATACTTTCAAGGAAGAAACAAAATGCTGTTGGATTATTGTTTTTAAAGCATAAAAAAAGAGCAAGAAGAAATCTTGCCCATGAGAATTTTTAAAGATTGAAACTATTTGCAGTAAGAAGGTTCTGAATATGAACCATCACATTGAGTGTGAACGCACATCCGTGTAAACATCCAAAAGCCCACTCACAAATTACTTAA
>CAVGFV010000137.1:0-23193 GCA_963628765.1 Succinimonas sp.
AACTTTACGTTCAGTCCTTTTGACCCTAAACATACAAATAACGACAGAGTTTAGGTATTTAATTTAAAAATTACAAATAGCCTAATGATTACTTTTTTAGTTAGTCTTTTTGTCTAAATGATGATTTGGGAAGTTATCGAGTAAGTGAAGGCTTTAGATTTTAAATTGGAGCGAGAGACGGGAATCGAACCCGCGTCTAAAGCTTGGGAAGCTTTCATTCTACCATTGAACTACTCTCGCAATGTCGGCACGAATAATACAGTAATATCCTATGATTTTCAAGGGAAAGATAGTGTTTTTTGCTTAAATAGATGCCTTAAAAGGAATTACAAGACAAAGCAAGTTTAAAGAAAATAATAAACGCCACTTTATAAGGTTTATTCTGTAGCCTCTTTGAAAATTCCTATAGCGTATTTAGAACATTTTTCTTAAGCCCAAAGCGTCTTCTTTTCTCCTAATTACAGGTATGTATACGCGCCAACTATTAAGTCTGGCTTAATCTCTTGAAACCTAAAATTATGCTATAATCGGCTCTAAATAACGTTGCATCCATATAATGGATGAACGCTAAGAATAAATAGGATTACAGAGTAATTTACCTCTGTACTTTCTTAATATTTATTTTAGGAAAACACCTTCTATTAAAGTTTATATGACTATTCGTAGCCATATAAAAAAGTGTGTTTCTCATCTTTGTCTTATCAAATTCGGAATTTTGGAAAAATGGAAGTTAGAACCCGTTTTGCACCTAGTCCAACTGGTTATTTGCATGTTGGTGGAGCACGTACAGCACTATATTCTTGGCTTTATGCCCGTCATAACAATGGAAAATTTGTTCTACGTATTGAAGACACCGATCGCGAACGTTCAACTCAACCAGCAATAGATGCCATTATTGAATCAATGAAGTGGACAGGTCTTAATTGGGATGAAGGTCCTTTTTATCAGACCAAGAGATTTGATAGATACAATCAAGTTATTGATGAACTCCTTGAAAAGGGACTCGCATATAAGTGCTATTGCACCAAAGAACGCCTTGATGCAGTACGTGAAGAACAACAAAAGAATGGCGAAAAGCCAAGATACGACGGTCATTGCCGTGAAGATCATTCAGAGCACAGTCCTGATGAACCATATTGCATAAGATTTAAAAACCCTAAGGAAGGGAAAGTAAAATTCCACGACCTTATCAGAGGTGATATCGAATTTGATAATAGCGAACTCGATGATCTTGTAATCAGAAGAACCGACGGCACTCCTACTTACAATTTCTGCGTTGTTATTGACGACTGGGATATGAAGATTACTCACGTAATCAGAGGTGAAGACCATATCAACAACACTCCACGTCAAATCAATATTTATAAAGCTTTAGGTGCTCCAGTTCCTGAATTTGCACACGTATCAATGATTCTTGGCGATGATGGTACCAAACTCTCTAAGAGACACGGTGCAGTTAGCGTAATGCAGTATCGTGATGATGGTTTCCTCCCTGAAGCTCTTGTGAACTACCTAGTTAGACTTGGTTGGGGACATGGTAACCAAGAAATCTTTACCATTGATGAAATGATTGAGTTCTTCTCTCTTAAAGACGTATCAAAGAGTGCATCTGCATTCAGCCTTGATAAACTTAAGTGGATGAACCAATACTATATCAAGACCTTACCACCAGAAAGAGTGGCTGAAGAATTAGAATGGCACATGAATGATCAACACATTGATTATAAAAATGGTCCTGCTCTTACTGAAATCGTAAAGGCACAAGCTGAACGTTCTAAGACTTTGAAAGAAATGGCGCAAAACTCACGTTATTTCTATGAAGAATACGCTGACTATGAGCCAAAAGCTGCTAAAAAGTGGTTCAAAGCTAATAGCGAAGAAGCGTTGATCAAGGTTAAAGCAAAACTTGAAAATCTTACTGATTGGAAAGCAGAAAATCTTGAAGAATGCTTTAAATCTGTTGCTGAAGAAATGGAAGTGGGCTTAGGAAAAGTTGGCATGCCTTTAAGACTCGCTGTAACAGGACAAGGTGTTTCTCCAGAAATGGGCATCACCATGGAATTAGTTGGTAGAGATAAGAGCCTTGCTAGAATTGCTCGTACTATTAACTACCTCCATGAAAAGCAGGCTACTCAAGAAAACAATTAGTTCTAGCTTACTAACTAATTAACTTTTTTAAAACACAAGGACTGAAAAAGTCCTTGTGTCGTCTTGAGAAGTTAATTTTTTATTAGTCAAAAATAATTTGACACTAAGTAGCCAATCCTGTAGTATAAACGGGACTTTGGGGTTATAGCTCAGTTGGGAGAGCGCTTGCATGGCATGCAAGAGGTCCGCGGTTCGATCCCGCGTAGCTCCACCAAGTTCAAAATTTCACCCTTTCTTAAAGAATTCCATCCCTTTTATTTCAGCGACTTTTACCATTTTGTATTAAGAAAAATTACACTGACTTCAAGACAATTAAAAATTCTCAGCTATTTCAAAATTCCTCTTACTAAGATTTAAACAGCCTTGTAAAACACATGTAATTTTCAAATTTCGTATGTAAACAAAACATTTAATTATTTCAAAAATAACCGCCATTTTTAGCAAATAGTTGCCTATATGTGAATTTAGACAGTATCAAATACTATAGTTAATTACTGAAATTTTATATTTGGGATATAATAGCCATTGTCAAAAAAAGTAATGTAACGGGGAAATTTATGCGTTTGCAAATAGTTGCGGCATTAGTATTCGGATTATCCGCAGTAAGTGCATTTAGTGATAATCTTGTTGAAATCTATAATCTCGCAGAAACTAAAGATCCTTTAATTCTTCAACAAAAAGCCCAAAGAGATGCCGCTTATGCTGCAATAAAAGAAGCTCAAGCTGCTAACCTACCGCAAATCAATCTTAACGGTAGTGCAAACTATACCAAAACCAATAAAAACAATGCAGGTACCGCTTTTGTAGCAGGTGGCTCTGTATCATTACAGCAAGCTATTTGGAGACATTCCAATTTTGTAAATAAGAGCATTGCTGAAAAAGTGGCAGCGCAACAAGATCTTATCTATAACAGTGCAAGACAGAATCTTATTCAACGCGTATCTAACGCTTATTTCGAAGTATTAAATGCACAAGATGCTCTTGAATATGCCAAAGCTAATCAAAAAGCTCTAAAGAGACAGCTAGATGAATCAAATCAGCGCTTTAACGTAGGTTTGATAGCAAATACCGATGTTCAAGAAGCTCAAGCTGCTTATGACCAATCAAGTGCGCAAGTAATCATTGCTGAAAATAATGTCGCAAATAGCTACGAAAACTTAAGACAAATCACTGGTGCTACCCATAAGCAACTCAATAGACTTGATGTAGATAGATTCTCTACCCCTGGTGTAGAAAACACTCCTGAGTATTGGTTAAAAACCGCGGAAGAAAACAATTTAACCTTACAAGCTCAGATGATTGCTAAGGAAATTGCAAAAGAACAAATTACCTTAGCCCAAACAGGCCATGAACCTACATTAGATTTGGTAGGCTCTTTGGGAACCCAATACACTGACTATAAAGAAAACTCTGTAGCTAAACAGGATGGTACTACTAACTCTGGCGTAATTGGCCTTGAATTCAATATGCCTTTGTATTCAGGTGGTGCTGTTTCTAGCCGTGTTGAACAAGCTAAACTAAATTACATTGCTGCTTCTGAAGCTCTTGAAAACACTCATAGAACCATTCAGAACAATTTGAATAGCCAGTACAACAACATCAATGCTGCTATTGGTACCGTTAAAGCTTATCAACAGGGTGTGAAATCTGCAGAAAGTGCTCTTAAGGCTACTGAAGCTGGTTATCAAGTTGGTACCCGTACCATTGTAGACGTTCTCGATGCTACTAAGAATCTCTATAATGCCAAGAGTAGCTTATCTGAAGCTAGGTATAAATACATAATGAGTTGGATAAACCTGAGATACACTTCAGGCTTACTTTCTGAAGAAGATATCAATCTTATCAATTCAGGTTTAATACGCTAATCAAAATAGCTAAAAGCCCAGGCACCTCAAAAAAAATTGAGGTGCTTTTTTTTTGCAAAAATAAGAATTGTGAAAACTTACAAGCGCCTTTTCAATTTAAATATTAAGGCTATGCAAACACTTCACAAAATCATCATAAAAAACACGAGTTTTTCCCTCTTATAGAGATTATCTAACTTATAATCAGAAGTTAAGAATAGTACTTAAGGAGTATGTTGTATGGGACTGTTTGATAAATTTAAAGAACTCGTGGCTGGCGAAGGTGGTGGCGTTGATGCTAACCATATCCTCGTTAAAGTTACTGAAGAAGACCATAAAACAGCAATTATTAAAGAACGTCCAGATCTTTGCAAAAACCTTTCTGATATTCCTGAAGACGAAGTTGTAAAACGTGACGGAAAAATCGACATACAGTTTAAAGGCTGGCAGATTTGCAATGTTGAAGAAAGACAAAATAAGGATGACCGTCGACTTGGTTACCTTAAGCTCTTCAAGACAAAAAATGACAAGTTTGTATGCCAGAGAATGACTATGGTTGATAGTGAAGAAAAGCATTACTCTGCAGCAACCGTAGAAGATTTCCCTGCAATTAGAAACTTCTTTGGTGAGGATCGTCTCGCTCTTGCTTTATACCAAATGCTGGATCGCGTATCTAAAGCTTGGTAATAAAAAAATTTTTCATAAAAAAAGCGATCTTAAAAACGATCGCTTTTTTATTTACAAGAATTTTTGACTAAGCCTTTGCCAAATTAGGCATCTTTCTTTGAATCCAAAATCTTCTTTACAATATTGCTAGTAGAGCAACCATTCTTAAACTGTAGCACGATTACTTCACCGCCATTGGCTTTCACTTCTTTAGCTCCAGCTATTTCGTCAGGCTTATAGTCACCACCCTTTACAAGGATATCAGGAAGCACTCTAGAAATAAGTCTCTGTGGTGTATCCTCTTCAAATGGCACCACCCAATCTACAGCACCTAATGCTGAGAGAACATCCATTCTGTCGGCTAATGGATTTATTGGTCTTGTTGGTCCTTTCAAACGTGATACAGAAGCATCCGAATTTACAGCAACAATTAATCTATCGCCAAGTTTTTTAGCTTCATTCAGATAAGAAACATGTCCTGCATGGATAATATCGAAACAACCATTGGTCATGACGATCTTTTCACCATGCGCTTTAGCAAGACCAACAATTTCAATAAGCTTTTCTTCTGAAAGAACACCGGTAATAGCACTCTTCTGTGAACTAAATGCTTCTGAGAGTTCGCTAGGACTTACTGTTGAAGTTCCAACCTTACCAACTACAATACCAGCTGCTTTATTAGCTATAGAACAAGCTTCACTAAGAGGAACTCCTGCTGCTAACGCTGCACCTAGTGTTCCAATTACGGTATCACCTGCACCAGTAACATCATAGACTTCCTTGGCTTCTGTTGGGAGAGTCAAAGGCTCTGCATCGGTACGAATTAAGGTCATACCATTTTCAGAGCGGGTAACCAAGAGAGCTTCAATACCAAAACGATTGATAAGATCTAACCCCTTCTGATAAAGCTCTTCTTCGCTATGAACTTTACCTACGACAGCTTCAAATTCACTCATATTTGGAGTTAGAAGAGAAGCACCTCTGTATTTTTCAAAATCGGTACCCTTAGGATCGATAAGTACAATCGCTCCTTCTTCACGGGCAATATCAATAATGCGCTTAACAGAAACTAAAGCACCCTTAGCATAATCTGAACAAATAACAACCTTGTTTTTCTTAACATGGTTTCTTACTTGAGAAAGTATAGGAGCTTGATCGACACCACCAAAACCTTCTTCGAAGTCTAGACGGAGAAGCTGTTGTCCTCTACTTAAAACACGCATTTTGGTGATTGTAGGATAATCATCTGTAACTACAAAAGCTGTATGGACTCTAGAATTTTCCAGACGCTGTTTTAACAAAGCACCATTATCATCATTACCAACAAGTCCAATTAAAGTACAGTCAGCACCAAGGGATGAAATATTAAGAGCAACGTTAGCAGCACCACCTGGGCGGTCTTCTTTTTCTTCAATTTTAATTACAGGAACTGGGGCTTCCGGAGAAATTCTTTTCGTCGAACCTTTCCAATATCGATCCAACATGACATCGCCAATTACTAACACAGATGACGTTTTGAAGTTTGGCAAATTAGAATTACTCATACACCCAAAATCCTTTATTTAACTGTTATCATCCTTTTTATCTAGTAGCAAAAGAGAATATACCAGTACAAAAAGGACTTAATTCTATTGGTACATATATTTTAACAATAAAAAAATAATCAGTCGCTAACAATGCTAAAGGTAAGCACTAAATGTTCTAGCAACCATAAAAAATTGGTGAATCTTGGGACAAATTTATGGAACGTAAAAAACAACTAAGAGAATACTAATACCGCATATCTTCAGGAATCGGTAAATCCTTTTTAAGATCTTTTGGTTTTTGACCTTTACCACTACGGAACTTCTGCATCTGATAAACATATGCTAGCACCTGCGCAACAGCGGCAAAAAGGCCATGAGGAATTTCTTCATCAAAATCAGTAGTGTAGTAAAGAGAACGCGCAAGTGGTGGCGCTGGGACAATCATAACCTTGCTTTCACGAGCTATTTCTTTTATCTTTTCAGCTATTTCGTCCACCCCTTTTGCAACAAGTATTGGAGCGGTAGTACCGTCTTTATCATACTTAAGAGCAACAGCGTAATGAGTTGGGTTGGTAACAACTACATCCGCCTCTGGAACCTTCTTCATCATCTTTCTATTGATGATTTGGAACATCATCTGTCTCAAATGCGATTTAACTTCTGGATTACCTTCCTGATTCTTAAATTCTTCCTTCACTTCCTGCTTTGTCATGCGTAATTGTTCTTTGTGATGCCATAACTGATACGGAGCATCTAGCAAAGCCACTGGAATCATGGCACAAACAATAAACAGCATAGTCCAAAACATTAGATTGCATGATTCTCTAACCGCATAAGAAACTTCCATGGTAGAAAAAGACAAGATAGTTTCTATTCTTCCTGTTATAAGCACATAGCAGATCGTTGATATTAAAAGAATTTTCAAAATAGATTTAATTAGCTCGACTACGCTATTTATACTAAAAACTCTTTTAATACCATTAGCTGGATTTATTTTGCTGAATTTTGGCATCATGGCTTCAGAAGAAAAATTCATTCCTCCCACCCCAATACTTCCAATAAAAGCGGCGACAAAGACGATAGCTGATAGACAGATTAAAGGAATCGCAACATCGATAATGTCTTCAGTTAATACCTTCTCCATGCGGGAGATATCAAAGACATCATG
This sequence comes from Succinimonas sp., assembly GCA_963628765.1. Taxonomy (GTDB): domain Bacteria; phylum Pseudomonadota; class Gammaproteobacteria; order Enterobacterales; family Succinivibrionaceae; genus Succinimonas. The sequence continues at coordinate 7,353 of CAVGFV010000137.1, forward strand.
TTTATTAAGAACAAAGCCCTTGTGGATAATTTTTAAAAGAGCCTTGTAAAGCATTCCAGATACAAGCCAAAGCCCACAGACACCAGAAATTAAAACACAAAAGGTCCCGAGCTCCCTAGAACGAGCTATCTGCCCCTTTTTTCGGGACTCTTCTATTCGTCGTTCGGTCGGTTGTTCTGTTTTCTCTTGTCCGTCTGCTTCAGCCATGATTACACCTTAGTTAATCGCTGATGTCAGCAAGATTTCCTTTAACTTCTAGCCATTCTCTTCTATCGGCAGCTCTCTTTTTAGAGAGGAGCTTATCCATGAGTGATAAAACTTCTTCTTCGTTTTCATCACTTAAAGTAAGCTGCACTAATCTTCTAGTAGCAGGAGCCATAGTGGTCTCCTTGAGTTGATCCTCGTTCATTTCACCGAGACCTTTAAAACGAGTTACCTCTATTTGCCCATGCTTCTTTTTAGAAAGCTTCTTTAGAATCAAATCTCTTTCTTCATCGTCTAAGGCATACATCTTGTCATTGCCTACATCGATACGATAAAGAGGTGGCATCGCTACGTAAAGGTGGCCTTCTTCAACTGCCTTCTTAAAATGGCGCATAAACAAAGCACAGATAAGTGTTCCAATATGTAAACCATCTGAGTCAGCATCCGCTAAAATGCAGACCTTGCCATATCGCATTCCTGATAAGTCATCACTACCTGGCTCTAGCCCAACAGCAACAGATATATCTTGTATTGCTTGAGAACTAAACAGATCTTCATCTTCCTTTTCCCAAGTATTTAATATTTTGCCTCGTAATGGGAGTACTGCTTGGTATTCACGATCTCTTGCAGAATTGGCAGAACCACCAGCGGAGTCACCTTCCACTAAGAACAACTCACTTCTAGCAGGATCTGAACAGGTACAATCTTTAAGCTTTCCAGGTAATGCCGGCCCTGCTACTGCTTTTTTACGAGCTACTGATTTCGAGCTCTTTTGTCTTGAAAGAGCATTTTTAATACAAATATCACTAATAGCTCTTGCGGCATCAGTGTTGGCATTCAACCATAAAGTAAAATTATCTCTTACTACGCTGGATACTAATTGAGCACAATCTCTTGATGACAATCTTTCTTTTGTTTGTCCTGAAAATTGTGGATCCTTCATCTTTACAGAAAGCACGTGACAACAATGATTCCACACATCATCTGGTGTTAGGGATAATCCTCGTGGTAACAGGTTTTGTAGTTCACAAAATTCACGAATAGCATCTGTAAGGGCCTGACGAAGACCGTTTATATGAGTACCACCTAATGGTGTCGGAATTAAATTCACATACGATTCTGAAATCGTGTCTCCACCATCTACAGACCACGATACCGCCCAACTAACTTCTGAAGAATCAGCTTTAATAGAACCTGAATAAGGAATCGCTGGAACATTTTCTCTATCTTTTAAAAGCTCTTTCTCTAAATATTCAGATAAATCGCCTTTAAAGCACCATTGTTCCTTTTCATTTGTTATCTCGTTTTTAAAAGTGATCAATAAACCTGGGCACAAAACAGCTTTGGCCTTCAACAAAGATCTTAACGAAACAACACTAAAATTCGCACTATCAAAATATTTTGGATTTGGCCAAAAATGGATCATTGTGCCAGTATTTTTTTGACCTACATTACCGATAACATGCAATGGAACTTTTCTTTCGCCATCAGCATATTCAATTGAGTAGACCTGAGCATTTCTTCTAACTTCTGCCACTAGTTTTTTAGAAAGCGCATTTACCACGCTGACACCAACGCCATGTAAGCCCCCAGAGAAGGTGTAATTTTTGTTAGAAAATTTACCACCAGCGTGAAGTCTACTTAAGATTAGCTCAATTCCAGGAACGTGTTCTGTACTGTTCATATCGACAGGCATACCACGACCATTGTCCGTTACAGAAAGAGACTCATCGGCATACAAAACAACGTCAATCCTATCCGCAAAGCCAGCTAGAGCTTCGTCGATGCTGTTATCAATAACTTCCATACCAAGGTGATTAGGTCTTACGGTGTCGGTATACATACCTGGTCGTCTTCTAACCGGTTCAAGACCTTCTAAAACCTCAATGGAATCACCGTTATAATTGTTATTGTCATCTTGAATCATAAAAGCAAACACCGAAATATTATTTTCTAAAGAATCTAATCGCTATAAAAACGTCAATGCACCATTTTACTAAAAAAGATCAGTTCTGCATCAACATAAAAAAAATATTTATCTAAAATAAAAAATCTATTTAAAAACAGAATTATACTTGCTTATACACTAAATTCTAAAGAATTAATTATCTAAAACATTTTGATAAAGAGCTCGGCTTCTGCCGAGCAAGTTAATTATCGAGATTCTGTAAGAAATCTTACAATTTCTGGAAGGCAATTTTTATAATTTGGAAAAAGATGGTTACCACCATTTTCTACATGTAATAAAGCGGCATCCTTTAAGTAATCTAAAGCTAACTTATATGGTAGTACTTCATCGCCACGGCACAAATAAACTGCTAAACGGCTCATATCAGGAGCACGACCTTCCGCCATTTTTTTAGTAAGGTCTGCATCGCTAGCATCTATCTTAAACTTTACTCCTGTGTATGGATTTGTATGCTCTCCGATAACTACAGGGATAAAATGCCAAGGGAAAACACAAGGATTAATCAAGGCTGCTTTAAAGCCATAGGTTGCAGATATTTGCATAGCATAAAAGCCACCCATGGAACTCCCAATCACACTTATTTCACGATCTTCAGAAACTAGCTTTTTTACTAAGTTTTCAACAGCTTGCCAAGATTCTTTCGGAGTATTTGGAAAATTGTCAGTTATAAAATCAATTTCAGGGAAATTCTTTTTTAGGAATTCTCCTGTCGCTACCGCTTTCTCTGATTGCGCACCTGATAAAAATCCATGAAAATAAACAATGGTCTTTTTAGCCATACCAATGCCCCTTTATTTAAATCTCTTAGCGAATTATTTTCGGTTTTGCCCCAAGTATACAGGTGGTTACTTAAAAGCGATTAATATCCGCCCACTGTAAAATCTGGAACATACATTCCATCAGGGAGACGATATACTTCAGTTGAAATACCACCATCAGGTGTAAAAGTTAAATAACGCCAACCTGGACCTTTAGAATCTAAAGTAAAACGATCGCACAATGGTGCAAACTGAATGCTGGTTGATGGTGAAGAAATAAAGCGTACGTTATTTCTTACAAAATCGTTCTCCTGATGTACATGACCACATAAAACCAGTTTAATTTGAGGACAATTATCAACTAGTCTAAGAAGTTCATCTTTGTTTTTCAGAACATGGGCATCTAACCACAAACATTTCACTTCGAAAGGATTATGGTGTAAGCAGATTGCCACATGCAAATCAGGATGAAGGTTAATGCAAGAATAAATATAATCGAGTTGGTCAGGTTGAATCCATCCCATCGGATTATCATAAACTTGGGTATTCAGCATTATAAATTGCCAATTACCTACGATAATGTTTCGCGCCTTACTGATACCCAAACCCGCCATTTCTCGATACATCAAAGGACCGTCATCATGGTTTCCTGGAAGCCAAAACAATGGGGCATCTAGAGGCTTGGTTATCTCCGCAAAACGTTTATAAGATTCTACTGAATAATCTTGAGAAAGATCACCTGTAGTAAGGACAAAATCATATTTACGATTTTGTTGTTTTATAGCTTGAACGACTGCTTCTAAACTTTTTGCAGTATCAATACCGACAAGAGTATAGCCTTCTTTGCCAAACAAATGAGTGTCTGTTATTTGGAGTACCGTAAACGCTTTATCTTCTCTAAAAGGCGTTATAGATACTCTGTCTAAGGTATAATCTTGCATTTTTAGAAGTCACATAAAAAGACAACAAAATAAAAAGAAAATCTTCCGAGGAAGATCCTCCACAATAGTGGTGAAATTTTAATTAAAAATGTTTTTGATATGTGCTAGCAAGCGCTCAAAATAAACAACTATCCGTTATTTTTTTCTGTATTTTGAACTATTACAAATAATTGAAGTGTAACTTTACGAAAGTTTCTTTTGGATATCTTCCAAGTGCAGGGCTAAATACTGAATTCCAGTTATAGCAATGGAATTACATATTCTGCCATTATCAATTAAAGACAAGGCTTCAGGCAAAGTTACTGTAAATTCTCGAATATCTTCTGATTCTGAACTTAAACCGTGGAGCCCCTTAGCATCATTAGACGATACCTTTCCAACATATAAAAATATCTTTTCTGTAGAACCGCCCGGAGTTGTTAAAAAGTCAATTGCGTGGATAATTTTGCCACATTTTAAGCCAGTTTCTTCTTGGAGTTCTCTTACGGCAGTTTCTTCTGGATCTTCACCTTTATCCACAATACCTGCTGGAATCTCTAATAACCAAGGATTTTCACTATTAGTCAAAGCACCTGTACGGAACTGCTCAATAAGCACGATTTTCCCTGTTTCAGGATCGTAAGGAATAACTGCAGAGGCATTTCCTCTTTCAAAAATTTCCCTAGAAATGAAGGTACTCCAACTACCATCAAAACGACGATATCTCACAGTATATTTATCAATAGCAAAATATCCTTGAAAAACCCTATCCACGCTTTTTATTTCAACATCTTTGGCGCTGTAAATAGATTCTTGATCTTTATTCATTTTGGTCCCCTATTACTTTACTAGCATTGTATTTTAGCTGAAAACAATCATAGAACTTGATTTTTTTACACCAAAGATTATTATAATAATTTATACTACATATAAATTTTATTTCACAAGCCTTCCCAAAGTCATTTTCTAACAGTTCCAGTACGTAAAAACAAAAAATCAAATCTTAAGCTGATACCCAAATAAGCGCTTTTTATTATCTCAACACCAAGCAAGTTTGTATAATACGGGCACAAAAAAACAAAAGAGGATTTTTTAATGAGCTCAATACTTCTTAAAAATGCCACAATAATAAATGAAAATGCCACATCACTCCGAGACATTCTTATTCAAAATGGTCATATTGAAAAAATTGGGGTAAACATTTCTGCTGATGATTCATATGAAATCATTGACTGTAAAGGAAACATAGTTATTCCTGGCTGTATTGATGACCAAGTACATTTTAGAGATCCAGGCGCTACATATAAAGCAGATATTGCCTCAGAAGCGGAAGCAGCTGTTCTTGGTGGTGTTACCTCATTTATGGATATGCCAAACAACAATCCTCCAGCAATAACCAATGAAGATATTAGAAAAAAGAAAGAAAAAGCTAGAAGCACTTCATATGCCAATTATGCCTTCTACCTCGGTGCTACCCCTGATAATATTGAAGAAATAAAGACTTTAAACCCTTCTGAAATTTGCGGTGTCAAAGTATTCATGGGGTCATCTACAGGCAACTTATTGGTTGACGATGAAGCACACTTACGAGAAATTTTCAGTAACAGCCAAATACCTATAGCAACCCATTGCGAAGATAACGGAATTATCAACGCCAATCTTAAGGCTTTCCGTGAAAAATATGGCGATGAAAATCTTACTGCAGCAATGCATCCACTCATAAGAAGTAGAGAAGCTTGCTTAAAGTCATCTAAACTTGCTATAAGCATTGCAAAAGAGACTGGCGCTAATCTACACGTTCTCCATCTTTCCACCAAAGAAGAACTAGAACTATTTAAGCCATACGCTAATCTTCCAATAGAACAAAGAAAAATTACATGTGAAGTCTGTGCCCACCATATGTTTTTTAATGATACCTGGTATCAAAGACTTGGTAACAAGCTTAAGTGTAACCCTGCTGTTAAAACTGAAGCTGATAGAAAGGCTCTAGTGGAGGCTGTTCGTAGTGGCGTAATTACCTGTATTGCCACTGACCATGCTCCACATACCCTCGAAGAAAAAATGCTTCCTTATATCAAGGCTCCAGGAGGACTTCCATTAATCCAGTTCTCTTTGTTATCACTTCTTGAGCTCGTACATCGTGGCGAACTCTCAATTGAAGATGTTGTAACAGGTTACTGTCATAACCCGGCTTTGCGATTTCACGTTCAAAAGCGCGGATTTATAAGAGAAGGCTATTGGGCAGATCTTGTAGTAATAAAGCCTCATAGCCCTATTCAAGTTACCCCAAATATGATTGCTTCTAAGTGTGGTTGGTCTCCATTTGTAGGAATGACCTTTAACAATAGAATTCTCCACACTTTTGTAAATGGAAATCATATTGTTAACGATGGCAAACTTGTAAGAAAAAATCCATTCGGTATGGCTCTTGAGTTTTCTTGCTAAATTTTATTAAAGAGGTTCTTAAAAAAACGAAGTTTAAGAACCTTTCTTAAAATTCACCATTCTTATTCACAGAATAAAAAAATATTTTTAGTATCCCGTATAAAAAAATTTCTAAATGCTTTCAAATAGCCAATTCACAACTTTATTAAGGATTTTTGATAAATTTTGGCTATTCTGATAAAATAGATCCGTTTTTAGTGTCTTAAATTTTTTTTGATGCTAGATAATTAATTATTAAAAACTGAATATTTGATTTACAACGATAAAGTTGTAATAACCGCTCGAACAGCGGGGTTGGCTCGGTATCCAATAATTCTTATTAACTATTATTTGTATACTGGGAATCACACGATATAAATGTTATGTGAAGTTCATTATGTCTAAGGGCTTATCAAGATGACAGCACCTACCGTTTTAATAGTCGATGACGAACCAGTTGCTTGTAAAATGGCAACTTCTGTTTTTCAAGCAGAAGGGTATCAGACTCTAGTTGCCGGCGATGGCGAACAGATGAATAAAATGCTTAAAGCCAATCAGGTGGATTTAATTCTATTGGATATAAATCTTCCTGGTAAGAATGGCCTTATATTAGCAAGAGAGCTCCGTGAAAAAGGAGATACAGCATTAATGTTCGTTACTGGAAGAGACAATGAAATTGATCGTATTCTGGGACTCGAAATCGGAGCTGACGACTATATTACTAAGCCATTTAACCCAAGAGAATTAACTATCCGTGCGAGAAATCTTATTAATAGAACTCGTGCTAAAGCGCCAGCAAAAGTTCAGGGAACAGTTGAACGGTCTACATTTACCCCGGTCCCTAATGCTAGATACGTTTTTGCTAATTGGACACTTGATGCTAATAGTCATGAATTGGTATCACCAACAGGTGTAGTTCAAAGATTACCAAAAGCTGAATTCCGTATGTTGCAGTATTTCTGTGAACACGCAAAACTCCTCATCACAAGATCTGATTTAATGCTATTTATGATGGGAAGAGAGCTTAAAGAACACGATCGTACTGTAGACGTTACCATTAGAAAATTAAGAAAGCACCTTGAAGAAGGTGATGCTAGTAGCTTTATTGAAACCATACACGGTGAAGGCTACAGATTCGGTGTTGATGTCCAGTTCTAATAAAAAAGTAAAGGCGCTTTTGAGCGCCTTTATTTTTGTCTCTAACAACCTGTGCTAGTTAGATTTCTGCTTTAAATAATCACCAAGTGTTTTTTCACCAACTTGGATCTTATCCTTTAAAACCTCAATTGCTGCATCAAAACCAAAATTCTCACGTTGTTCTAAAAGAGCAAGTTCTGTCTTCTTTGCCTCATCAGCAACACTAGATAAGCCTACTGAACTAGCAGCACCTTTGATCTTGTGAAGTTCCTTACCTGCTTCTTCATAAGCGTGATTAGAAAAATACTGCCTACAGTTAGTAACGTATTCCACTACTTGAGAATGAAAAAGTTTTAATGCTGCAATTAAAGGTTCAGGACCAGTAATTTCAATCACTTCATCAATATATTTAGTATTTATCGTTTCATTAGCCATTTATATCTAATCTCATGTTTTATGTTTAACAAATCTTGTCGTCAATCAGTGCCTGTTTTCTTTTTGTAGAGCATAGTTTTTAATCTTTTCCGCTAGCTTGGTTGCTGAGAGTGGTTTTGATAGCGCACCATCAATATGATGTGCTGTATAAACACTAGGATCCTGCATAACATTCGCGGTCAAAGCCAGCACTGGCTTTGTACATTGAAAATCATTAACAAGATGATCCGCAACATCAAGGCCAGTCATATCAGGGAGCTGCATATCAAGAAGCACCAGGTCAGGCTGTTCTTTTTGATAGAGTTCCAAAGCATCTTTACCGGTCTTAGCAGCGACTACTCTATTACCGAGTTTTTCAAGCATGGTCTTACATACTAGAATATTCAAATCCACATCTTCTACCAATAAAATATTCAAAGATGTTAACACTCTTCGCACTTCATCTTGTTTCTTAGGAATAATCTCTAAGAAATCAAAACTAAGGGTAAATAGAGATCCTGCACCGAGCTCACTTTCTAGGTGGATTCTCCCACCCATAACACTAGCGAGTTGCTTGGTTACATTCAAACCAATTCCCGTGCCTGTGGATTGTTTGGTACCTGGAACTTGGTAATACAAACCAAAAATCTTTTGTTGCTGGTCCTTTGCAATACCAATTCCGGTATCTTTAATCTTAAAGTTCACATGCACGCAATGTTCTGCCCCTTGGACATGCTCAATCACAATTGAGATTCCACCTTTAGATGTGAACTTAATTGCATTGGAAATAATATTCCATAGCATTTGGCGTAATCTGGTAGGATCTGTTTTTAATACTTCTGGAACAGTACCTTCAACTTTAAAATCAAAACTGAGGTTTTTCTGTTCGGTCATTAAGCGAGATAAGGTCTCAAGATCTTCAATAAATTCTTTCCATTTAACATCCTCCATATTGATACTGAAGGTCTGTCTTTCAAACTTATTTAGATCAATAACGTCATTAAAAATATTTCCTAAGGTAACCGCACTAACATTTATGGCCTTAAGATTTCTAACATCTTCGCCTGAAAAATGCCCAGTTCCTAATAAGATATCACTTAAGCCCACAATACCATTTAATGGTGTTCTCAGCTCATGACTTAAGGTTGAAATGAAATTACTTTTATCACGAGAAGCCTTTTCGAGAACGTCTTGTTCATTCTTTAATTTAGTGATGTCGTGGCCATAAATCATGGTTCCAATAAGCTGTCCCTTAGGATTTACAGCAGGACGTTTTCTTATTTGGTAAATGATGTTATTTATGGTGCGCTCATACATGATATCAGTTTTGTTACTGATAACTATGTTATCCCCATGTACAAAGCATTCATTCAGCTTTTGATCTTGCATTAAAAGTTGATTGAGTTGTTCTGAATCCTTGATGCGAAGTAAGCGGAGTAAATTGTCATTACACCCTTTTATTTCACCGCTAGAATTTCGGTACAAAATGATATCAGGAGTTAAATCAACAATTGCTGAAAAGAACACTAATTGTTCGTCTAAAAGATTTTGTGCTTGTAAACGTTGGGTAATTTCATTATCAAGTGTGCCACGAAGCTTTTCATGATCTTGAGATAGGGTATTGTTCTTTTCTCTTTGGTTAATCATAGCAATGTAAGACTTAGCTAAAGATGTCTTAAGCTGAGTTTCCTGCTTCTGAAGATCCAATACCTGTCTTCGAGATTTTTCAACTTCCGAAAACATCTTCGATAAGAAAAACACCAAAGAAGATGTAAGCACCGCCCCATAAGCTAAAGGCATCACTACATTGCTTAAAGATAATGAGTCATGTACTAAATAATTAATTAAACAATTAACACTAGTAATTATTACTGTCGCTATAGCGCCAAAGACAGCAGCCATTGATAACAATGGCTGCTTGTAAATGCTATCTAAAAAACTATCCTGTTTTTGAACTATTTTTTTTGGATCACCCATGTTTAAATCTTAATACTTATTCACGTTTACTACAGTACTCGTCAAAGCCTTCAAATAATTCAGGTTCATTGAGTCTTAATACTGCCAGCATTGCTCTCGTTATGAGAGTAATTCCCCCTTCGGATCTATAGAAACGTTTGCTATCGAGTTCGGCATTTTCACCAACGACAAGGTTTCTTGGTAATTCACAATGTCTATCGAGAATCACCTTAGTTAGACGGCAGCCTCTATGAATTATACAATCAGGGAAGGCAACAACCTCATTTATAAAACAAAATGAGTGTACACGTACGTTATAAAAGAGTACTGATGACCATATTGAAGAGCCACTCAGTATTACCCCCGCAGAAACTGATGAATTTCTAACAATTGAGGAAGCACCATTAAGATCTTGTACATATTTTGCGGATGGTAAATGTACCTGAGAAGTCCAAATTGGCCAATCTTGATCATAAATATCAAGATCTGGGGTCACTGACGCAAGGTCCATATTAGCTGACCAAAATGAATCTACTGTTCCTACGTCACGCCAATAAATTTGTTTTTTAGCTCTGTTGGTAACACATGATTTTGCAAAATCATGTGCATGGGCTAAGCCCATCTTTACCATTCTAGGGATAATATCTCTACCAAAATCGTGCTGAGAATCGATCATCTGATCGTCTTCTTCGAGCATCTGATACATAACTTTGGCATCAAATACATATATGCCCATGGAAATTAAGCTTCTATCAGGCTGGCCTGGAATACAAGTAGGATTTTTTGGCTTTTCATGGAAATCAGTAATGGTGCCTTCTTCATTGACACTCATAACTCCATAAGAGCTAGCTTCATTTCTTGGTATGGAAATACATGCAACTGTAAGGGGCTTACCACTAGAGATATGATCCAAAAGAAGCTTCGCATAATCCATTTTATAAATATGATCACCTGCGAGAATTAAAATATATTTTTGGTGGTGATCTCTAATAATATCCACGTTCTGATAAACAGCATCGGCAGTGCCACGATACCAATGCACTTCATCCATACGTTGTTGAGCTGGCAATAGATCTAAGTATTCATTAAATTGGTTTCTTAGAAATGACCATCCCATCTGCAAATGTCTTAAAAGACTGTGAGATTTGTACTGTGTTACCACGCCAATACGACGAATACCAGAGTTAATACAGTTTGAAAGGACAAAATCGATAATACGATATTTACCGCCGAAATACACAGCTGGCTTAGCTCGAGTATTCGTAAGTTGATGAAGACGACTACCACGACCGCCTGCAAGTATCAAAGCCATTGTTTTATTGGTTGCTTCACGGGCTTCTAATATATCGTTACCATGTTCCATGATCAGTATCCCTCAAGATCTTATAAATGCATGCAACTCATAACTTATCACTTAAATAACTTTTTCTCTTGTTAAGGTGAATTAAATTGAGAAGCAGGCCCTCTTTAATTACAGAAAAATTTATAGGTAATGATACGTTTTCATGAAATTAGGCCAAAATTACCTTGCTCCCTTGGCCTCCTTCACGAGCAAGAATTTCGGTTATAGCATTGATGATAGGCCATCTACCAGAAGCCCAGGCAGGGGCTACTAACATGTCATTTTTAGCTGAAGCTCCAACCCTTTCAAAGAGTACAGACCAAGGAGTTTCTTGGATCATGGTGGCAGCAATGCGGGCATATTCTTCTAGAGATAATAATTTCAAATTTCTGCTTCGATAATCCAGGGCCATCTTACTGTATTTCACAACATGTAATTGATGTAATTTTAAAGCATCCACACCTTGATCTAAGACGAGTCCTAAAGTAGTTAAATTATGCATTAAGTCTTCGCCAGGTAACCCCACAATAATATGCGTACAAACTTTAATACCTCGGGCTCGTGCTCTTTTTACTGTATCTACATAACACTCAAAGTCATGATGTCTATTAATGACATTCAAGGTTTCATTAAATGCAGACTGTAGCCCTAGTTCTAGCCAAACTTCCCTTCCTAATTTTCCATAGGATGCTAAAAGATCCAAAACCTCATCTGAAACAACATCGGGTCTTGTTCCCACACAAATACCAATAATTTCAGGGGCAGCCAAAGCCTCATCGTAGCATTGCTTTAGAACTTCATATTCTGCATAAGTACTAGTGTAAGCTTGAAAATAAGCCAAAAATTTTTTCGCCCGAGGATTTCTTAAACAAGCTGAATTAAGTTGCTCTGTTAACGAATGTTGCTCTGATGCTTCTGTAAAAGCTTTTACACTACAAAAGGTACACCCGCCTCTTCCTAAACTGCCATCTCTGTTCGGACAAGTAAAATTTCCAGAAAGAGAAATCTTATATACAGGACCACCAAATTTTTCACGGAGATAATCACCGAAGGTATGTACATAACGATTCAATCGGATATTTTGTGAATCTGACAATTTATACTCCGCAAAAATTAGGTTTACGATGACGATGGAAACTTAGCTTTGGAGACTAATAATAGCATTTTCTTCTTGTCCTTCTACTTTGTTTATCGCTCCCTTACAGATATAATCTTTCCAAAACTTAAAAAGAGAATTTTTTAAGTAAAAAGTTATTAACTATACAAAAGTACTTGCCCAAAACAGCCAAGTATAAAGAACACAACATCCCTACTTCTAACTAGTGGGAATCATACAAAACAGGAATTAAATTATGAAATACGGTATTATCGGACCGATGCCAGAAGAAGTTGCAGAATTAAAAAAACAAATTAGCGAAAGCAAAACAGTAACATTTGGCAAAAAAGAATACATTGTTGGCAAATTAAAAAATAGAGATGTCGTATTAACCTGCTCAGGAATTGGTAAAGTCTGTGCAGGCTCAGTTGCAACAGTATTAATTAGCTATTTTGACTGCGATATTATTATCAACACTGGTGTAGGTGGTGGCATCGCTAAAGAACTCAACACCTTGGATATGGTTATTTCTTCAGGTGCAACCCAACACGACTTCGATTTAACTATTTTCAACTACAAACCAGGTCAGGTACCAGGTTTTCCACAAATAATTCCTGTTGAAGACAAATATTCAGATATCGCTTTAGAAGCTGCTAAAGAAGTGGGGGCAAAATACAATTTCTCTGCATATAAAGGCTTAGTGGTAAGTGGCGATCAATTTGTAGCAGGTGCTGAACACAGAAAACATATCGATACCACCTTCCCTGATGCTTACGTAACAGAAATGGAAGGAGCTGCTATTGCTCAAGTTGCTTATGAAATGGGAAAACATGCATTAATAATCAGATCCATTTCTGACAAAGCAAATGGTGAAGCTGACATGACCTTTGATGAAATGTTGCCATTCGCTGCCCGTAACAGCCAGGAAGTACTACTTAAGATCCTCGAGAAAGGCTTATGATAACTGAAATTTTTGGATACAGCATTCCAGCATTACCTCTCGATACGAGAGCTGGAGTACTTTTACTTGCCATGTTAATCGAATGGTTTATTCCGTTCCCTTTCTTCGTGCGCCTTAATAAACTTGTAGCACCTCTTTCTGCACTGGGAAGACGTGTTAATCGTTTAGATAATTCTCCATCGCAAAAATCTTTTGCGGGGTTCTTCCTGCCTCTCATAATCATCATCGTGGTATTCACTTTCCTAATAGCTCTTAGAGTGCTTTTAGAAGGAATTCCATACATAAGTGACATTATTGATTTTTGTATTCTGTTAATTTTATTGGAATCACGTCCAGAAAGAGCTCTTGCCAAGACAATTACCAAATATCTAAAAGAAGACAAAAAAGAAGAAGCTAGAAAACTTCTCGGGCGCTACACACTAAGAGTTACTAAAAACTTAAGTCCTCTTGGAATTAGTAAAGCAGCGACAGAAAGCAGTGTTTTAAGATTAATAAACCACTTTTTTATGCCGGCCTTTGTGTACCTTGCTTTAGGCATTGAAGCAGCCATGTTTGTAAAAATTTTTGTTATTCTTGCAATGGCCTTCAACTTAAAGCTTCCAATTAATCAATACTTTGGCAAATTTAGTAGCACTATCGAGCAAATCTGTTTTATCCTCCCTACTATTTGGATGATCATCGTTATTAATTTCTTTCCTGGAAATAGAGTTAACGATCCCAAAGCTCTCGCATATGCAATTAATAGTTGGCCTTCAAAAACCAGTGCCATGATTTTAGCGGTTATCGCTTCTAAAATTAATGTGAAACTTGGAGGCCCTCGTTATTACATGCTGGCACTCTACCGCTATCCTGTTATTGGTGGTACGAATGAACCAGATTTAGAAACACCTAAAAAAGCTCTTGCTTTAACATCCAAAGCTATATGGGTTTCTATAGGAATAATAATGGCTTGCTGTTTTGGATATGAGTACTACAGTTTCTATCATTAACATTAAATTCCTAAAGATATTTAGCGCAGTTTGCAAAATATTATTTAGCGTATGCCTAATTTCATCTCCTGCGTTTTCAGGAGATGAATCCTGTACTAAAAAAATTGTGTCCCTGACACCAGACATCACCGAAATAGCAGCTGAATTTGTAGCACCTTCTTGCTTTGTTGCTGTAGACATCAATAGCAATTATCCTAAAGATGTTACTAAAGCTCCTAAAGTAGCTGATTATTACCAAATAAATTTAGAAAAACTCTTAACGATTAACAATGATATAACACTGGTAAGTGGATCTTTTAATAAGGTTTCTCTAGATAAAATTTCAAAGTTTCCAAAAACTCATGTTTTTAAATTAGAAAATTTTGAAGATCTTTTTGCGACTATAAAAGAAACAGCAGAGCTTCTTAAAAAACCAGAACAAGGAGGAAAAAGAGTCTTAGAACTAAAAAGTTTCCTAAATGAAACCCGTGATCTTTATAAAAATGCCCCAAAAATGAAAATTGGATTACTAATTTGGACTCGCCCTCCTATAATTGCTAGCAAAAACACCTATATTGGGGAGTTACTAACAATATGCGGGGGAAACAATATTAGTAATTCTGAACTTATAAAATACCCCGAAACAAATATGGAACAGTTGGTTCACAATAAACCAGACCTCATTATTAATTTTACCAATATTCCTTTAGATATCCTGGCTAAGTTCGATATCCCAGAATACATGTTTTCAAACCAAGATTTAGTGATGCGAGTAACTCCGAGGTCAATTGAAGAAGGCCTACCAGAGCTCTGTAGTGCTGTGGATAAAATTAGAAAAGAAAAAGGATTAAAGAAATGAAAAAGTCATTCAGTTTAAATGATTTAGGTAGAGTTACCGCAAAAATAAAACAAAAGGCTCTTCAGGAAGAAGCAAGAATCAAACGCGAACAAGATGAAGAAAAAGCGAGAAGAAGAATCGCCGAAGCTAAAATCGAAGAAAGTAGAAAGAGACAAGAAGAATTCAAAAAAAGAATTGATAATAGCGATACCGAAAATACTGAACCTTCATTTGCTTCTCAAATGAAAGGCGTAAAAAAGATGGTGCAAGATACGGTGCCTAGATTCACACCGTTAATGGATAAAGAAGCCGCCCAAAAACTTAGAGAAATGGCCGAAGATGAAAAGAAAGAAGAGGATATGTCTTTCTTCTCAACTGCCGGTATGCAATTTGTGGATCCTTTGGACACTATTAGCTACCGCACCCCAGGTCTACAATACGGTGTTATGAAAAAATTAAAAGCCGGAGAGTATCTCCCTGAAACTTGGGTAGATCTTCATAACCACTCTGTAGAAAATGCTTATAAAGCAATTAGAAAAACCATTGTCTATGCCATGCGTAAAAACATGCGTTGCATAATAATCATCCATGGCAAAGGGGAATTCTCTGAACCTAAAGCTTTACTAAAAAGTTATGTTGCCCATTGGCTAAAAGATATGCCTGAAGTTTTAGGTTACCACACTGCTATGCCATTCCACGGCGATAAAGGCGCAACATATGTGTTACTTAAAAAAGGCGTAGAAGCAAGAGAAGAAAATAGAGAACGTTTAGCGATTAGACGTTAAGGAAGCTAATTAAACTGTAACGATAGGATTTTAGGTATGTGATTTCCCATCTTACTCATCCAAGAAAAA
>CAVGFV010000138.1:0-9746 GCA_963628765.1 Succinimonas sp.
AGAATAGGCTTGTGATCAAAGAGGAATCTTAGTACAAAAAATTGTAAAAGTCAGAAAAACACCGAAAACTGTCAATAATAATTCAAATTTTTGTCGAAAAACACCTTTTTGAGACTGATATTTTTATATAAATTGTGATGTATATCATATTTAATAAAACTCATACCCTCAAATCAAGTCTAAAACTCAAAAAAAAATCAATATCTTCCTAAATTTTTATATAATCGCATGTTTTATTTTGTCTGATAGATATCGACGGTTCTTATTGCGGCCGGTGTCTTAGACCGCCAGAAAAAATCAGTCTCGAAGATTTTTTCTTGAGAACTAGTTGTTAACGAAGGAGTAATCTACTTCAATGAAGATATCCAACACCGAGAAAAAGCGCATTCGTAAGAATTTCGGCCAAAGGCCGCAGTTCATCGACGTGCCATATCTGCTTTCCACACAGGTTGACTCTTATGACCGTTTTATTCACCCAGATGACACAGGCGACTGTGGTCTTGCTGGTGCATTAAACAGCGTATTCCCAATCGTAAGCGCCAACGGTCAAGCTATACTTGAATATAAATCATTCAGTTTAGATGAACCAGAATTCAATGTACGTGAATGCTTAATTCGTGGTGCTTCTTACCAGTCTTCTTTACGCGTAAATCTTCGCTACATCCAAAAAGAAAAGGATGGCAAGGTTTCTAATGTAAAGGAACAAGAAGTATATATGGGCGAAATTCCGCTCATGACAGAAAATGGTACCTTTATCATCAATGGTACTGAACGTGTTGTAGTATCTCAGCTCCATCGTTCTCCTGGTGTATTCTTCGATAGCGATAAAGGTAAGAATTACCCAGGTCGTACAATTTTCAGTGCTCGTGTAATTCCTGCACGTGGCTCTTGGCTTGATTTCGAATTCGACCATAAAGATAACCTCTTTGTAAGAATCGACCGTAAGAGAAAGCTCCCTGCAACACAGCTTCTCCGTGCATACGGTTTTGATAATGAAGATATGATCAATATCTTCTTCGATACCTCTTACTTCGAGATCAAGGGCGGCAAGATCCTTATGGAAGTTATTCCAGAAAGACTTGATGGCCAAGTTCTTAATTTCGATATCAAAGTAGGCGATGAGCTTATTGTTGAAAAGAACAAGAAGATTACTAAGCGTCATATCAGAAAGCTTGCTAAATCAAATATCAATACCTTTATCGAAGTTTCAAAGGGTGTAAAGGTTCCAGCAATTGAAGTTCCTGTTGAATATCTTGCTGATAAGCTCTTTGCTCATAACTATTTCGATAAGCAGGGCAACTTAATTGCTGAAGTTAATACAGCAGTATCAACCGATGCTTTAGCGCTTCTTTCTGAAAACAAGATTAAGAAGTTCGAAACTATCTATACCAGCAACGTAGATGATGGTCCTTTCATTTCATCAACTATTGCTCTTGATAGTACAAGAACTAAGAAAGATGCTCTATTCAGCATCTACAGCACCATGCGTCCTGGTGACCGTCTTGAAGAAGATACCGCAGCTGACTTCGTTAACAAGATGTTCTTTAACTTCGATCGTTATGACCTCTCAGAAGTAGGCCGTATGAAGTTTGATGAACACTTCAAAGAAAATGAAGCTGTTTCAGATGGTGTTAAATACTTCGTTAACGCTGGTGAATACAACAAGGATGATTCTTCTGTATTTGTTAAGGAAGGCGTTGTATACCTTAAGTTCCCAGAATTCTTAAAAGAAGTTTCTGCTAAGAAGAACGATAAGAGTGCTGATCTTATTCCTACTAAGATCCCAACCCGTGGTTACTTGAAATTCTTTGATTCTTTACAATCAATTGTAATTCCTGTACGTGATGATGCTAAAGATAATGAGCAGAAATACGTTCGTACCGTAACCATCAATGGTGAAGAAGCTAAGGTATTTGCAGTAAGACTTCAGGATATGCATCTTAATGTTAATACTGAAGACTTTGCAGGTACTATCGAAGATAAATCAAAGGTTAAAGCTGAATCTTCTTATAGTTTCCCAGCTCCAGAAAGAGTTCTTTCTACCAGCGATATTATCAAGGTAATGCGTTACCTCATTAAGATCCGTAACGGTAAGTCAAGTGTGGACGATATCGACCACCTCGGTAACCGTCGTATCAGAAGTGTTGGTGAACAGACAGCAAACCATTTCCGTGTTGGTCTTCTCCGTATTGAAAAGGCTGTTAAGGAACGCTTCAATAAGGGTGAACTTGACGCCATCATGCCTGAAGATTTAATTAACGCTAAGCCTGTAAGTGCTGCTGTTAAGGAATTCTTCTCATCAAGCCAACTTTCACAGTTCATGGACCAGAATAACCCGCTTTCAGAAGTTTCTCATAAGCGTCGTATTAGTGCTCTTGGTCCAGGCGGTCTTACTCGTGAACGTGCAGGCTTCGAAGTTCGAGACGTACACCCAACTCATTACGGTCGTCTCTGCCCAATTGAAACCCCTGAAGGTCCAAACATCGGTCTTATTAACTCACTCGCAGTGTTCTCACGTTGCAATGATTATGGTTTCCTTGAAACCCCATATCGTCGTGTAGTTGATGGACAGGTTACCGATGATTTCGAATACCTTTCAGCTGTTGATGAAGGCAACTATGTAATTGCACAGGCTAATGCAGATCTTGACGAAAACAACCGTTTCGTTGATGAAATCATTCCTTGCCGTTTCCAGGGGGACTCAACCTTTAAGCGTGCTTCTGAAGTACGTTATATGGACGTTTCTCCTCAACAGATTATTTCTGTATCTGCATCATTAATTCCATTTCTCGAACACGATGACGCTAACCGTGCACTCATGGGCTGTAACATGCAACGTCAGGCAGTTCCTACTGTTATTTCAGAAAAACCTTTCGTAGGTACTGGAATGGAAAGAGCTACCGCAGTTGATTCTGGTGTTACTACCATTGCTCGTCACGGTGGTGAAGTAATTTACGTTGATGGTGCTCGTATCATTATTAAGGTTAATATCGAAGAAGTTGAACCTGGCGATCCAGGCATCGATATTTATAACCTTTCTAAGTATACCCGTTCAAACCAGAACACCTGCTTAAATAAGCGTCCATGCGTATCAATGGGTGAAAAGGTGCTCGTAGGTGACGTAATTGCTGACGGTTCTTCAACCGATATGGGCGAACTTGCTCTTGGTCAGAACCTCCGTGTAGCATTTATGCCTTGGAATGGTTACAACTTCGAAGACTCCATCATGGTGTCAGAAAGAGTTGCAAATACCGATCGTCTCACCACCATCCATATTCTTGAGTTCTCATGTATTGCACGTGATACCAAGCTTGGTGCAGAAGAAATCACCGATGATATTCCAAACGTAGGCGAAAGCGCTCTAAACAAGATCGACAAGTCTGGTATTGTTTACGTTGGTGCTGAAGTTAAGGGTGGCGATATCCTCGTTGGTAAGGTAACTCCAAAGGGTGAAACCCAGTTAACCCCAGAAGAAAAACTTCTCCGTGCAATTTTCGGTGAAAAGGCTTCTGAAGTTAAAGATACTTCTCTCCGTGTACCTGCTGGTACTAATGCAACCGTTGTTGACGTTCAAGTATTTACCCGCGATGGTATGGAAAAGGATGAACGTGCAAAGGCTATTGAAACCCAACAGATTTCACAGGCTAAGAAAGACCTTAACGAAGAGTTGAACTTCCTTAATGCTGGTATTTATCGTAACGCTCGTCACCTTCTTTCAAAGAATGGTGTTAAGAATGCGATGAAGCTTAAGGATGCTGAAGTATTCACTCAGAAACTCGATGATGAAAAGGTTCAGCGTCAGCTTGAAGAAATGCAGAATAAGCTCGTACAGCTTCGTGCAGAATATGACCGTAAACTTGAACTTAGAAAGCAGAAGATTCAGAAGGGTGATGACCTCGCTCCTGGTGTTCTCAAGATGGTTAAGGTTTACTTAGCTGTTAAACGTCATATCCAGCCTGGCGATAAGCTCTCTGGTCGTCACGGTAACAAGGGTGTAATTTCACGTATTACTGCGATTGAAGATATGCCATATGATGAATCAGGTCATCCAGTAGACATCGTGTTGAACCCACTCGGCGTACCATCACGTATGAATATTGGTCAGGTCCTTGAAGTTCATCTTGGTATGGCTGCTAAGGGTATCGGTGATAAGCTCAACGCTCTCCTTGAACAGCAGAAGAAGATTGCTGAAGTTCGTGAATTCCTTCAGAAGGTTTATGACCTTGGTAATACTGCACAGAAGGTTGATATCTCTTCATTAACTGATGAAGAAGTTATGACCCTTGCAGAAAATTTGAGAAGCGGTCTTCCTGTAGCAACACCAGTATTCGATGGTGCTAATGAAAAGTCTATTAAGGAAATGCTCCGTCTTGCAGATTTACCTGAATCCGGTCAGATTACCCTTTATGATGGACGTACTGGTATCCCTTTCGACCGTAAGGTTACCGTAGGTATCATGTACATGCTTAAGCTCAACCACTTGGTTGACGACAAGATGCATGCTCGTTCTACTGGTTCTTACTCATTGGTTACCCAACAGCCTCTCGGCGGTAAAGCACAGTTCGGTGGTCAGCGCTTCGGTGAAATGGAAGTGTGGGCTCTTGAAGCTTACGGTGCAGCTTATACTCTCCGTGAAATGCTTACTGTTAAGTCTGACGACGTAAATGGTCGTACAAAGATGTATAAGAACATTGTTGCTGGTGATTACACCATGGAAGCTGGTATTCCAGAATCCTTCAATGTTCTCTTAAAGGAAATTCGTTCTCTCGGTATCGATATTTCCCTTGAGACCAAGAATCAGGCGTAAGGTTTTAACAAGCCTCCGCTGAATAGGCGGGGGCAATCAGAGGATATTATTGTGAGCGATAACGAAATCCAAAACAGTTTCTTCGGTTCTACTGGACTTGATATGGGAGAAGCAGCAATTTCCCGTCGCATGTCTGAGTTCGACCGTAGCGCTGCTCAGAAGCAGGAAGAAAATGCTGACTTTGATGCAATTAAGATCAGCCTTGCTTCACCAGAAAAGATCCGTGCTTGGTCATGGGGTGAAGTTAAAAAACCTGAAACCATCAACTATCGTACTTTCAAACCAGAAAGAGATGGCCTTTTCTGCGCTAAAATTTTCGGACCAATCAAGGATTACGAATGTCTTTGCGGTAAGTATAAGCGTCTTAAGCATCGTGGTACTGTCTGCGATAAGTGTGGCGTTGAAGTTACTCTTTCCAAGGTTCGTCGTGAAAGAATGGGCCATATTGAGCTTGCTGCTCCAGTAGCTCATATTTGGTTCTTAAAGTCTCTTCCATCCAGAATCGGTCTTATTCTTGATATGAAGCTTAAGGACATTGAAAATGTTCTTTACTTCGAAAACTACGTAGTTACCGATCCAGGTGATTCTGATTTAGTTCCAGGTCAGATTCTCACTGAAGAAGAATATTACGAAAGAATCAGTACTGAACAATATTTTGAAGCTAAGATGGGTGCGGAAGCACTTCTTGAGCTCCTCAAGAATATTGATCTTGAACTTGAAATCACTAAGGTACGCGAAGAGCTTGCTTCTACAACTTCAGAAAGCACTCGTAAGAACTTAACCCGTCGTCTCAAGCTTATGGAAGATTTTGTTGCTTCTGGTAACAAGCCTGAGTGGATGATTCTTACTGTTCTTCCTGTATTACCACCAGATCTACGTCCTCTTGTTCCATTAGAGGGTGGTCGTTTTGCGACTTCAGATTTGAACGAACTTTATCGTCGTGTAATTAACAGAAACAACCGTTTAAAGAGACTTCTTGATCTCAACGCTCCTGACATCATCGTACGTAACGAAAAGCGTATGCTTCAGGAATCTGTTGATGCTTTGATGGATAATGGTCGTCGTGGCCGTGCTATTACTGGCTCTAACAAGCGCCCACTTAAGTCTCTTGCAGACATGATCAAGGGTAAGCAGGGGCGTTTCCGTCAGAACCTCCTCGGTAAGCGTGTTGACTACTCAGGCCGTTCTGTAATTACCGTAGGTCCATTCCTTAGAATGCATCAGTGCGGTCTTCCTAAGAAGATGGCTCTTGAACTTTACAAGCCATTTATCTATGGTCGTCTCGAGGCTAAAGGCTTTGCAACCACTATCAAGGCTGCTAAGCGTATGGTAGAAAGAGAAGATCCAGAAGTATGGGATATTCTCGATGAAGTAGTTCGTGAGCACCCTGTAATGCTTAACCGTGCTCCTACACTTCACCGTCTCGGTATTCAGGCATTCGAACCTGTATTAATTGAAGGTAAGGCAATTCGTCTCCATCCGCTCGTATGTACCGGCTTCAACGCGGACTTCGACGGTGACCAAATGGCAGTTCACCTTCCATTGACACTTGAAGCACAGCTCGAAGCACGTGCTCTTATGTTGTCAACCAATAACCTTCTTTCACCTGCATCAGGTGATCCTATCATCGTTCCTTCACAGGACGTGGTACTCGGTCTTTACTATATGACCCGTATGAAGGTTGGTGCGAAGGGCGAAGGTATGCTTGTTTCTGATGCTTCAGAAGCAGAACGTCTCTATCGTTCAGGCTTAGCTGAACTTCAGGCTCGTATCAAGTGCCGTATCACCGATTATAAGAAGCTTCCTGATGGCACCTTCGAAGAGAACGTATCTATTCGTACAACCACCATTGGTCGTGCAATCCTTTCTCTTTTGATTCTTCCTAAGGGACTTAGCTATGATCTTATCGATCCTCCACGTGAACTTACTGAAGCTGAACGTAAGGATCTTGAAGCTCATCCAGAAACCTGGTTTAAGTATGTTTCTAACCAGCCTCTTGGAAAGAAGAAGATCGGTGGTCTTTTGAATGCTTGCTATCGTGCACTCGGTCTTAAGGACACTGTAATGTTCGCTGACCGTATTATGTACACCGGTTTCAGATTTGCAGCTCTCTCAGGCTGTTCTATCTGTACTGACGATATTCTCATTCCTAAGAGCAAGCCAACTCTTATTGCTGAAGCTGAAAAGGCCGTTATGGAAATTCAGGGGCAGTATGAAGAAGGTCAGATTACCTCAGGCGAACGCTATAACAAGGTAGTTGATATTTGGGACCGTGCAGCTAAGAACCTTTCCTCAGTGATGATGGAAAACCTCCGTACCGAAACTGCAACCAACATTCTTGGAGAGCAGGAAAAGGAAGCGTCATTCAACAGTATTTATATGTACGCTGACTCAGGTGCGCGTGGTTCTGAAAAGCAGATTTCACAGCTCGCTGCAATGCGTGGTCTTATGTCTAAGCCTGATGGCGCGATCATTGAAACACCTATTACATCAAACTTCCGTGAAGGTTTGGACGTACTCCAGTACTTCATTTCAACCCACGGTGCTCGTAAGGGTCTTTCTGATACCGCACTTAAGACAGCTAACTCTGGTTACTTAACCCGTCGTCTCGTTGATGTGGCTCAAGACCTTGTTATCACTGAAGATGATTGCGGAAGCCATGATGGTCTTTGGATTACTCCACTTTCTTCAGGTAACTCACCTGTTGAAAACCTCCGTGACCGTGCTTTAGGTCGTGTTCTCGCTGAAGACGTAATTAAGCCAGGTACTAAGGATGAAGTTCTCATTCCTTACAATACCCTGTTAGATGAAAAGCTCTGCGATCTTCTTGATGCTAATGGTATTGATAAGATCAAGGTACGTTCAGCTATTACTTGTAACGCTAAGTATGGTATCTGTGCTAAGTGCTATGGTCGTGACCTCGCTCGCGGTATCCTTGTTAACAAGGGGGAAGCTGTTGGTGTTATGGCTGCACAGTCAATCGGTGAACCTGGTACACAGCTTACCATGCGTACCTTCCACATCGGTGGAGCGGCATCAGCTGCAGCAGCAGATAATACCGTTATCGTTAAACGTGCTGGTAAGATCATCATTGATGCTCGTACCGTAACACGTCCAGATGGCAAGCTCGTAGTTGTTTCTCGTTCTGCTCACCTCTATGTTGATGATGAGAAGTTTGAAAACCATCGCCTCCCATACGGCTCTATCCTTGCAGTTAAGAATGGTGAAAAGGTTACAACCAATACCACCGTTGCTGAATGGGATGCTCACGCACACCCAACCATCTGCGAATTCCACGGCTTTGTGAAGTTCAAGGATATGGAACCTGGTGTTACCATTGACCGTAAGGAAGATGAAGGCACTGGTAATTCATACATCGAAGTACGTGAATCTGGTAACCGTAAGGCTGCTCCTCTTAACCCTGGTAAACCAAAGAACAATCCTGGTGAAATGCCACGTCTTCCAGATGAAGACCTTAAGGATGCTGCTAAGGTTGCTGCATTTGAAGAGAAGCTTGCTAAGTGGAAGGCAGATAAGAAAGTATTCGATGCTCAGGAAAAGCTCTACAAGAACTTCCAGAACCAGTACGCTGCATACAAGTCAGTTATGGATATGCGCCCAACCATTATCGTTGTTGATGAGAATCGTGCTCCAGTACTTGATGCGAAGGGCAAAGAAGTTTCTTACATGCTCCATCCGAAGTCAATCGTTCGTATTTCTGAAGACCAAGAAATCTTCCCAGGTGATGTAATTGCTACTATTCCTCAGAAGGCTTCAGGTACTAAGGATATTACCGGCGGTCTTCCACGTGTGGCTGATCTTTTCGAAGCTAGAAGCCCTAAGGAACCAGCTATTCTTGCTGAATACTCAGGCGTTATCTCCTTCGGTAAGGAAACCCGTGTTAAGAGAAAGATCATCATTACTCCTAAGGAAAAGGGACCTAATGGCGAAGTTCTCGAACCATTTGATGTTGCAATTGCAGTTAACCGTGATGTTAACGTCATCGAAGGTGATGAAGTTAAGAAGGGCGAACCAATTGCAGATGGTCCAGAGTCTCCACACGATATTCTCCGTCTTCGCGGTGTTGAAGCTGTTGCTAACTACATCGTTTCAGAAGTACAGCAGGTATATCGTCTCCAGGGTGTAAAGATTAACGATAAGCACATTGAAATGATTGCACGTCAGATGCTTCGTAAGTGCGAAATTGTTGATCCAGGTGATTCAACTGAGTTTATCAAGGGTGAACAGGTTGAATACACTCGCGTTAAGGAAGCTAATGAAGCTTTGGCTATGGATCATAAGAAGCCAGTTATTTATAAGCGTATCCTTATGGGTATCACCAAGGCATCACTCAATAACGAATCCTTCATCAGTGCTGCTTCCTTCCAGGAAACCACTCGTGTTCTCACTGAAGCTGCTGTTGCAGGTAAGGTTGATGAACTCCGCGGACTTAAGGAAAACGTTATTGTTGGTCGTCTCATCCCTGCTGGTACCGGCTTTAGCTACCATCAGAAGCGCCGTGCACTTGCAGAAAAGCGTGCTCTTGAAGCTCGTCTCCTCGAAGAGAAGCGTGCTCTTGAAGAAGGCAGAACTTCTGTTGAAGCTGCAGCTAAGGAACTTGGTGAAGGCTTGAATGCACTCGATGCTTTGACTAACGACTAAAAGCTAAGAATACAAAGTTTAGCTTAATTAAAAGGCCACCTTTAAGGTGGTCTTTTTTATGCCCATCTAAGAGAAAAACCAACACCAAACCAAATTCAATATCGTGAGATATTATCTAAGGTATTTCAACTACCTATTTATTTGCTAGGGAAGTTAAGTATGTGATTTACAAAAAAAAGGGATTGTGTCAAGTATTTTGTGTAAACATCTTTGATTTCCTGCCTCGTGTTACTCAGGCTGCATCTTGCTTCTTATCTGCCTCAAGCATATCATCAAA
>CAVGFV010000139.1:0-2029 GCA_963628765.1 Succinimonas sp.
TTTGATGATATGCTTGAGGCAGATAAGAAGCAAGATGCAGCCTGAGTAACACGAGGCAGGAAATCAAAGATGTTTACACAAAATACTTGACACAATCAATGCGTGCTATGTTGTTAATATTTAGCATGATTTTGTAACTATAACGTGTGTTAAATTTTTAGAAATTTGGTTTTTAGTGATTTAAGAGTTTTAAGGGCTTCTCTACTCAATGCCTTCTGCAACAATGTTTGTATTACAGCAGTCATTCCAGCGAAAAATTACATAACCAGGCGTTTCCCCTTTTGGTGTTGGGTAATGGTTAGCATAGTCCCAGGCAATGAATGGAAAACCTATTACGTGCGAGCCGTTTTCTGCTTTTGGGAAAAAATACTGCACTTTGTATTGAGATTTCGGTAAGTATTCCGTTACTCTCGCACCACATGAAAATACCTTCCCTTTTGTACCAAATTCGCGTCCTGAGCGATGTAATAGAGCTAAAGTACGTACTAGTTCGTAACTTGAAGCCTGCCCTGCCCCGCCGACGAAGGTTTCACCGACTAAAGGGTAGAAATTTTCCCAGTTCCCTGCACACCAAAATAAAGAATCTACAGGCGTTTCGTTGACTGTTGTTTTTACGGTTTCAGGAAGGCAACCTACTTCAGCGGCAATGTTCATTGCTGTTACGAGTAAGACTTCGGGATTAGTAATAGCCGAAATACCAGCGTCTTTCCAAGTAGGATCAAATTCCGTCATATTCAAAAGGTCTAGATCAACATATGCGTCTTTTGTGCAAACTGCGTTTGTCATCATTCCTGCCATCTGCAACACAGGGAAAGCATATAAATGTGAAAATCTAAATTCTGTTTGACCGTTAAAACTTTGCTTCGCAAAAACAGTATTAGGCCTACCTTCATTTCCTAGATTTAAAAATTCAAAAGCATCTTTCATATATAGGCCACCCAATGTTGGAAAACATCCAGCACGGTATGGAAATTCAATAAGTCTTGCTGGTTCCCACATTGATTCTGAGATACCTGGCTTTTTGAGTGCTCCTTCTTGGCAGGTACATAAAGAGTTTTTTAATGCACCGTCGGGAACACCAGTGTTGTGCCAAGATCTAGAGAAGATATTGCTTGAATTAGAGCTTGTCTTAGAAGAGTTGGTGCTTATATTGTTTGAGTTAGAATCAGAACAGTAATAGCAACTAGTTCCAGAAGATGTGTTATTACCGGATGATTTACCTTTGCTCCCTTGAATTTCTACACCGCCGACATAGATCGGGAAAATGCAGTCCCAACATAGGTTGTTTATCATTTTTTCAAGAGCGTTAGAGTTAGGGCAAAGTTCTGATGAGTCTTCGCTATAGGAAGAAATACTGATACTCATTGCAATAAAGGCAATGATTGTAGGAAAAATTTTGGTTTTCATGCTGTGTGTTAATGTGTTTTAGTTATTGGCGTTGTTTTTTATAGGTTTAAGAAAGAGACTTCAATAAAGTTTTAATGGCTGTAGATGCTTTTTAAAGCACTGATTTGTTGGGACTTTCCTTGTGAGATAGTTAAGTGTTTTAAGGGGTAAAACAGAATTAAATATCGTCTGTAAGAAGGCGTTTTTATTGCAAAGAGCACTTTTGGGATGACTTTTTATTTTGCAGATAAGTCTTTGTGTTTCTTTACTAATGTAGCTATTAAAAGCATTATGAGCTTTTGAAAGTTTTGGTTGGATGTGATTCATAATTTACTAAAAATACAATTGAATATGGTATTTTTAGTATAGGGATAGAAAAATGCTTAATTGTTTCAAGTACTTACACAAAGCGACATGATGAACTTTTAAATTTTCTCCTCAACTGCGGGAAATGTTTCTATAAATTTGCGTTGTTTAAAAATTTTGAATTATTTACAAATTTGTAAATCTTGAAGCTAACAACCTACTGCTCTTTGGATGAAGCAGATCTTGCTCAAATTTAGATCTCACCTAAATAGGTTTTATTATTGTTAAACGAATCCAGATGTTGACATAGTTTACGAACTTCTCTTGACCAACTCTA
>CAVGFV010000140.1:0-5321 GCA_963628765.1 Succinimonas sp.
CCTTCATCATATCTAAAACATCTATATCACCTTAGATGGGGAATTGAGACCTCCTTTCGTGAATTAAAATATGCCATTGGTGTTACAAACTTTCATGCAAAAACGAGCTCCTTCGTTTTACAGGAAATATTTGCTCGCATTGTCATGTACGACTTTTGTGAACGAATTACTCTGCACGCCATTGTTGATAATAAGCAAAATCGTAAATGGAAATATCAGCCAAACTATACAATGGGTATTCATATTTGTTTAGATTTTTTCAGACATGCTGGAGATAAGTTAAAGAATATAGAAGAAAAGATAAGACATTATGTTTTACCAATTAGACCAAACAGGGCTGATAGGCGTAAGGTAATTCCAAAATCAGCAGTGTGTTTTTTATATAGAGTTGCGTAATATGACACTAATTTATTATATTTCAGTAATTTGCTTAGCTATAATATCACTTAGTGATTGTTTTTAAAAAATTATTAAAAAGGTTAACGTTTGTGAAAGATCCTCGCAAAACGTTAACTTAATGATGTTAACCATACTATGGCGTTATATATAGGTCTTATGTCAGGAACTAGCATCGATGGAATAGATGCTGTTCTTGCTGATTTTAGCAACAACGAGCCTCCAAGGCTGATTGCAACGGCAGAACGGAAATGGAGTGATGCCGATAAAAATCTTTTTAATAGCTTATGCTCGAGTGGTGATAATGAAATCCATAGAGCAGGAATTGCTGGTAATAGGTATGCTGAAGCTGCGGCAGAGGTAGTTACTACCTTATTAAAAAACAGTAATTACACCAGTTCAGATATTGTAGCAATTGCTTCTCATGGTCAAACAATAAGGCATGAGCCGGAAAATGGTTTTTCCGTACAAATTGGAAATCATGCCCTACTTGCTGCCAAAACAGGAATTGATGTTATCTGTGACTTCAGATCAGCCGATCTAGCGCTTGGTGGACAAGGAGCTCCTCTTGTTCCTGCTTTTCATAAAGAAATTTTAGGTTCTAAGGAACAAAGTCGTTTTATTGTTAACATTGGTGGAATTGCCAATGTTACGGCTCTTATTCCAAATAAGCCTGTTATTGGATTTGATACTGGCCCTGGTAATACACTCATCGATCTTTTGGCAAGAACTCTTCTTGGAAAACCTAATGATCCTGATGGAGTAACTGCTACTAGAGGAAAAATCAATGACGGTATTCTTGGTCTTTTCTTATCAGAAAACTATTTTAGATTACCACCTCCTAAATCAACAGGAAGAGAGCTCTTTAACTCATCATTCTTAAATCGTTGTCCATTCTTACATACGCTCCCTGTTGAAGATCGCTTTGCGACCATAACAGAGCTTACCGCTATTACCATCATTAATGGTATCAATGCACTAGGCGTAAGAGGTGAAATCTATGTATGTGGTGGCGGTAGCCATAACAAATATTTAATAAAACGTATTGAAGAATTAGCCAAACAAACAGGTCACTCAAAGGTAGGAACTATTGACAGTTTAGGTGTTGATCCTGATTTTCTAGAAGCCTTTGCCTTTGCTTGGATGGGGGCTAAATTTGTAAATAGAGAGCCATTAAATATGACTGGTGTTACAGGTGCTTCAAAGCCTGCAATACTAGGCTGTTTATATCCAAGATCTTAAGCTAAATAAAAAAAGCATCCTTTGAAAAATATTCAAAGGATGCTTCGTTACCTAAAAATTTAGATTATTTACTGCAATCAAGTTTATAGAAATTTCCTGAGAGAGGTTTAAGAGTAACTTTGTTACCGCCTTCTACAGTTTCCCCATTTAATCCCTGTAATGAGCAACTATTAAATCCTATAGCATTCCAAACATCATTGGTGAAAGTAACATCGCGTTCTTTTACCCCTGCGTTTAAAGCATAAATTACATTATCATTTTTATAATTCTTGTAATCTATGAAGAGACCATAACTACTATAAAGATGGGTTCTAACACCTCTACTTAAAGCAGGATGAGAATCTCTAAGTTTCATCATAGCTGCCACATTATCTTTAAGCTTTTTCTCATCACTTGTAAGGCTATTAACATGTCCGTCAGTTCTTGCCACGTGATCGTCACATCTATCAACCTTGCCACAATCTGATGGCTGTAAAGCAAAGTTCAATGTTTCGTCACCAGTTTCATCACCATAGTAAATAGTGATAGGACCACTATAAGCTGCTAAGAAACTCAAAGCTGCACTATGAGCGTCGTAATATGACTGTGGTTTAGAACCTTCTTTTTCATATCCAGAACGTTGCAACAAATCGCCAAAACGCACAAGGTCATGATTCCCTAAAAACATATTAGGCATAGCATCTTTGTTATAGCCTTGCATTTTTTTGTATGAAATCTGTAATCCTGAAGCTGGCTGTGAACAAGCTTCGTGATCAAATATGTTTTCACGGGAGGCTAGAACTTTTACAAGTTCAGCTCTAAGAGGGAAATTGAAAGCACTCATAAGAGCACCATCTTTATAAGCAGTTCTTTCAATGTCTCGAGGATTTTCTGACCAAATCTCCCCTACCATATAGCCAAGTGGCTGAACCTTCTTACCATTCATCTTATAAGAATTTTTAGGATCAGCTGATGCTTGCTTTACAGTTTCGGAAATTTGACTCCAATATTCTGGTTTAACTTGATAAGCCTGGTCTAAACGCCAACCGTCAATTTTCACTTCATTTATCCAATAAGAAGCAACTTCTTTCAAGAAAGGTAATGAAGCTTCGGTCTCAAAACAACGAGCCTCTTTTAAAGACATTTTGTCAATATAGCCTTTGGAATCGATACAACGTCTTGTCAGCTTCAATTCATTGCCTTTAGGACTTTTAACAACAACATTAGCTTTTGCATGACCAAACACACCATCAAGGAAAACATACATTCCTAAACTATGTGCTTTATTAACCAATGTCTTTAATTCTTCTTTTGTCCCAAATCTTGGATCGATTGAGAAGTAGTCAGAAGTATAATAGCCAGTACCGTCTAATTTATCATATGTCCAATCTTGATTTGGAACTGACTTGGTAGTGAATATTGGTGTTAACCAAATAGCATTAGCACCTGTTGATTTTATGTAGCTAAGGTTATCAATAACACCTTTCAAGTTTCCTAAGTGTTTTGATGGTCCCCAAGATTTTTTAACACCTTCTGCACCACCATTACCATGCATAAAACTTTCTGTCATAACTTGGTAAATACGAAGATCGCACATTTTGTTAGAACTTCCAAAACAACCATGGTCATTCTTAGCTAAGTTAAGATCAGATGCTTTTAAAGTAATATCCTTATTCTCAGTTGTTCTCACACAGGATGTTGGCTTATCCGGTTCTTGCCAAGCAAATTTTGGTTTATTGGTAGATTGTGTTGGGGTTGAGTTACAGGCTACCAATAGCATTGTTGCTGCTGCAAGGCTAGCGATTTTAATTTTACGCATGCAAAAACACCTTAAAAATTGTTATTAAAAATTTACGCTTAATATTGAAGAAACTAAGCACCACTAGAATCTTCAAAGTTACAGAATTGATTTCTTCTACTTTGTAAGAAATTGTTCCTACACATAGTTTTTCTGAATGAAGTTTTTTCTGTTTTAGATATGTGAATAATTATGATTTTTTAGGTTTATCTCTGTCAAACTATCTATTCCAAATCTGACGATCAACACAAACGTTAATTTTAGTTGTAATCAATCCCTTTACTACTTACTTTGAACGTTATTACATTTTTCCCTTTCAACACTAGAGTGATCTACCAACCTGAATACAGCTGTTGGAGATTTTGCGCTACCGTCACGGTAAATCAAAGATTCAGCAATAAGAGGATTAATAACTTCTTTCAAAAATCTAGTTCTATTAGAGTAGGAAAAAGCCTTCTGTAGATCTTTTACTTTCATAGGCCCATTGGCGCTAAGAAGACTAATCACCTTATCACTTATTGCAGTAGGTTTATTATTTTGTGAATCTACTTGTGTTTGGTTCAGTGCATCATATAGTTTCAAGTTCAGAAAACCAAAATATATTGAAACAACAGGCTTAAGAGCATCTTCATAGCCACTGTATGCTTGCATCATTGTCTGAAATCCTGTTCCACCACGTTCCATTAAGTTTGCAACATCTAAACATGCTGCAATAATAGAATTTCTCCGGATTGATGGAATCGAACCTACTGGATATTCTGCATAACCTTTAGGCAACAACCATGAACCAGGTGAAACAATTTCAATCCTATCTTTGTAAATATCTATATCGATCTGAGTACCTGTAATTGAATAATCTCTGTGGGCAATTGCATTTACAAGTGCTTCTCGAATAGCCTCTCTAGGATATGCACGTATTTCCTCGCGCCCTCCTTTTTCTGTCTTTCTCCATCCTCTTTTTGTGTTTCTCTCAATAAATCCTAGAGCATTTTCAAAAACAACAGCAATAGAGCCCTTAATTCTTGCACTATCAATTACAGTACCTGTTTTATCATTTCCAGACCACAATCGACAACAAATCAAAGTGTCGTCTCTATCGTATTGATCGCTGAACATAACAAATCCTGATTTTGCAAAACCTTCTTTTGACACGATTTCTTCATTCTGAAGTTCTTTTAATGATGGTTCCTTCGAATCAGATCTATACTCCTTGCAAAGATTCAAATAATTCTTCCATTCTTCTGCACGATACTCTACATCTGTTGTTTCATTATCAACACCAGATCTCCTCTTAGATAATGAAATAATGTCTTCAGGTGTGGTGGGTGTGGAATTGCCATTTCCACGAATATACACTGTCTCACTGAAATCTCCTTCGCGATATCTAACTACCGATTCCGCAGGCATCACTTTAATACCAAGAACAAAATGATCGGCTGATTCATCGATGCTTCGCATCACATAACTGATTCTTGCATGAGGGAAGATGTTTCTATCATTCACTCTTGCAACAAGGTTTTTCGTTTGATCTATTTCATTCAAACCAAGACCAAAGGCCTCACCATCATTAGATACCCCTACAAATATTGTTCCGCCTTTATCATTTGCATATCCGACAATGGTTTTAGCCCATTTTACAGGGTTATCTTGTTTTAAGAGTGCCTTGAATTCATACTCTGAATCTTCTGTTACAACTTCTGGGAATAGTTCACTTATTTTCATTGTCGTCCCTGTTTCAAATTATTGTTGCTAAAACTCACCTTTATTATTTACATAATAACATTAGACAAAACATTGGACAAACATTAGACAAACATTAGACAAACATTAGACAAACATTAGACAAACATTAGACAAACATTAGACAAACATTAGACAAACATTAGACAAACATTAGACAAACATT
>CAVGFV010000141.1:0-3331 GCA_963628765.1 Succinimonas sp.
AGAAGCCATCTTGGTCCTCCCATGAAGTAGATGTTTGGTCACTGATACTTTACAGGAGCCTAGGTGGCTTTTTCAATATGAAATTTTAGTCAGAGGCAGGACATTTTACCCACAATCATGCCCGAAGCCTCATTTTTATTTACTTTAATCTTTTTTAAAATTTCGGCTAGAGGTGAATATCGAATGAAAAAAAATAAATTCAACATAACAGGAATGTCATGTGCAGCCTGTTCTAGTCGCGTAGAAAAGACTGTAAATAAAATTTCTGGTGTTGAAAAAGCAACAGTAAGTCTTATGACCAATTCTATGTCTGTTGTTTACAATGACGATATCACTGAAGAGCAAATAATAGATGCTGTTACTAAAGCAGGGTATGGGGCTACTCTTCAAGATGGCAATGATGATAATTTCGTTGATACACAGCCAAATGAACAAAAACACAGATTTATATTAAGTTTTATTTTATTGATTCCTATTATTTATTTGAGCCAACAAAGTGACTTTTCGGGAATCAATATTTTTCAAATAAACTTAAGTAAAGATTTTCTTGAAATTTTCCTAACCTTATTAGTTATTATTGTTAACAGAAAGTTGTTCATAAGTGGTATTAAAAACATTATTCACTTATCTCCGAATATGGATTCTCTAGTTGCCCTAGGATCTGGAATAAGTTTCATTTGGTCTTTATTTACCTTTGGAATTAAAAACGACCTATTTTTAACAGGATTGCTATCCCCTGAACAATTGAAGTATAGCTATTATGAAACAGCTGCAATGATCCTCACAATAATAAGTTTTGGTAAATTGCTCGAGTCTCGCTCTAAATCAAAAGCTACAGAAGCGATTAAAAATCTTATTCAAAAAAATCCACAAACAGCTTTAGTTGTCAGAGATGGCAAAGAATACACAATAAAGGCTAGCGAAGTTGTCAAAGGAGATATCTTTATTGTCAAACCTGGGAGTGCTATTCCTGTTGATGGTGTTGTTATTTCTGGTGAAAGTTCTGTTGATGAGGCATCTTTGACCGGTGAAAGTATCCCTGTAGTTAAAGAAAAAGATTCCTTGGTCTATGCAGCAACAATAAATGGCACTGGCGTCCTAAGATGTACTGCAACTAACTCAGATAAGGATACTATTTTCTATGGCATCATAAATCTTGTTAAAAACGCCGTAACATCAAAACCAAAGATTGCCCGTATTGCTGACATTATTTCTGGGATATTCGTTCCTATAGTCACTTTAATTGCAATCATCACCTTTATTTCTTGGATGCTAATAGGCAAGGATCTTGGTTTTGCCTTAAATTGCGCAATATCAGTTTTGGTAATAAGTTGCC
The DNA here is from genome assembly GCA_963628765.1 of Succinimonas sp. Taxonomy (GTDB): domain Bacteria; phylum Pseudomonadota; class Gammaproteobacteria; order Enterobacterales; family Succinivibrionaceae; genus Succinimonas. Next base: position 1,337 of record CAVGFV010000141.1, read on the forward strand.
CTTGTGCATTAGGACTCGCAACACCTGTTTCTATAATGGTTGGAAATGGTATCGGAGCTAAAAATGGCATTTTATTCCACGATGCAGAAGCAATGGAAAAGGCAGGTAAGATTAAAAGCTTAGCTTTTGACAAAACGGGTACTCTTACAACTGGTAATATTGAAATTTCTGAAATCATTCCTTTGAATGGGATATCAGAAAAAGAGCTTCTTAAAATTGCAGCTTCTTTGGAAAAATCTAGTGAACATATCATTGGCAAAGCTATTGTCAAAAAAGCTCAAGATGAAAACATATCCTTGTTGGAATGCGATAACTTTTCAAGCCTTATAGGAAAAGGTGTTTCAGCTAAGATAGACAACGAAAACTATAGAGCTGGTAATAGAAAATTTATATCTGAAATCATTCCTGAAACATCACTGCCTGATGAATCAGAATTTGATGACAAAACTGTATTATATTTTTCTAAAGGCGACACCTTATTAGGAATTATCAAAATCTCTGACACCCTTAGAGAAACTTCACCTTTGACAATAGCAACACTGAAAGACATGAATATTTATTCAGTAATGCTTACCGGTGATAAAAAATCAGTAGCATCAGAAACTTGTAAAAAACTACAAATTGATGATTTTATAGCTGAAATTCTTCCTAATGGAAAACTTGATGCCATAAAACAATTACAAAATAAATATGGCATTACAGGTATGCTCGGCGATGGCATTAATGATTCTCCGGCTTTAGCACAGGCCGATATAGGCTTTGCTATGGGAGGAGGAACTAGTGTTGCAATAAATGTAGCATCAGTGGTTCTTATGCATTCTGATCCTTACGATGCTATTAAAGCAATAAAACTCAGTAAAGCCGTAATTAGAAACATTCATGAGAATCTTTTTTGGGCATTTATATACAATTTAATAGGAATACCTGTTGCTGCTGGGTGTTTTTATTCATTATTGGGATGGCAATTATCACCAGCTCTAGGCGCATTAGCAATGTCTTTATCAAGTGTATTCGTTGTTTCTAATGCACTCAGACTCAATTTTTTAAAACTTGGACTAGGAGAAAAGAACAGTTTTATGGAAATAATTAAAAAAATATTCGGTCTTTCCAATCAACCACTTGGTAAAGATCAAAAATTAATAAAAATTACCGGAATGAAATGTGAACATTGCCAAGGAAGAGTAAAGACAGCTCTAGAAAATCTTCCAAATGTTTCAAAAGCTTCAGTAAAACATAAAAAAGGCGAAGCTATAATAGACGTCAAGGCAGATATACCTGATTCAGAAATTATTAGCTGTATTGATGAAGCAGGGTACAAAGTTACAAAGATCGTTAATCCAGACTAATTAAGAACTTGTTAGAAAACACAGAGCCCACCTAATTTGGTGGGCTTCAATGCTATCAATGCTATCAATGCTATCAATGCTTATCTATAGTTTCATTTAGGCTATTCTTTTCTTCGTCATCAGAATGGTCTTCTTCTTTGCCAGCTGCACAGATGTTATCAAGAGATAAGTCTGATAAAGCACTAGCTTTTTCTTTAAAAGAGTCTGTTTTTCTTTTAAGGATATTCATAAGTGAGGAGAACATACCCTCTGGCTTCTTTTCTTCTGCTATTTCTAACCCAATATTTGCAAAATCAGGACAGGAAGGAGCTTTATAGTTGTATGCTTTATGAACAAGTTTATCCACAAAATCAATGTCATTGTCTTTATCTATATTTTTCATGACATTTCCTCCAAAATTTCATATCTCTAAAATAATTAAATCTCTCTTTACTCTTAAAACGATAAAAAACTATAAAGGTTACAATTATTTTAGAAAAAAATTTATATTTTTTACCAAAGACAAAAATATAAAATTAATTCTGATATACCCACTAACAACTTTTGGCAATAAACATTGACCAATGCTTTATTGGGGTATAATGTGAACTTCCTAGAAGATGTCCCCTAAAGAACATTCTGGATTAGAAAAACCTTGAAAAATCAGGCA
>CAVGFV010000142.1:0-4241 GCA_963628765.1 Succinimonas sp.
GAATGGTCAATTAAAGTATCGTTTTTATTGTCAACGTCTAAATACGTACTACAACACTTGATAGGACTTTGACTAAAATCCTATCAAATGGTAAAGAAAAATTATTTTTTCCAATAAGCTTGTGAACGATTGAAATGATAAATTATTTGGTTACTACTCCCACGGAAAACCAAGCTTGGATCCTTAAGCTCTTGGACAAACTTGCCATCAATTAAAACATCAATTAGATTCACTACCTCTAATTGTTCTGGAGTAAGGCTATCTTTAGTATAGCCAGTCCAAAGCCATATATCCTTATCAGGAGAACATTCCTTTCTAACGCGCTCGCATAGTGCCTTCACAGCTGGAAGATTATGAGGTAATAGAGGATCACCACCAGAAATACTAAGGCCTCTACGATGAATTCTAGTATCATTAAGATCTGAGATAATTTGCTCTACCATACCTTCTGTAAATGGGAAACCGGCGTTTTCGTTCCATGTGGATTGGTTATAGCAACCTTTGCAATGATGTTCACAACCTGCTACAAATAATGTACATCTCGTGCCGAGACCATTAACAACATCAATTGGAATATACTTACAGTAATTCATTTACACATCCTCGTAGCAAGAATAATCACAAATTCTTTCATAGGCGATAATTCTAACCATTTAAATTATTTTTTTCCATATCCTCAGAGCATCTTCAATCTTTCTTCACAGCTTCGCATAAGATCTCTGTAATGAGCAGCTTCTTCAAATTTCAACAAAGAAGCCAATTTCTTCATTTCGTCCCTGTAATTATCAATCATCTTAACAAGAACCTTTGGATCATTAATTTCCGAAGGATCTTTAGCATCATTTGTAGTTTTGTATTGGTTACTAGATCGTTTGGATTTTCTGGAGCCACCAACATCGAGAATATCTGAAATTTCCTTATGTATTTGTTTCGGAACAATATGATGAGCTTCGTTATAAGCCTCCTGCTTTTTTCGTCTTCTGCGGGTTTCATCTATGGCTTCCTGCATTGCAGGGCTTATTGTATCGCCGTAAAGAATAGCTCTTCCGTTTACATTACGAGCTGCTCTACCTATTGTTTGAATTAAAGCCATGCTTGATCTCAAAAAGCCTTGCTTATCGGCATCTAAGATAGCCACCAAAGATACTTCTGGCATATCTAGGCCTTCTCTCAAAAGATTAATACCTACTAAAGCATCAAACTTTCCTAATCGCAGATCCCTAATAATCTCCATACGTTCAACAGTATCAACGTCGGAATGTAAGTAACGCACTCTAATGCCGTGTTCATCTAGGTATTCAGTAAGATCCTCAGCCATCTTTTTGGTAAGAGTTGTGATGAGCACCCTTTCATCATTTTCCGCACATTTGCGAATTTCACTCATTACATCATCAACTTGATTCTTTACTGGCCTTACATAAATTTTAGGATCTAAAAGACCTGTAGGTCTTACAATTTGTTCAACAAACTCTCCCCCAGCCTCTTCAAGTTCATAATCACGTGGTGTCGCAGAAACATAAATTGTTTGAGGTTGGATTTTTTCAAATTCTTCAAATCTTAGAGGACGATTATCGAGAGCTGATGGCAACCTAAAGCCAAAATTCACTAAGGTTTCTTTTCTAGAAAGATTTCCTTTATACATAGCACCTATTTGAGACACAGTCTCGTGCGATTCGTCTATGATGAGTAAACTATCTTTAGGAAGATAATCAAATAAGCAAGGTGGTGGTTCGCCAGGACCTTTACCAGAAAGATATCTTGTATAGTTTTCAATACCTGTACAATATCCGAGTTCTTTCATCATTTCGATATCATTATTGGTTCTTTCCATAAGCCTTTGCTCTTCAACTAGCTTTCCAGCTTCATGCAACTCCAATAATCTCTCTTGTAAATCATCCTTTATTTGCTCAACAGCCCTATCAAGAACTTCTTGGGGTGTTACATATTGATTTTTAGGATACACAGTAACACGTGGTAGTTCTTCCTCTAAATGCCCCGTAAGAGGATCAAAAGTAGAAATCCTTTCTACCTCATCATCAAAAAGCTCTATTCTTACTGCTAATTTTTCAGACTCTGCTGGGAAAATATCAATAACATCTCCATGAACTCTAAAGGTAGCTCTTTGAAAGTCTATCTCGTTCCTGGTATAAAGCATCTCCGAAAGACGATCCATTATTTTCTTCTGCGTTACTGGCTCACCTACAGCAAGATGCAATAACATCTTCATATATCCTTCAGGTTCACCTAAGCCATAAATAGCGCTTACAGAGGACACAATAATTACATCTCTTCTTTCTAGCAGAGCTTTGGTCGCAGAAAGACGCATTTGTTCAATATGGTCATTTATTTCGGCATCTTTTTCAATATAGGTATCAGAAGCTGGTACATAAGCCTCAGGTTGGTAGTAGTCATAATAAGAAACGAAGTACTCTACTGCATTATGAGGAAAAAATGATTTCATTTCGCCGTATAGCTGGGCAGCAAGAGTTTTGTTGTGCGCCATGATAATAGTAGGTCGCTGAAGATTCTTTATCACATTGGCCATAGTAAATGTTTTACCAGAGCCTGTAACACCAAGTAAAACTTCTGCCTTTTTGCCTTTCTCTAAATCTTCTGTGAGCTTTTTTATTGCTTCTGGTTGATCGCCCGCAGGACTGTAAGACGATTTTAATTCGAATTGTCTTTCAGTATTTTCTGCTTTCATATGTCTAATTAATTCCTTATGCAAAAACACTGTTACCAGCAGTGGGAGAAGTATTACGGATGTCTTCGTTAACCATTTTAAAATTATTTGTATTTTTATAGTGTCATCTCATATCTAACACAAATAAAATTCTCGTCTTCTACATTTTACCAATAATATTTTGGTAGGGATTTTGAAATTTAAATTGATTGCAGGTATTTCATTGTCGCTACAATAGCCCCCTATCCTCAAAAGCTTCAAATTTATCGCTAAGAAGATCAATATTCATGTGACGAACAATAATTTTTGCTCTTACATTATGAGCAAAAGGTGGCAAAAATGCTTATAACTCACGCAATAAGCGCCCAAAAAACATTAAATTGGTAAAAAACACACTGTTTGGAAGATTTTTTCAATTTTATGAATTTTTTATTTGACAATAATTATATATCCCTATATCATAGCGCGTGTTGCAACGCGATAGCTTAAACGCTAACGAGTTGTGAGTTTTTGGAGTTCCTCCTTAGTTCAGTCGGTAGAACGGCGGACTGTTAATCCGTATGTCGCTGGTCCGAGTCCAGTAGGAGGAGCCAAAGTTTGATTCTCCTATCTAATCAATTCTCACTGTTTCTCATCCTTCTTTGTTTTCTTAAATTTTGTTCAAGATAAAAACATTTGTTGTATTCTTTATTTGTTTACTTACGTAATTCTGTTATTTAAACGTACACGGAAATTATTTAAGAAGGTTAACGTAAACATATAGTTTTCTGAGTTCCTACATTATATAAACGAAACATATTATCTATGTATAGAGGCAATCATGTTTGATGCTAACACACCTAAACTTCCCCCTTTAATGGTAATTGGCCGTGGAAAATATTCCTACATTACTACATACAAGATCGCTTGGGATAAAGAACATAAACAACCAAGAAGAGTACCTGGTCAAAATAAAACTGTTGGAAAAATCATTGGTGGAGAACTCGAAGGTGTTATTGAATGGAATGAGGAATTTCTAGAAGAACATGAAGGTTTTGTCACTCGAAGAGTTATAGTCGGTCGAAAAGGCAATAGAAATGTATACGATTATAAATTTGAACCAGTCGACGAAATGATATCTGTAAAAGATGCTATTAACTTACAAAGACTTTGCGCCGGTGCTACTTGGACTTTAGATAACGTTATTGCAGCATCCTCACTTACACGGACACTAGAAAAGATATTTTCAAAATATAATAGACATAAGAAATTACTATCGCTAGCCTACTACATGTACCTAACTTCAAATTCTGCTACCCATCTTTACGAAAACTTCACTCGTAAACACAGGATGCCTTATCAGAAACCACTAGATAGCACTCAAATATCTAGACTATTCTCCAAAATAACACCAGACGAAATCGATAAATTCCTCAACTTGTTAAACAAATTAACAGCTGAACAAGAAAAGAAAAATGGAACCGCAAAAAATATTTACTATGCTTTAGATTCAACATCAATTTCAACATATAGTAGCAGACTAACAAAAGCTCAATGGGGACATAACAAAGATGGTGAC
>CAVGFV010000143.1:0-18078 GCA_963628765.1 Succinimonas sp.
TAGAGTTGGTCAAGAGAAGTTCGTAAACTATGTCAACATCTGGATTCGTTTAACAACCTTAAATGAGTTATAAAAAAGAGAGGATTCAAAATAATAATTGTTTATCTCTCTTTTTAATAATCTTATGGTAGTTGACTAGATTTCTATTTACATATATTTAATGAAAACACTATATCCGTATATTAAAATTTTATCAAAATCTGTAAATAATTATTATTTTTATCTTTTCGTGATAATTATTTCAATGTTGTTTGTTCCTGTCTCTGAGTTGTTAGGAGAGGCTGTTTACAATACCCCTTTTGTATTTGAAAGAGCTTATTTAACCTTTCTTGGCATGTTTGGGATATTGATATTTTCAATAAATGTATACACGCAAAAAAAAATAAAAGTTGCTTATACATCACTGCTATTGATTCTTTACCTATTATTTTATTCAAGGTATACAAAAATAGAGTCATATTTTTATTTTTTTTCGATAGCCATCTTTTTACTGCCATTAATAGTTTATGTAAAACAAAGTAAGATTTCTATTGTAGAGGCTTTTTATATTTTTATGATTGCCCTTGCGACTCTTTCACTAGTTTTTACTAAATATATGTTTGGAAGAAATCTATTTCAATTGGAGTGGCACAGAGAGGAGTTATTTCATTATTTTTCTTACTTTTTCCTATTTTATGCAGCAACAAAAATTAATATAAGAAAACATTGGCATTATATATTTTGGTGCTTTATAGCTATATTGGTATTACATAATTTTTTCGGAGTGTTGCAACTTTTTGGTTTTAGATTGAGTTTAAGCTATAACAATCAAGAAATGCATGAGCAATTAAGATGCATTTATGGACTCACTTCTAACTGCAATTTTTATGCAGGATTAGCCACTATTTTTACAGCTTTAGCATGTTCTGAATATATGCTAAGTAAATCAAAAAATAATACATTTAGACGTATTTTTATTATAACGATATCGGCATTCTGCGCAATTTGCTCTGGAACACGTTTAGGAATTTTAGGAGTTTTGGTATCTATATTCTTATCTTTTGCTATCGTGTTTTATGTGCGTTTTTTTTATGAAAGTAAATTTTTGCAGAAATACCAATTTTTTAAATCAATAAACCATGCAATTGATAGAAACTGTTATAAAAAGTTTTTTGTAATACTATGTTGTATTTCATTTTCAATCGCTATGATATGCTTGTTTTTTCCCCATTTATTGCTACCTAGCTTTTCTGAATTTTTTAAAGATTTTAATACCATTGCGAATGTTGGTAATACAAATGCAAAAATTCATGAAATTGGTTCTTTTAGAGGGCAAGTATGGCAATTTTCAATAGAATATTTGCTTAATGTTAATTTTCTGACTGGAACTGGTATTGGAAATTTCCAGGATGTCTTTTATTCAAACCCAAATCGTTACCTATCACCACAAATAGTAAATTTCGCTCACAACGAATATTTGCATATTTTTGCAACTCAAGGTTTTGTAGCTTTTGTTACATATATGTCTTTATTTGGTTTATGTATATGCAGAGCTCTTATAGCTATATCGCATTCATCAAATTTATCATTCATTAAGAACAAAATTATAATTTTATTTGTGCTTCTTGCTTATATGTGCCAAGCGTTTTTCAATTGCAATATATTTGAAACATATTTTAATTTTTGGATTCTTCTAGGGTTGGCTTATTCATATGACAAGAGATGATGTAAAGGTTTCAGCTGTTGTTATGACTCTTAATGCTGAAAAATACATTGATGATTTCCTAACCAAATTATTAGAGCAAACGCTCCCTCCGTATGAAATACTTGTTGTGGATTCAGAATCACCTGATAGTACAATTAAAATTGCTAAAAAATACCCAAAAACAAAAATTTTAACAATCAAAAGACAAGATTTTGATCATGGTGGTAGCAGAGATTATGCGTTTCAGAATACAGTAGGCGATTACGTTTTATTTTTTTCACAAGATGCCGAAATTTCATCTAAAGAATATATCTTTAACTTAGTGTCCAATTTTAAGGATCCTTCCATAGCTATGGCTTATGGAAGGCAAATAGCAAAGAAGAATGCCAAACCATACGAAAAGTTGATTCGTGAATTTAATTACCCAAAAAATAAAGTTATAAAAACAGCAGATGATGTAGAAAAGTTGGGAATAAAATGTTTTTATATGTCAGATGTTTGTTCTGCCTACAAAAGGGAAATATATTTTAAACTCAATGGGTTTGAAAGAAATATTTTAACTAATGAAGATATGTTAATAGCAACGAAAGCAATTTTTTCAGGTTACAAAGTTGTATATGAACCAGAAGCTTCAGTGTACCACTCACATAATTATTCATTTATGCAAGAATTTAGGCGTAACTTTGATGTATCTTGTTTTATGAGAATGCATGAATCTTATTATTCTAAAGTTAATTTGAATAGTGAAGGGAAAAAATTGGTTATCTTTGTTATCAAAGGATTAGTTAAAAACAAGAATATTTTAGCTGTGTTCAATTTTATATACATTTGTATGGCTAAGTTTTTAGGTAACAAATTCGGTAAATACTATATGCATTACCCTAAAAATATTATTTTATTTATGAGCCAAAATAAGTCTTTTTGGATAAATCGTTGGAACAAAAGATAAATTTTAGAGGAGGATTGTTGTGAACCATATGTTTAATTTGTTGAAACGATTTATTAAATGTATTTTGTTATATAAAGACAATAGTTATGAATATAACCATAAATACGGAAATATTGTTAAATATCGTAAATGTGTATGGGATCGCCATTTTATTAAAACATCGAGATCTTTGAATCTTAAAGATGCATATCTAAATTTAATTTCGGATTTAGATGATCACAGTATTAATACTGTTTCTAAAAGTCTTGGAAGAGTTTTTTTACTTGAACATAAATATTCAAAAAAATTAAATATCTTTTCTTTAGAAGAAGAGCGCCAAATTTCAGAATCTTACAGCCTATTAACCTCTATGGTAATAAAACTGAATGAACATTGTTTTGCTTATAGACAATATTTGTTACCTATTAATGAATTTGAAGTAAGTACATTTGTTTTTAATTATGGTTTAAATTGCATCAACAAAAAATATTTAGATGACAAATGTGTTATTGATGCAGGCGCATATATTGGTGATAGCTCAATTGTTTTTGAACATGAGTTAACTAACGTTTCTAAAATATACGGATTTGAACCCTCTAAATCGACATTTTCTTTGTTTCAAAAAACAATTGAATTAAACAAATCACAAAAGATAATCCCTGTTAATTTGGCCTTAGGAGAAAAATCTACAGTTTCGTCTCTTGTAGGATACGGCATGGGAGGAACGCTTGCAGAAAATGACGATACGAGATGGATATTTAATAAAGAGACGGTCAATGTTGTTTCGTTGGATGAATATGTTAAAGAGCATGCTCTCTCTGTCGGATTGATTAAAACAGATTTAGAAGGTTTTGAACAATTATTTTTACGTGGTGCTATTGACACAATAAAACAATTTAAACCTACGTTAATGATTAGTATTTATCATAGTGCGCAAGATTATTTTCAAATAAAAGATTTTATAAAATCACTTGATTTGGGATACAAGTTTAGTTTGTTTAAAGCTAATGATGGTTACTTGATAGCGGGAACTTTGCTTATTTGCCAAATTAATGAATAGCTTCGTACTATATGTTACCAAATATCAAGTTAAATTATCTGTATTTTTTGCTTAATAAAATTTCGATAGTTTTAACTCAACTTGTAATAATTTCTTATGTATCAAGAATTTTTGGACCTGAAAAGATAGGTATTCAGAGCTATACAATCTCTATTTCTTATGTATTCATTGTTTTAGCAACTTTTGGAATTTTTACGCTAGGACAACGGGAAATAGCGAGGAAAAGAGATGATAAAGAGCAACTTTCTCAAACATTTTGGAATATATATTCTGCCTCAACCATCAAAATTGCGTTTATTGCAATTATATGGCTTTGTTTCTTTGTATTTACAGCTAGTAGATATCAATCATACTTTTGTATTTTGACTATTAGTGTATTAGCTACTCTTTTTGACATAACTTGGCTTTATATAGGTTTAGAAGAATTTAAAAAAATACTAATTCGTAATGTCTTAATTAAATGTTCAATTTTGTTTTCTATTTTTGTTTTGATAAAAACAGAAGAAGATCTGCATTCCTACCTTTTAATAATATCCTTATCCGAATTAATAGGTAACTTATCCTTATGGGTAAATATAAAAAAAATAATCAGTGGCGTTTCAATTAAAAAAATTCATCCGCTATCTTATATAAAAAATTCAATTAACTATTACATACCATCCATTTCTTTATCAATTTATATTTTGGTCGACAAAATTATGATAGGGCTTATTACAGGCTCAGAAACATATAATGGATTGTATGAACAAACTGCAAATATTATTTTGTTAATTGAAGTTCTGTTAGCAATATTGAGCAATGTGTTATCTCCTAGATTGTCATATTTGTTTGAGAAAGGCGAGACAAAAAAAATTATTGAAAAAATTAATACAGCGTTAGATTATTTTTTATTATTAGTTTTCCCTTTAATATTTGGTATTGCCCTTATTGCAGATGATTTTGTCCCATTTTTCCTAGGTGAGAAATTTAATGATGTTATTTGCTTAGTATATCTTATGTGTCCAATACCACTGTTCGTCTGTTTGAGTAATATGCTTTGTCTACTATATGTAACCCCATCAGGTAAGTTGTATATTACTAACAGAATCATGGTTTTTGGTGTGTTAATCAATATTGTTGGAAACTACCTTATAATCCCTGCCTATGGAGTAAAAGGTGCGATAGTAGCATCTCTAATTTCTGAAATTATAATTGCATGTTTGTATGTTTTTGTGAGTAAGAATTACGTAAACATAAGAAATGTTTTATTTATGTCTTACAAAAAAATAATTGCTTGTCTAGTTATGAGTTTGTTTGTTTTGTTATATAAACAAATATTTGACTATGGGGCAATAAACATTTTATTAGAAGTGGGAATTGGCGCTTTTTGTTATTTTAGTACTTTGTTTTTGCTAAAAGATGGTAATTTCTTTACAACCATTAGCCGTTTTATTAAGAAAAGCTATTAGAAGTATAGAACGATCAAAAAATATGCGTCTAAGCTAAACCAAAATTTCTTTGATCGTCTATTTTTCCTTAGTTAAGAATTAGTTCTTATAAAGCATGCCTTTTCTAACTTCTTTGGTTACTTCAGGGTTTTTGATGATAGAAAGAATTTCTGAAGCGAAGTCAGCAGCATAAGCAGGGCCTTGTCCTGTTATTAGCTTGTTTTCTACATCAACAACTACGCCTTGGTCTTGTACGAGGTTTTTGATTCCATCAGTAGTGCCAGGATATCCTGTGGCAGTTTCGTTTGTGATAATTCCTTGATGGGCGAGTACAAGTCCAGGCGCTGCACAGATAGCAGCAATAAATTTATGCTGTGCCTTTTGTTTTTGTAAAATTTCTTTTACGAGAGCTGATTTTTGACAATTGATAGAGCCTTCATATCCACCAGGAACTACCACTACATCAAAGCTTTCATCTTTCACTTCTTGTAAAGAGGTCTGTAATTCGAGAGCAATGCCATGGGCTGTTTTGATATTAAAAGGACCTTTACCATCCTTTAAAGCAGCGATGGTTACCTTTACGCCACCTCTAGTAAGAATATCGGTAACGGAAATTGTTTCGAGCTCTTCTGCGCCATCGGCAACAATTACGAGTGCTTTTGCTTCTGTCATGCTTGCTCCTTGAGTTTTTTATACAAATCTGTTGTAAAAGGAAGACTATGTTGAAATTCTACAGCATTTCTAACAATAAAACCGAGTATATATTCAAGTTCGGAAGGGCGCCTAAGCTTAAAATCAGAAGCCATGGAGGAAAAGTTATTAGCAGTTTTTTGGCTTACCTCGGTAAGAGACTCAAGGGCTTTTTCATAAGTATCCTGGAAACCGAGTTTTTGTAGGGTTGGCAAAATTTCCGCTAAGACTTTTAGAGCCTCTTCTTTGTGTTCTGTTAAAAGTTCGCCGTTCTTACATTGATAAAGTGCTGTTAAAGGGTTAATAACCGCATTAATCATGAGTTTCTTTAGGAGAAGAGCCTTGATGTTATTAACTCTTACGGCATTGATGGCTTTGGCTGTGTAGTTTAGTAAATTTATTTGAATGCTTATTACAGGAGTGCCGATAAAGGTAAAGCCATTACCATGTGGATAGACAGTAGTGCCTTTATGTTCAGCTCCTCGAGCGGTTGTGGCTAACCAAATAGGGTTGTGAATAACTTTTTGTATTTCTTCATAAATTCCCATGCCGTTCATCAGTAACAAGATAGGGGTATTGGGGTTTAGGTATTTTTTTACGGATTCTAATACCTTCCTAGCATTCCAAGCTTTGACAGTAACAATGACAACATCTGCTTCCTTAACGTAAGGTTTTGGAACATAAAAGGCTGAATTTAAAAAGGGGTTATTTGGAGAATTGGAATTAGCTCTTTTATAAATCTTAATTTTGTAATCTCCACTATCAGGAAGCCTTGTATCCACAAACATTACAGGAGATATAGAGTTCTTTTTTATGGTGTGAAACACGAGTTGTCCAATACTACCGCCACCTATTACCGCAAAAACTGGGGCCTTGGGGGTAGAAAATAATTTTTTTAACATTATTTTCGTCCTTTTCTAATCTGTCATTCTTTTGTTAGGAATAATATCAAAATAACGTTTTAACATTCATTCTCATATCGTAAATGTGAGTCAATGTTCGGGTTATTATAATTGACGTGATATAATCCTTTTTTTAAAGAAACTGTAATTAGATTCTAGGGGGCTATTAGCTTTATGGAAAACAACAATCAGAGTTTTGAAGCTCTTTTGGATCAAATATCAGAAATAGTTAAAAAAATGGAAAACGGGAACCTTACGCTTGATGAGCAAATTAGTTCTTATGAAAAGGGCGTAAACCTAGTAGGTCAGTGCAATAAGATCTTACAAGATGCTGAAGTGCGAGTTAAAAAACTTACTGCACAAAATCAGGATGGTCAACCTGTAGAGATGCCTGCTCAAGAATATCAGAAATAGAGATTAGGAACGAACCATGGAACTTAAAGAAATAATGACTGCTTATCAAAGTAGAGTTAATGGGTTTTTGGAAAGATATTTAGAAAGACTTCCTGATGTTTCTCAAACTTTAAAAGATGCCATGAGCTATGGCGTTTTACTTGGTGGTAAAAGAGTAAGACCTTTCTTAGTTTACAGTGTTGCTGACATTTTAGGCGCTAGCTTTAATATAGCCGATGCCCCAGCAGCTGCTGTGGAATGTATTCATGCCTATTCTTTAATCCATGACGATCTTCCAGCTATGGATAATGATAGTTTACGTCGTGGTCATCCAACGGTACATGTGAAATTTGGTGAGGTACAAGGAATTTTAGCTGGTGATGCTTTGCAATCCCTAGCTTTTGATATCTTGGGAAATGCCGTAATGCCTAAGGAACTTCGTTCTAACCAGGTTTCAATGTTAGGCGTTTTAGCAAGGGCTGCTGGCTATCAAGGAATGTGTGGTGGCCAAATGATCGACATGGAGTCCGAAGGCAAACTCGTTTCTCAAGAACAACTTGAAAAACTCCATAGACATAAGACTGGAGCTCTTATTGAAAGCGCTGTGGTAATGGGAACTTTGTGTGCTCAAGATGTACCTTATGAAAAAGTCCAAGCGTTCAAGAATTACGCTCGTTGTATTGGACTAGCATTCCAAGTTTGGGATGACGTTTTGGATATCATCTCCGATACAGAGACTCTCGGTAAACCACAGGGCTCTGATTCAGAAGAAAATAAAAGTACCTACCCACGTTTGATGGGACTTGAAGGTGCTAAAAAATATGCATCAGATTTGGCTGACGAAGCTATCTCCCACCTAGATGCAATTGAGGAAAAGACTGATACCTTACGCGATTTCGCACGTTTTATTGTAGAAAGGAATCACTGATAAAATGGCCGAGCCTGTTGTAGAAAGCTATCCATTGCTGTCAAAGGTTGATGTACCTGCAGATCTCAGAAAGTTAAAGGTTGAAGAATTACCCGAGCTTGCTTCTGAATTAAGAGATTTTTTAGTAAAGACAGTAAGTAAAACCAGTGGCCATTTGGCTTCCGGTCTTGGTGTCGTGGAACTCACGATAGCACTACACTATGTTTACAATACTCCAGAGGATCAGTTAGTTTGGGATGTAGGCCATCAAGCTTATCCTCATAAGATCCTTACAGGGCGTCGTAAATTTATGTCCACCATAAGACAAAGAGGTGGACTACATCCTTTCCCTTGGAGAAAGGAAAGCCCATATGATACCTTCTCTACAGGACATGCCAGTACTTCGATAAGTGAAGCCTTAGGCTTATCTCTTGCAAACCGTGATCTTAATAATGGTCGTAAGGTTTGTGCGGTTATTGGCGATGGAGCTCTTACTGGCGGTGTTGCCTTTGAGGCTTTAAATCATGCCGGCGATTTAAATGCCGATATGCTCGTAATACTTAATGACAATGAAATGAGTATTTCAGAGAGTGTCGGTAGTCTTGCTAAGCACCTTGCTATGTGGCTTTCAAGTCCTTACTATTCTCGCTTACTAACCAGCGGTAAAAACGTCTTAGACAATATCCCAATAGTTAAAGATTTAGCTTTAAGAGCTCAAGAGCATCTTAAGGGCATGGTGGTTCCAGGAACCCTTTTTGAAGAATTTGGTTTTAACTATGTGGGACCTATAGATGGTCACGACATTCCAACTTTAATTCAAGTGCTCCGTAATATGCGAGAGCTTAAAGGACCTCAGCTCTTACATATTGCTACCAAAAAAGGCAAAGGCTATGCTCCTGCTGAAAATGATCCTACCAAGTATCATGGAGTACCAAAATTTGATGTTCCCAATGGGGTACAAGGGAATAGCGCAGGCTGTGAATATAAGTATGCACATGTGTTCGGAAACTGGCTTATTAAAAAGGCGGAACAGGACTCTAAATTAAGAGCTATCACTCCTGCTATGTGTGAAGGTTCAGGAATGACGGAGTTTGCCCATCGTTTCCCAGAACGTTACTTTGATGTCGCCATTGCTGAGCAACATTCACTCCTTTTTGCCAGTGGTCTTGCCGCTGGTGGCTTACACCCTGTGGTATGTGTTTATTCCACCTTTTTACAAAGAGCCTACGATCAAATAATTCATGATTTGGCGATACAGGATCTACCAGTAGTACTTACGATTGACAGAGCAGGTATAGTTGGTGCCGACGGGCCAACCCATCAAGGTGTCTTCGATATTGGCTTTGTAAGAATGATCCCTAATATCACCTTCTTTGCTCCTAGTACCTTAAAAGAGTTATGGGAGATGCTGAATACTGCTTATGAAATCAAGCACCCAACGGCTATTAGGTATCCAAGAGGTTCGGGAATCCCTGATGGTTTGAAAACTGACGATAACGAAACCGTTCAGGTTGGTAAGGGTGAAGTGTTACGAGTTGGTCGTAAAGTTTGTATTCTCGGCTGGGGACCTCTCATTAGGGACGTCTATAAAGAAGCTACCAGAAGACAATTCTCGTTCACTATTGTGAATATGCGCTTTATAAAACCTCTTGATGAAGAACTTATTCAGAGAATGGCGGAAACTCACGACGTTATGATTACCCTTGAAGATGGGGTGGTTTCCGGCGGTGTGGGTGAAGCAGTAGCTGCTTTCTTAGAAAAGAATAAGCTTCATATTGATTTAATAAATTTAGGAATTCCTGATGAATTTGTAGAGCAAGGAACTCCTGAAGAACTTTATCGTCATTACGGCATGGATGCGGTATCTGTGCTGAATTTGGCAAGTGAAAAAGCTGAAGCTCTAGATTAAACAAAATTATAAAATTAAGGATTAAATAAATGCCATCATTTGATATTGTTTCAGAAATACCAATGCATGAAGTACAAAATGCTGTAGATAACGCAGTGAGAGAATTACGTGGTCGTTTTGATTTCCGTGGTGTAGATGCTTCTTTTACTTTAGTAGAAAAAGATAAGCTAATTAAACTCGAAGCTGATGGTGATTTCCAGATCAATCAGATGAACGATATTCTCCGAAACAAGATGGCTAAGCGCGAAATTGATCCATCATCCATGACTTTTAATACTCCAGAACAGTCTGGTAAGAGATGGAGTGAAACAGTTAACCTAAAGAGTGGTATCGATAAAGAACTCGGAAAGAAGATCGTTAAGATGATTAAGGATGGTAAATATAAGGTTACCGCCCAGATTAACGATGATACCGTGAGAGTAACTGGTAAAAAGAGAGACGATCTCCAGCTGGTAATAGCCATGGTTAGAAATGCTGGTTTAGGTCAGCCATTCCAATTTGTGAATTTCCGTGATTAATTGATATGGCACCGAATTCCGTAAGTAAAGGCACTGATATACCTTTACTGAAGCGCATCTTTTCCAAAAAGATGCTGATTTGCTTGGCTCAAGGTTTTAGCTCAGGTCTACCTTTTTACCTTCTTATCAACCTTGCTTCTGCTTGGCTTAAATCATATGACCTTGATTTAAAGCAAATTGGTATTTTTGTTTCCGTAACAGTAATGCCATATGCTTGGAAGTTCTTATGGGCCCCTCTCTTAGATCGCTACAATATTTGTAAATGCGGTAGAAGAAGAAGTTGGATGTTCGTATCCCAATTTATTCTTCTAGTGATTATCTTTTCCTTAGGTCTCTTTACCCCGAAAGATTATTACTATTTGGCCTTGGTGCTGTGTTTCCTTTTGGGACTTTTCTCGGCAACCCAAGATATTGCCTTAGATGCTTATCGCCGTGAGATTCTTGAAGATGAAGAATTAGGCCTTGGTAATTCAATTTTCGTTAACGGTTACCGTATCGCAGGTTTAATACCTGGTGGTCTTTCTTTAATTTTGAGTGACCATATGTCCTGGTTCTGGGTCTTTACCTTGACCTCGATTTTTATGCTTCCGGGAGCCTTAACCACCTTTTTAATCAAAGAAACTCAAAACTGTTCTGGACCAAGAACCCTTGTGGAGTCAGTAATTCAACCATTCCTTGAATTCTTTAGAAGAAAGGGCTTTTGGGGCGTTTTAGGAGTTATCGGTTTTATATTCCTCTATAAATTCGGGGACTCCATGGCTACAGCGCAAGCCACACCGTTTTATATGGATATGGGCTACAGTAAATCAGAGATTGGTTACGCGAATAAATCCATTGGTCTCCCAACAATGATCATAGGTGGTCTTGTTGGTGGCGTTCTAATGCTGAGAATCGGCATTAATAAAGCCTTGTGGTTTTTTGGGGTTGCTCAGGTTGTTACTATCCTAGGCTATGTTCTTATAGCACATGTATGGAACGATCCTAGCTTTATGACCAACATCTTAGCCGATATTTCTAGTACTCTTGAAAGCATTTTGGGGGTGAATTGGCATTTTGAAGACAAGTTTGCCTTTCCAAGTTTTACCTTGCTAGCTCTAGTAATCGGTGGAGAATGTCTAGGTGCTGGACTTGGTACAGCCTGCTTTGTGGCATATATGTGCCGTGAAACTAGTAAAGCCTATGTTGCTACCCAGTTGGCTCTCTTTACCGCTCTTTCAGCTATTCCAAGATCAGTTTGTATTGCGGTAACAGGCTTTATTATTGAAGCTACTGGTTGGGAAAACTTCTTCATAATTTGTTATGCTCTAGCCATACCAGGCATGATCATGCTTATTTACATAGCCCCATTCTCAGAAAAAGGTAGGGTAACCTCTTAATATTTTCTTTTTGTGAAAAATCTATCATCTTGAAATGTAAAGCAGTGCTCCGGCACTGCTTTAAAATATCAACGTAACAAATTTTAACAACTTGTGATAAACTTACGTCATAACCGCGAATTGGGTACGTGGTGTTTTGTCGTGCCTGTTTTGTGGTAATACAGTTTTGTCTGAAAAGACATTTTTTTGCTTTCTATCGCAGTTTAAATCTCTGGAAAAACCATGATAAATATCAAGAAAGGATTAGATATCCCTGTCAGCGGTAAACCGGAAATGACAATCAATGTAGGCCAGGCTGTAAAGCATGTTGCTCTTCTTGGTAGTGATTTCCCAGGCCTGAGACCTTCAATGCAGGTTGAAGTTGGAGATACAGTAGAAAAAGGTCAGGTGCTTTTTGTTGATAAAAAGAATCCTGGTGTTAAGTATACTGCTCCAGTTGCCGGCAAGGTTTCAGCAATCAACCGTGGCGCACAAAGGGTTTTTCAATCCCTGGTCATTGAATTGGATCCGTCAGTCACCGGTAGCAAAAAGTTCGAAGCCTTCCCTAATCAGGAATTGACTTCACTTTCTCGCGAATCCGTACAGAATGAGCTTGTTGAATCAGGTGCATGGGCTGCTTTCCGTACTCGCCCATATAACAAGACTCCTGCTGTTAATAGTGTCCCGGAACATATCTTCGTTACCGCCATAGATACCAATCCATTGGCAGGCGATCCGACTATCGTTATTGCTTCTCATGAGAAGGAATTTAAAGACGGTCTTGAAGTTCTTACCACTCTTACCTCTGGCAATGTTTACGTATGTAAAAGTGAAGCATCTTTGCCTACTTGCAATGCTCCAAAGGTAAAGGAAGAAGTGTTTGTTGGTAAACACCCAGCTGGACTTCCTGGCACTCATATCCATTTCATTCATCCTGCTTCTGAAAACCATGTAATGTGGCATATCGGTTATCAGGACGTAATCGCAATCGGTCATTTATTCCGTACTGGTGATATCTATAACGAAAGAATCATTAGTATTGCAGGCCCTTGTGTAAGAAATGCACGTCTCGTTCGTACCATCGTTGGTGCTTCAGTTTCTGAACTTGTTGCTAACGAACTTATGGGTGATAGCTATCGTGTTATCGCAGGTTCAGTTCTCAACGGCAATGAAGCTAAAGATGCCTTTGATTATTTAGGTAGATTCCACCTCCAGATCAGCGTTATTCCAGAAGGTAATAAGCGTGAATTCTTAGGCTGGATGATGCCAGGTGCTCATAAGCATTCTGTTACCAGAACATTCTTGAGTAGTATTTTCCCACCAAGAAAGTATGACATTAACACTGCTGTAAATGGCGGTTCACGTGCAATGGTTCCTATTGGAAATTATGAAAAGGTAATGCCTCTTCATATGCTTCCAACTCAGCTCCTCCGTGCTATTGAAATCGGTGATACCGATACCGCACGTCTCTTAGGCTGTATGGAACTTGCTGAAGAAGATCTGGCTCTTTGTACTTATGTAGATCCAGGTAAAACCGAATACGGTCGGCTACTCCGTAAATGTCTTGATAAGATTGAGAAGGAGGGCTAAAAGTGCTGTTAGGTTTATTAAATAAAGTTGCTCCTTTGTTTAACAAAGGCGGTAAGCTTGAGAAACTTTATCCATTGTATGAAGGTACTTCAACATTCCTTTATACTCCAGGAACTGTAACTCACAACACTACTACCCACGTAAGAGACAACATCGATCTTAAGCGCATCATGATTATGGTGTTCTTTGCTTTGTTCCCTTGCATGTTCTGGGGTTGGTATAACATCGGTGCTCAGACTGTTAATGCCTTTTCACAGATGTCTGGCGGTATGGCATTAGCACAGCAGAGCTACGGCCTCTTCAGTGCAAACTGGCATTACGCATTAGTCCAACTCTTCGGAGGTGTTCTTACAAGCGATGCCGGCATTTACAGTAAGATGCTCATCGGTGCGGTATATTTCCTCCCGATTTATGCTGTTACCTTTGCTGTAGGTGCTTTCTGGGAAGTGCTCTTCTGTATCGTGAGAAAGCATGAAGTAAACGAAGGTTTCTTTGCTACTTCTATTCTTTTTGCACTCATCGTTCCTCCTACATTACCTCTTTGGCAGGCTGCTTTAGGTATTTCCTTCGGCGTGTTAATTGGTAAGGAAGTATTCGGTGGTACAGGCCGTAACTTCATGAACCCAGCTTTGGTTGGTCGTGCATTCCTCTTCTTTGCTTATCCTGCAGAAATTTCAGGTGACAAGGTATGGGTACCAGTAGACGGCTTCAGTGGTGCAACCCCATTAAGCATGTTTGCTCAGTCAGCACATGACGGCAAGCTCGGTCAGATTGAATATAGCTGGCTTGATGCATTCCTTGGCAATATCCCTGGCTGTATCGGTGAAGGATCTACACTCTGCATTTTAATTGGCGGTTTAGTACTTCTTTTCATGGGTATCGCTTCTTGGAGAGTTGTTGTAAGCGGTATTATCGGACTTGTTTCAGTAGCATTTATTTTCAATGCTATCGGTTCAGATACCAATGCAATGTTCTCATTAAGCCCTGTATGGCATCTCGTACTTGGTGGCTTTGCCTTTGGTATTTTCTTCATGGCAACAGACCCAGTATCATCAGCATTCACCAATACAGGTAAATGGCTCTATGGCTTCCTCATCGGTGCTATGGTGGTATTAGTACGTGTTGTCAACCCAGCTTACCCAGAAGGTGTAATGTTAGCAATCTTGTTTGCTAACTGTTGGGCTCCGCTATTTGACTACATTGTATCTCAGAAAAATATCAATAAGCGTCTTAAGCTTGCTGGTGTCAAGGGAGGTCTTTAATTATGGCTAATAAAGATTCCACAGTTAGAACCTTCACTTTTATCGGTGTTTTGTGTGTTGTTTGCTCTCTTTTGGTGTGCGTTGCAGTAGTTTTCTTACAGCCACTTCAAGCAAAGCAGATTCAAACCGATCGTGAAGGCAGTATTCTAGCAGCCGCTGATTTTGACCTTAATAATCTTGAAGGTTCAGTTTCTGACGTATACGCAAAGAATATTGAAGCTCGTCTCCTTGACCTTGCAACTGGTACTTTTGTAACCGACGAAAAGAAGGTACAAGAAATTACCAAGGGCGCAGGTGCAGATGGCTACAATTTCGTTTCTGAATCAAAGCTTCCTGATGCTTCTGATAGCATCCCACAGGACAAGGATTATGCAAAGATCAGAACACGCGCAAAGTATATGCCTGTATACCTCGTTAAGAACATTGTATCAGGTGGCTATACCAAGGTAATTCTTCCATTTTATGGTCAAGGTCTTTGGTCAACTATGTATGGATATTTAGCTGTTGAACCTGATGGTAATACCATTCAGGGGGTTAAATATTACAGTCATGGTGAAACCCCAGGTCTTGGTGGTGAAATCGAAAATCCTAAGTTCACAGCTCAATGGGCTGGTAAGAAACTCTATGGCGATGATGGCCAAGTGGCTTTCGCTGTTGTTAAGAAGGTAACTAACCCTACTTATGAGGTTGATGCTCTTTCTGGTGCAACACTTACATCTAATGGTGTTTCTAACTCAGTTAAATTCTGGGCTGACGAATTTGGCTATGGTCCATTCCTTAAACAGCTCAAGAATGGAGGACTTAAATAATGGCTAATGAATTGCCTTGTGCTCGTGAGGTGTTTACCAAACCACTGTTACATGACAACCCAGTTATGATTCAGGTGCTTGGTATCTGCTCTTCACTTGCTGTAACTTCCAACATGCGTACTGCATTGGTAATGGGTATCGCTGTAGCTGCAGTTACTGGATTTTCAAGTCTTATAATTTCAGCTATCCGCAGATGGATTCCAAATAGTGTGCGTATTATTGCTCAGATGACAGTAATCGCATCATTGGTAATCGTAGTAGACCAGCTTTTAAAAGCTTTCTCCTATGATTTGTCAAAGCAGCTTTCAGTATTCGTAGGTCTTATTATTACTAACTGTATTGTAATGGGCCGTGCTGAAGCTTTCGCTATGAAGTATCCTCCATACTTGTCATTCCTTGATGGTGTTGGTAACGGTCTTGGATATGCTCTCATTCTTTGCGTATTGGGTGCTATTCGTGAGATCTTAGGTTCCGGTACCTTCTTCGGATTTACATTGCTTGAGACTATTAAGAACGGCGGTTGGTATGAACCAAATGGCTTCATGTTAATGCCACCATGTGCCTTCTTCTTAATTGGACTTTTGATTTGGCTTTCTAACCAGTTGCTTAAGACTCAACATAAGCCAGATTACGATACCAGCCGTAAGGATGCATCATAATGGAACACTATATAAGTCTATTTATAAAGTCTGTTTTTATTGAAAACTTGGCTTTAAGTTTTTTCCTCGGCATGTGTACCTTTTTGGCTGTTTCAAAAAAGGTAAAGACTGCTATTGGACTTGGTGTTGCAGTTGTTGTGGTTCAAGCTTTGGCTGTACCTCTCAACAATCTCGTTTACACCTATGTTCTTAAACCTAATGCCATTCAGCAGGGATTGGATCTTTCATTCTTAGGCTTTATCACCTACATCGGTGTTATTGCTGCGCTTGTACAGATCCTCGAAATGTTCCTTGATAAATATGTACCTAGCTTGTACTCAGCACTTGGTATTTTCTTACCGTTGATTACAGTTAACTGTGCTATTTTCGGTGGCGTTTCATTTATGGTGCAGCGTGAATATGATTTTGCTGAATCAGTAGTATATGGTATCGGCTCAGGCTTCTCTTGGGCTCTTGCTATTGTGCTCCTGGCTGCTATCCGTGAGAAACTTAAGTACTCTCACGTTCCAGCAGGTCTTAACGGACTCGGAATCGTGTTTATCACTGCCGGCCTTATGGCTATCGGCTTTATGTCATTCTCTGGCATTCAGCTGTAAGGAGCGTTGATGAATACCATACTTTTAGGCGTAGCGTTTTTTATCGGTATCATTATTGTTTTGGTAACACTTATTTTGATTGCCAAGCATTTCATGGTTAATACCGGCGACGTTACTATTGGGATCAATGGCGATCCTGAAAAGAGCATTAAGGTGTCTGCAGGCGACAAGCTCTTAACCTCTCTTGCAGGTCAAGGAATTTTCGTTCCTTCTGCTTGTGGCGGCGGTGGTGCTTGTGGTCAGTGCCGTGTTAAGGTACTCAAGGGCGGCGGGGATGTTATTCCTACTGAACTTAGCCATCTTTCTAAGCGTGATGTACGCGATGGTTGGCGTTTAGCTTGCCAGGTTGGTGTACGTCAGGATATGGAAATTGAACTTCCTGCATCAGTACTCGGTGTCCGTAAGTGGCAGTGCACTGTTATTTCTAACAATAACGTTGCTACCTTCATTAAGGAACTCCGTTTGGCAATTCCTGAAGGAGAAGAAGTACCATTCCGTGCTGGTGGTTATATCCAGATCGAAGCTGAACCACATGTAGTTAAGTATAGTGATTTTGATATCCCTGAAAAATACAA
The DNA here is from genome assembly GCA_963628765.1 of Succinimonas sp. GTDB lineage: Bacteria > Pseudomonadota > Gammaproteobacteria > Enterobacterales > Succinivibrionaceae > Succinimonas. The sequence continues at coordinate 17,265 of CAVGFV010000143.1, forward strand.
AGCAGATTGGGAAAAATTCCATCTTCTTGATTTGGTTTCTAAGGTTGATACCCATATCACCCGTGCTTACTCTATGGCATCATATCCTGGTGAAAAGGGCTTAATCATGCTTAACGTGAGAATTGCAACTCCACCTCTTAAGCAACTTTCACTCCCACCAGGGCAGATGTCTTCTTACATTTGGTCATTAAAGCCAGGTGATAAAGTAACTATTTCTGGACCTTTCGGCGAATTCTTCGCTCGTGAGACCGAAAACGAAATGGTATTTATCGGTGGTGGTGCAGGTATGGCTCCTATGCGTTCTCATATCTTTGACCAACTTAAGCGTTTGAATTCAAAGCGTAAGATCAGTTTCTGGTATGGTGCACGTTCACTCCGTGAAGCTTTCTATGTTGATGAATTCAATAAGCTTGCAGAAGAACATCCAAACTTCACTTGGCACTTAGCTCTCAGTGATCCTCTTCCTGAAGATAACTGGACTGGTTTAACCGGCTACATTGCCAATGTTCTTTACGAACAGTACCTTAAGGATCATAAGGCTCCTGAAGATTGTGAATTCTATATGTGCGGACCTCCAATGATGACTAAGTCCGCAGTTAACATGCTCCATAGTATCGGTGTTGAGGATGACAATATCCTATTCGATAACTTTGGCGGTTAATAGTTAACGTACTAAAGTAAATAAAAAGGAGGCTAAAGCCTCCTTTTTTAGTTTCGTTTTTTAGTGATTACTAATCTTTGTCTTTAAGCTGTAACGATTCTGACTTTTACAATTTTTTGTACTAAGATTCCTCTTTGATCACAAGCCTATTCT
>CAVGFV010000144.1:0-5721 GCA_963628765.1 Succinimonas sp.
TAGAGTTGGTCAAGAGAAGTTCGTAAACTATGTCAACATCTGGATTCGTTTAACACATGTAAAATCCAAAATTCAGCTCAAAAAATTATTTAGTTGCATTTGCGGATAAGGATAGGGTTAAAACATATATATTGTGTTTGCTAGTCTTACAAAGACTGGAAACTCGAAAGACCAAACTACACATAATAGGTGAAATTACAAATGGGATAGATATGAGATATCAAAACAAATAGGAATGGATATACACGAAATTTTACTGCTTACAAAAACTAATGGATGCGTAACAGTTGTTGGAAGCTTCTGTCATGCATCCACGAATTTAATTAGGTGAACTGCACTCAACCTTAAATCATAGCGAATTTATGGTGACACAAGTTTAATACAAGAACCTCTTTCTTTTTTTCTGTAAGTTTTTTAGATCTATAGAAGTTCCCAAAAAAAATTGGTACTTCAGAAGAGAAATACCAATTTTGATGTGTGAAATGTTGGAAATAAAAATATCTAGCCGCCAATAAGTACTGTTGGCATTCCCATTACAATGGTCCCACCGTGGGCTGTAGTATCTCCCATACGAGCTGCCGGCATATTACTGATAAGAACGGTTGCGCTTCCTTTTACGATTACATCAGGAGGTCCAACGCAAACACAACTTTGACCTAAGACTGCTGCAGGAAGAGAACCAATTAAAACTGTACAAGCAGGGCCTGGTAGAATTGGACCGCCTACGTGAGGTACTGGTACTGGAGCAGGTGTTGCTAAAGGGCACACATGCATATCAGTTACACGAGCTGCTGGTTGTGGCATAATCCACCTCCTATTTTCAGATTCTCATTACTCAGATTTGGCCATTTCCGCCTTGTGCGATATTAAAGGCTATTCTGAGTGAATGGATAAAGTTCTCTTTTATGGTGTCAGCATTCTCTTCATCAAGACTGATCGCAAGACTTATGGCACCGGTTACAGCTTTAGCATATAAAAATGCAGGTGGTTCTGTTACGGGATCTTTTGGGGCAAGAATGCTACCGCCACTCCAAAATACTGACTCAGCAAGCCAAGCAGGACCTGTTCTTAGTTTTAACTCCTCAGCTACATCCCTGCATTTTCTTCTAGTGTTTTCATCAGGGGTTTGGAACCATTCTTCAACACTAGCTATAGCTTTTTGTTCCAAAGAGTTATCAAATTTCTTTCTTAAAAAAGCGATGGTAAGGTATGCCCAAGAAATGCTTTCGCGAATTGGTAGGGCATGTGCCATAAACATCACTGAATCAAGATAAAGTTCATTGTCAGCTGCTATCTTCAAAAACTCATCAGGAGCTGTTTTAGGTGTTACTAAGGCAGCGATCTCATCACCAAGCTCATAGTTTTTGATGATCCCAGAAATATCTGGGTTTGGTATTTTTTTGAAAATCATAATCAATTTATCCTTGTAAGACCGCCTTTGAGAGTTAACATCGCACTACCTTGAACTGTTGCCATAGTTGATGCTTTAACATCAGTTATGAGACCACTCAGTTCAGCATTAGCATCAGCCTTTATCTTAACCTGAGCACCACTTAAGTTAGCACTAGCGCTTCCTTTAGCATCAAGTTTAGTAGCATCAATCTTGGTATTGGTTCCCTTAATGGTGATACTTGTACCACTAATGGTTATGCCAAAACTACTGATTTCAATCTTACTACCACCAACCTTGAGAGTAATATTGCTCTTACCAGTAATGGTAATATCCTTACCATCAACTTTAATACTTCCGGTTACATTCTGACTGAGATCCTTATCAGTTTTTTGTTGGATGCCACCATTTGCGGTCAAAATAGCTTGGCCTTTTATGGTTTCATTAAGATCGGTATCCGTGTTAATAGAGATCTTATCCTTACTGGTTATGGTGTAAGTCTTTTCGGTTGAATGTTGCACCTCTTCTTTGGCTGATGTTGTCAGCTTTTTCTCAATCACCGTTTCTTGAGAACCTTTAATGTTTTCGTGAAGGTCGTTTTCAGTTTCACATAAAAGGTCCTTTTGTGCATGAATGTAAACTTGTTCGTTATCCTTCTGGTCATCAAAACGGAGCTCGTTGCAGCTATTTTGATCGCCGTGTGGATGGCTATGAGTCTTGATGCCCAGCTGGCTTGCCTTTGAGAAAGGAAGCTTTTGCTTTTCATTGTAGACTGATGAAATCACAAGAGGGGTATCGATGTTACCATTCATAAAGGTAATTACAACGGTTGTACCTACTCTTGGAAGGACAAGACTGCCAAAACCATTACCAGTAAAGCTTTGCGCTACAGGAATCCATACAGATGAATTTTCATCTTCTTTTCCTTCGCGGTCAAAGTGTAAGAGTACTCTGATGTTACCTTTACCATCGGTGTGAATTTCACTATCAGAAGGGCCAGTAACAGTCGCGGTAAGAGTGCCAAAGAACTGTGGCTTTGGTAAATAAGTTGGGGCGAAGGCTACCTTTGAAGGCACACAAACGATTTCATTATGATAGCCATTATCCTGGCCTGATTCATTAGCAATCAAATAGTGTCTAATGCCAATAATCAAATATTCTTGGTTAAATGACTTTTCAGGATGATTCTTGAAGTTAAACTTCATTCCAGTGGTAAGTGTTTCAATTGCAGTTCTCGCAACGCAGCTTTGCTTCTTAAAGTCAAAACCTTTTTGTACTGCATCAGTGATTCCAGATATCTCTGCTTTATCTTGAGCACCAATACCGTTATCAAAAATACTGAGTTTTAAGGCATCAGATATAGATGACTTAGAAGTATTGTCAAAGGTTTGTGCATTTTTGAATGAGAAACCTCTTAAATTAACATTGCCAGTGCCGAGGCTGAGAATATTTTCCCAAGAGGTAAGCACGAATGGAATATCCTTGGTTGGGTTAAGGAATGAAATATCCCCACCACTGAACTTGTCATAAGATTGACTTTTATCAGTTATTACGAGCTGTACTGCATTTTTATGAGTGCAGTAGAAATGCCAACCTTCTTCAGAGCAAAGTCTTCTGATAAAGTCGTAGCCAGTTTCTTGAAATTGCAAACGAAAATCTTGTTTTTTGCCTTCGCCACCGGCAGAGATTTTGAGATACTTCTTAAGTCCTGCTTCAGAGAAGATGGTTTCAATAATTTCTTTGGTAGATTTTTTCTGGAAAACTCTACTGTCCTTGGTATGCTTTAAAAGAGATAAAGGATCTTCAGCGGTAAGCTTATAGAAACCTAATTTCTTTTCTTGGCTATATCCTTGTGCATCTAAACTTGATGAGATTAGGCAGAAGTTTACTTTTTCATTGCTTGCTGTAGTATGATTAACAATAACTTGTTGCCCCATGTCCGATTGATCGAATGAAGCATCAGCGGCAAAATCTATTTCCATTTTTGCCCCAACACTGAAATCCTCTATGTATGTTACTTTGGTAACAATGAAAGGGCCTTTGTTGCCAATTTTAATTTCCGCGTTACGGTTTGTTGAGGTGTATGCTGTAGCCATATTCATGTCCTCGTAATTACAAAAATTTCATTGGTGACACCCAATGTTTATCAATTAATGATGGGTGTCATTTCGAGACAAACAAGTCTTTGTTACAAGATTTCCTTTATCTCTAGGTTATTAGTTGCACTTTCTAGAATGTGAATCAAAATACTCTGTATGATCAAGGTTATAGCCTCTTAGGTAGTGATAAAGATGATTCTGAAGTTCATATTCTGCTGTTTGCCAGCATTGGTATCTCCACTGGCACTTTGAGTATCTATCAGGATCATCAGTGTTTTTCATACAACGATATTCTGAATCCATTCTGCTACGTATTCTGTTTCTTTCATATTCTGCACGTTGAATATTATCGTTAGCCATATTTAATTCATCGAATACTTTTGGATAAGGCATTCTATAAATTCCAGCAGTATAGTCATAAATAGTTATGTCGCCTTGTTGGGCTTGTGCTTGAACAGTACTGTACTGGTAGGCAGCTTTTCTACGTAGGTCTTCAAGATAGTCGATATCGGCTCTGATCTTAGGTGACATACCATAGAAACGGTCATCATTAAGGTACTGTCCTAACATGGCTATCTTTGAATCAATGGTATCTACCTGGGTCTTAGCGCTGTATACCACACGACCGCGGTTATAAAGGTTGTTAAATTCCCTTTCATTCTTTGTACCACGACAGACATCTGTAAGTGCAGTGCCGTTGGCTCCTAAGGAGAATGCACGATTAGGATTACAGTAGATTTCCGCACCTTCTCTACGACCTGACATGTATTGAACTTGGTCCACATTAACGTATTTAGAGCAGGCTTTTTGGTAATCTTTTAACACAGCAGAAGATTGACCTTGAGTACCATCGATATAACCTTGTTCGTACCAATTAGCTTGGCGACATTCATCTTCGGACATGATTTCACAGCCGTAGATTGAAGGTAACATAAGAATGAGTGCTGAAATTACAGTTAATCTTTTCATGTATTTAACAAAGTACTTTTAGTACCTGCTCCTATATTTAACATTACTGCTTTATGAACATTACTGTTCTAGTTTTATAACGAATATATGGCTTAAAGGTTACAGTGAAAAAAGAGATTTTTTACAATTCTAGGTAAATCCTGAAAGTCATTCTATTTAGAAGGTACGAGCAATTTATCTTTAATTCCCTCTAAAACTTAATCTACGGCTTATTTTGTGCGATAAATCCTTTAAGTTAATGCTTTTAACTAGTGAAATATGCGACATGTCAAATAAAGGGAGGGATGCAAAATCGTAATTTGATATAAAGCACGTTTTAACGGTAAGTTACTGTTTTTAACCTAGGTAGAGAAATTTTTTGAAAAGAAATGGTCGCCCTGTAAACACAGTAGGTATTTGCCAATATTTTTGTGATAGTTTTAGAAAGTAGCTCCATTGATTTTAGAAGTTTACCTTTGATGCTACTTGTGCAAATAATAACTCTATTGGAGTTTTAGAATGTTAAAAATCTTGTTGTGTTTTTAGATATTTCTTTATTACAGATCTTTAACAGCGTTAAACAATCTTTCTGCGTGCTTTTCAGCCTTAGCAATAACATTCTTTTTATCTTCTTCAGAAGATACGCCAGGGATATAAAGCATGCCACAACTGTAAACAGGAGCTAAGACTTCCATACCAACCATATTAGCAGAAGCTACATGAGAAATTAAAAGGTCTTCCATGTCAATTTGGGCACCTAATGATTTGTGATACGCTTCGTCAGGAGCACCGGCAGTGAAAGAAAATAGCACCTTTTTGCCACGAAGAGCATTACCAGTAGAACCATAAGCAAAGCCATGGGTATAAACGTCATCTTGCCATTTCTTTAGTAATGCAGGAAAAGAGTACCAGTAAACAGGGTATTGGAAAATTACCACATCTGCTGCAACAAGCTTTGCTTGCTCTTTAGCAATATCGAATTCGCCGTTGTTCACGAGTGAAAGATCATCAATTACTGCTTCAGGTGCAAGTTTTTTGAAATTTTCAATAATAGTCTTGTTTGCAAGAGAATCTTTAAAATTAGGATGGCCAGATACTACGAGAATGTTTTTCATTTAAATTGCCTCAATACGGTTCTTACGTTTTGTAATGTTAATCCATTATTACGAACGCATGTAAGAGTTACTAGAAAGTTACACTAAAGTTCTGAATTATTTTCTAACATGTTATGAAGGGGACTTCTATAAATTAACTTTTTTGCGATGTCCCAATGTTAAAACACAC
>CAVGFV010000145.1:0-23989 GCA_963628765.1 Succinimonas sp.
GGGATTTTGAAATTTTGAAAGCTAAAGATTAATAGTGAGAAAGTCTAAAGACGGGCGGAGCTTCTTCATTCAAAGAACCTAAATTACTTAAAAAAATGTATTTCCAATAATGAAGAAGTAAGACAATACGTAATATAACAATAGGCAATCATATAAAAAATTTGAAAAAAATCATGTTTTATATAAAAGATAAACAATATTTTTTTCTCCCTTCGTTTTATAATGGTAACCAAAAGGAAACTGTAGAGATATTCCAAGTTCAGAAATTTTTACAGTAAGATTGTACCGCAGCAATGCGTATTATAGGAGTTTCAGCTATGGCTAAGGGTACTGTAAAGTGGTTTAACAACGCTAAAGGTTATGGTTTCATATGTCCAGATGATGGTAGCGAAGAAGTGTTTGTTCATTTTTCTGCTATTGACATGGATGGCTACAAAACATTAAGACCAGGCCAGGCTGTTAATTATGAACTTGAAAGAGGCGAAAAGGGATTACATGCTTCTAGAATAACTGTAGCAGAAGAAGATTCTCCAAAACCTCAAGACGATAACGAGTAAAATACTTGTTAAGTTCTTTCTTAAAAAATGCCGGGAAAACCGGCTTTTCTTGTTTGTAAAATTCTAATAAAAAATTGTTTTCAGCGTTTTCACAAAATATTATCTACCAATTACAAAAAAATACCTTATAACTCAAAAAACGGTTAAATATATTTAACAATGTGTAAATTACATTTATATTGAAATAGCTGAACCTATATGTGGTTATTTCTCAAGTTTATAACTTGATTACTTAATAAATACGCCAATAAGCTTATTCATTGTTTCTGATAATTTAGCCAAGAAATTCTTAACAATGAGCTTTTACCTGTTTTAAAAATAGTTTTTAGAGATACTTATATGTCACTATGCCAGGATATTTTAACCAGCTTAAACACAGTTATTCTTGATAAAAAGGAACAAATCACTCTTGCTTTAAGTTGTATTTTGTCAGGTGGTCACCTACTTTTAGAAGATTTACCAGGTATGGGAAAAACAACACTAGCACGTGCAATGTCATCTGTTTTGGGATTGTCTAGTAAGAGAGTACAGTTCACTTCAGATATGCTCCCAGGCGATCTGCTCGGAACTAGTATTTACAATGAAAAAACTCATGAATTCGAATTTCGTAAAGGTCCTGTATTCACAAACATGCTTCTTGCAGACGAAATAAATAGAGGATCCCCAAGAACCCAAAGCGCCCTCCTAGAAGTTATGGCTGAGCACCAAGTTTCATATGAAAAAAACACCTGGAAACTTGAAGAACCTTTTTTCGTAATAGCTACTCAAAACCCTTTGGATCAAGCGGGTACATTCCCTCTTCCGGAATCACAATTAGACCGTTTTACCATGCGTATTTCCCTAGGATTCCCATCTAAAGAACAAGAGATTCGCATCCTAAAACATGAAAACAAAGATGCAAAGCTAGATCAACTCACCGATGCTAAGGGAATTATAGAAATGCAAAAATTGGCCAGCCAAGTTTTTGTATCAGATCCTGTTTATAGCTATATTGCAGATTTGTGTATTGCTAGCAGAACAGATTCATCTATTCCTAACCCTCTTTCACCTAGAGCTTCTTTAGCTATTCTTGCCGCTGCAAAAGCTTATTGTTTCGTAAAAGACAAAGATTACGTGACTCCTAACGATGTTCAAGAAATCTTCCCATTCGTAGCAGAACACCGTCTAAGAAAAGGTAATATTGCCTCTTTAGAATCAGCAGCATACAGCACACGTATACTTAACAACGTAAATCCTGTTGTTTGATGGAGATGAACTTCATGACCTGGCGTGAAAAACTGCGTGTACGCTTTTCATCAGAAATAGGCAAGGAACTAGGTTTACATACTATCTATATATGGCCAAATAAAAACGGTTGGATGTTTATGATGGTCATATTGGCCCTTTTGGCCTTTGGTATCAACTACGAAAACAACCTTGTACTTATATTAGCGTTTTTCCTAATATCTGTTTTTCTCGCAAGCATCATCTACGGTTTCTTTAATATTAAGGAACTTAAATTAGAACTCCTCGAAAACGAGAATTATATTCACGCCAAAGAAAATGCTCCGGTGCCAATATTATTAACCTTTAAAGACAAAGAACGCACAGTAAAATCTTTAAGGATATCATCTAAAGGTAGTGCAAGCTTATTTATTCCCGATGTTAATAACGGTATGGTACAGCAGCTTAACTTTTTACCTCAAAAAAGAGGATGGTTTAAGGTCCCGTTGTTATCTATAAGTTCATCTTGGCCTCTAGGATTGGTTAACATCTTTTCCTATATCAACGCAAATGATGAACTTCTAATACTTCCAAGCAAGATAAGCTGTGAATATGTGTTAGACAAAATGCCAGAAAAGACAATGACTGGCATACGCGCACATAAAGATGACAAATTCGTCCAAAAAGCCCCTACTCAAATAAAAGGTAAAGATGAGATAACTGGCATAAAACCTTACCATGAAGGGGATCCAATAAACCTCATTGATTGGAAGCAGCTAGCTCGCAGTCGCGGTCTTATGATTAAAGATTTTTCAGACGATCAAAATATTGATCTTTACCTGACTAATCAAAGCATAAAGTCAGGCACCTATGAAGAACAAATCAGCAAGATGACTTGGATAATTCTTGATCTTGCTAAAAAAGAACAGAGATTCGGTTTTTATGCTTTTGGGATATATGAATCGCCTAATACTGGTAGAAAATACACCAAAAAACTTCTTGAACAACTAGCACTACTTCCTGAAGGAGTGTATTAACTATGCTTCTTTCTAACAAGGCTTTAATCCTCTTAGGGTTGATATTTATCATCTCAACGCTGTTATGTTTAGGAAAACTTTACATATCGGTTATGTTGCTTTCAATAGTATCCATTTCTTTAAGAATTGCATTTACTAAAAACCTCTTAAAGCAACCAAAAAGAACTACGATAAGGATAATATCGGTAGTAGGTTTAATTTGCTTAATAATTGAAGGTGTTATTGATAGGCAAATCGGTATTGCTGCAATGAACCTTCTCGTCATGGGGTGCGCTTTAAAATTTTTGGAATATATAAACGAAAGAGATTCTTACGTTCAAATTATTTCCTTAATTTTTATGTCCATACTCCCCCTCATATTCCATTATGAATCTTATATTGCTATATACTTGATTTGTATTTGTGTGATGATTGTTTGGGCATTCCTGGCTGTTACCCACCGAGATAATAACCACAACGATATCGCTTTATTATCAAAGGTAATTTTGCCAGCAATTCCTCTTACCATAACCCTATTCCTTGTATTCCCTCGTTTTGGTGCTTTTTGGTATATGCCAGGCAATGAAAAGCAGGCAATTTCAGGAATTACAAAAGAATTCTCCGTAAGTAACATTGAATCCATATCAAGATCTGACAAGTTAGTAGCGCACGTAGAATTCCAAGGGGAGATTCCAAAGACAAGGTATTTCAGAGCAATAACTTATTCTCGTCAAATTGCAGATAAATGGCTGATTTCACCTGAGTTAGAATCATATCAGTGGCGTCTCGTTAGATGGAAATATGGACATAACCAAAAAGACAAACCTTTTGGTAGCAACGGCGTATCCTATGATATGTTAATGGAGCCTACAAACACTCTATTTATGCCAACACTAATGTATTCATCCACTAGTGATCACGGCATTTACTATCAAAAAGATGACACGTACATACTTTCATCACCTATAAGTTCGAGAGTACTACATCACTTTACATATCATCCGGATTACGAGCCTAAAAAAACAGTACTTCAAAATAAAAACGAATTATTGAGCTTTGATAAATATAGAAATAAACAAACTCAAAAACTTGTCCAAGAACTTACCTCGGATAAAGGATCCGAAATAGATAAGGCTAATGCAATTTTTGTTTACTTTAATCATGATCTAACCTATAGCTTAACTCCTGGAGTTATGGCTATAGATGAAATAGATGATCTCTTATTCGTTAAGAAGAAGGGATTCTGTGCACATTTTGCCAATGCTATGGCTAATATGCTGAGAATGGCAGGAATCCCAAGTAGAATTGTTTCGGGGTATTTAGCTGGCACTATTCCTGAAGGTCAGAAATATGTTGTATTAAGAGAATATGATGCCCATGCTTGGGTAGAAGCCTTTATTGACGGACAATGGATTTCTTACGACCCTACTAACCTTGTTTCACCAGGTCTCGCTACAGCTGGCAATATCTCAGCTTTAAACACATATCCAGAGTTTTCTCTACAAAATGATTCCTTTATGGCAGCTATGAGGAATTTTTACGAAAAACTTGAATATTCTTGGAGTAGATTCATTTTGAACTTCGACAAGGACTCTCAACAAGGACTCTTTAAAAACAGTATTGTTACCATACTGATAATTTTTGCATTAGGAGTTGTTGTTTATTTAGTTTCAATTGCTATCGGAATTTTCTCGAAAAAGAAAGAGAAGCTCGCTCCAGAACTTATAGCTTTTAGAAAGTTGATTAATTTTTTAAAGAAAAAATCAATTATCTCAGATGCCTACGAAACACCTGAAAAAGCTTTGGAAAAAATTTCTGATGAAAATATTCGCCAATCTTTTAAAGAGATTGTGGATATTTTTACAGTCATTCACTACACCAAAACCACGAGTGATAAAAAACAACTCCTAACCCAGTTACAGTTCAAGATCAAAAATTTAACAAAATTGGTACATTAAACATTTTGGGAGCTGTCTTTTTTGAAAAATATGTGAAGATTAAGCAGGATATTAAATTTGGCAAATTATAGAATAAACCGTCGGGAGATTGTTTTAAATTGTAGTATCGCAAGCACTAAACATAAAAATAATAGGCACTGCCATATTATCCTAATTTAAAGAAGTACTGTTATGGATTCAAAACGCAACGTTTCATTATCTTTAGAACAAAGAATTCTCGAACTAGAGAAGGAACTTAGTGAACTAAGAAAAAATGGCAGAAAAGAACGCGAATGCGCCTTGGTTCTTGTTTCGCAAATCACCGAGATCTTTTGGGGTTATGACAATGAATTCAATGCTAAACTGAAGAATACTTTAGACAGTATTGATACTGATCGTCCCCTCTATGATCAGTTAGATGGTGTACTTTCACTCCAAAAAAGCTTGCATGAACAAGCGATGGTAATAAATACCTTCAATACAAAAATTTCTGAATATCTACAAAATATTCCTGAGTCTATAAAAAGCTCAAACGTTTTACCGCAAAGTTTTAAAGAAAAAGCTGAGCAGATTAATTCAGAAAAAGAGGGGCAAAAAAATAAGATCACCGTTCGCGTTCTTCTTACCTTTGATTCAGCATTAAAGTCTCTCGAACACTATAAAAATGTTCTTTCAAAAGATGCAACTATGGCTATTCCGCCACAGCATAAGACCGGATTACAATCTGTAATTACAGGCATTGAACTTCCAAGTGAGTTAAATAACGAACTCCAACGTTATATAGCTATTCTTCAAGATAAAAATAATATTATTACTTATAGCGATGTTCTTGAATTATTCAGACACATTATGTCTATCGTAATAAAAGGATTCAATTCTGAAAGAGATTACGCCGTAACCTTCTTCAGTAATTTAAACGAACACATCAACACTATTCAGGATCAACTTTCTTCAAGTCTTGAAAGCAATCGCTCTGTTCAGCTAGCTGCTCGTGAAAATAACACCCAATTTAGTACTGAGTTGTCAGAAATTAGTGATTATATAGCTACAAAGTATACCCACGAAGTAACCAAGATACTTCACGATAAGCTTGATAACTTATCAAAACTTATCAAAACAAGGGATAGTTTCTTAGATTTACATGACAAATTAATTGAAGATTTAGGATGCATTGAAAATAAAATAACCAGCATTAAAAAGCAAGCATCTGAATTCCAAAGCGATATCAAGAATACTTCAAACAAGAGCAAGGTTGACGTTCTCACTGGACTTAACAATAGGTTCAGTTTCGATCAGAGATATGAACATGATTTATTAAAGATTGGAAATCCAGAATATCCAGAACTTGGTGTCATTCTTGCTGATATTGATGGCTTCCAAATTATAAATCAGAAATACGGCGATTATGTCGGAGACAAAATACTTAAGGTACTAGGACTAACATTAAGACACACTGTAAGAGAAACAGACTTTGTATCTAGACTTGGTTCAGATTTCTTTGCCATCATTATTTACACTAGTGATCCTGAGAATATCAAGATCCTAGCTTCTAAACTCATAGCTGCAGTTAAGGCTATTCCGTTTCATTATAAGAATGAAAAAGTGCCTGTAACTATCTCTATAGTAACTAAAATGGTTACTGAAAAAGTCAGCCCTGGTAAACTACTTAATGAAATGTCAGCAATTCTTGAACAGAAGAAAAAAGAATTCAAGGCAGTTGTCAACGCTGATGAAAACAGTGATGTTATGAGATCACAATTAATCGTTATCTAGAGGTACCATATATGATATCTGTAGTTCAGCCAATAGATGATTTAGCCCTACTTTCCCAGTTAGAAGCAGAAAGCCTGTCACGTTTTTCTAGTGGGGAATTATATGATCTGTATAGGAACTGCTCCTTAGCAGTTTTAAACACAGGGGTCAAAACAGATAATTCGAAAAAACTTTTGGATCGATTTGAAGATTTTGAAATCAATGTCATCCAAAATGAACGCGGGGTTAAATTAGAGCTCATCAATCCTCCGCAATCAGCCTTTGTTGATGGAAATATCATCAACAATATTCAAGTTAATCTTTATACAGTTTTACGAGATATTGTTCAATTTTCAGCGCTAAAAGAACTTCGCCAAAGCATTCATGTTTTTGAAAACATCTCCAAATCGAAGATCATTACTGATGATATTTTTGGCATGCTTAGACACGCTGGTGTATTGAAACCAGGTCAAAAACCTAACACCGTAGTGTGTTGGGGTGGTCATGCTATAAGTGAAGTCGAATACAACTATGCCTACGATGTTGGTTATCGCTTAGGACTCAGAAAAATTGATATTTGCACTGGTTGTGGTCCTGGAGTCATGGAAGCACCTATGAAGGGAGCAATGTTTGGATATGCTCTGCAAAATTATGACCAAGGACGCTTCATTGGACTTACTGAGCCATCAATAATAGCTGCAGAACCACCTAATCCAATAGTACAAGAACTGGTTATTCTCCCTGATATTGAAAAGAGATTAGAAGCTTTCGTACGTTTTGGTAATGCGATAATAGTTTTCCCTGGCGGACCAGGCACTGCTGAGGAATTCCTGTTTCTATTGTCTTTGAAACTTATAAAGTCTAATAGACATGAACCATTACCTTTAATTCTCACTGGACCAGAAGAAAGCAAAGATTATTTCGAATCTTTGGATAATTTCGTTAAAAGTGTCCTTGGAGAAGGTGTAAGCAAATATTACGACATTATTATCGGCGATCCTGAAAAGGTGGCTAAGCTTATTAAGGATGACTTAGAAATGGTGCAAGATCACCGCACCATGACAAGTGATGCCTACTGCTACAACTGGTCTCTTGAAGTCCCAGAATACCTACAAGAACATTTTGTAGTAAACCATGAGAACATGGCTAATTTGCAGCTCTTTCCAAACCTAGAGCCTTCTATTTTGGCTTCTAATTTGAGAATGGCTTTTTCTGGTATTGTATCCGGTAATGTTAAAGAAGAAGGAATGCGCGAAATTAAAGAGAATGGATCTTTTGAAATAAAAGGTGATCCAAATATTATGAAGGCCATGGATAAACTTTTATCAGAATTTATCGAACAAAAGAGATTCCTGCTATCTCAAGAGGAATATGTGCCTTGTTATCGCATAATTAATTAAGAGCTTACATAATACCTTTAAAATCCTTTAACTAATTAGTTAAAGGATTTTTTTTTGAATTACACTCAAGAAAAATTGTACTTCCAAAAATCCAATACCAAATATGCACAAGATTTTGTCAAAAACAACATTAAATGATTTTACTATTTGGCTTTGAGGTTGTTTTTAGGCATTTTTTGATAAAAACACACAATTTTCCACATATCTTCCACAATACCACATGTATTTTTCAGAATTATTTAAACATTTTTGTGTTTTTTAACATTTTTTTCTTTTTATCGTAAAAGATTAAGAGTAAAATAAAAACAGATTTAAACAAAAATGTTTACCATATGAGGAGTCGTTATATGACTATTAGAGTTGGTATCTTAGGCTACGGCAATCTCAGCCGTGGTGCAGAAAGCGCCATTTCACATTCAGAAGATATGGAACTCGTCGCTGTATTTACAAGACGTGATCCAAAGAGCGTTACCATCAGAACACCAGGTGTTCCTGTTGTTAATGTAAAGGATGTTGAACAGTGGAAAGATAAAATTGACGTCATGATCCTCGGCGGTGGTAGTGCGACAGATCTACCAAAACAGACTCCTGTTTATTCACAGTGGTTCAATGTAATTGATAGCTTTGATACCCATGCTAGAATCCCAGAACATTTTGATAATATAGATGCTGCAGCTAAGAAAGCAGGCAAGATTTCTATTATTTCTTGTGGTTGGGATCCAGGTTTATTCTCACTCATCAGAGCCTATTCAAATGCTGTTCTTCCAAATGGTAAGGACTACACTTTCTGGGGCAAGGGAGTAAGTCAGGGACATTCTGATGCAATCAGAAGAATTGCAGGCGTTAAAGATGGTCGTCAGTACACAATACCTGTAGAATCAGCATTAGAGGCAGTAAGATCAGGTAGCAATCCAGAACTTACTACAAGACAAAAGCATACTCGCGAATGCTTCGTTGTAGCTGAAGAAGGGGCTGATAAGGCAAAGATTGAACAAGAAATTAAAACTATGCCTAACTACTTCTCTGATTATGACACCACCGTACATTTTATCAGTGAAGAAGAGTTAAAAAAGAACCATAGTGGTCTTCCTCATGGTGGCTTCGTACTTCGTTCTGGCACAACTGGCTATGATTACGAATATAAGAATATCATTGAATTTAGTTTAAAGTTGGATTCTAACCCTGCTTTCACAGGTAGCGTACTTGTTGCTTACGCTCGTGCAGCATATAGACTTAATAAGGAAGGAAAGTCAGGTGCTCTTACTGTTCTTGATGTAGCTCCTTCATATTTAAGCACCTTATCACCTGAAGAACAGAGAAAGCATTTAGTTTAATAGATAGGCCTTCAGTGCTCTTTATAGGCACATAATAATACTCCTTTAAGCCGTGCTAGCACGGCTTCTTTTTTGCCCAAATTTTCACAAATTGGGACAAAGCTGATATAAACCTATAACTTATTAACTAAGCATCTTCAAAAAGATGTTCTAAGCCAATATCTAAAAGAGTTTTTACATGATCGTCTGCAAGCGAATAATAAACCACCTGCCCTTCGCGACGATACTTAACAAGATTAGCCATCTTTAGTAAGCTTAATTGATGTGATACAGCAGATTTTGTAATTCCCAATAAAAAAGTCAAATCACAAACACAAAGTTCATGTTTTTCTAGCACATGTAATATTTTTACTCTTGAAGGATCACTAAACATCTTAAACAATGATGCTAGATTATTATAATCGTCAGCTGTAATAAGATTGTTTTTAACATTTTCGACGACATCTTTGTGAATTATCTGACAAGTGCAGTCTGGTATTTTTTTATCTGACATAATAAACACTTACCTTATAGAAATTGCTGTTTTGAGTATTTTTGAAAAAATTAAGGTTAAAAAATACCCGAACAGGATGTATTCACCACTGAACATCCCAACTCAAATACTTTATTCAAAGCCTCTGTATAATGCCTTGAAAAGCCAGAAACGACCATTCTTAATATAATCATTCCGCACAATAAACTGACTGCAAAGCCCATACTGAAAATATTAAGCTGTGGTGCAGCTCTAGTCATAACACCAAATGTGAAGTTTACAAGTAGCATGGCACATATGGAACTAATAGATAAAGATAGTGCCATCGTAAACATCAAGGAGCCAAACTTGGCAACTTCTACAAATGGTAAATCAAAAAAGCCTTCAAAGCCAACAGGTAAGGTTGTAAAACTCATCCATACCAATTTAAAAAGCACTAAATGCCCATTAACACAGAAAAACAGAATAGTTGCAAGCACCGTAAAAAATTGACCTACTACAGGAGTATTAGCACCAGAAACAGGATCAACTAAGGACGCAAAGCCTAAACCTGTTTGCATAGCAACAACCTGACCTGCTACCACAAAGATCTGTGATAAGAATTGCGTAACATAGCCTATCATTACACCAATAATAACTTGATAGCCCGCTAAAACAAAAAATGCTGGGCTTAAAGGATCGGGAGCGTTTTTAACTTCTGGTATTGTTGGCAGAAAGGCAATTGTTAATAAAATAGATAAAGTTAACTTTACGATTGAGGGAATATTCCTGCCACCTAAAGCGAACATGGCCATAATGCAGGAAGATATTCTTAAAAAAGGCAGAACCAGCGACGCAAAAAATGAAAACAACGCCTCGTCGCTGAGTATAAAAGCAGGTGCTCCCATAATCCTTATTAACCTATCACTGAAGGCATTATTTCGACTAAATGCTTAAAAAAGCTCATTAGCTTTTCAAGCCCCCAATGTGCCCCCAATCCTAAAGCAGCTAACGTGATAAGAAGACGAGGTAAGAAGCTTAAGGTTTGTTCATTTATCGATGTTGCAGCTTGAAAGACGGCAACAATCAAGCCTACCGCTAATGACGGCACTATAGCAGCTCCCACAAGAATGGTAACAATAAGAAGAGCTTCTCTTAAAATATCGATAAATACTTCTGGATCCATCTTACCCTCCTAGCCCGAAGCTAGAAACGAGGCTTCCCATTATTAAAGACCAACCATCAACCAACACGAAAAGCATTATCTTAAAAGGTAGTGATACAATCATTGGCGACAACATCATCATACCCATAGCCATAAGAATACTTGCTACTACCAGATCTATAACTAGAAATGGTAAAAACAGCATAAAGCCCATTTGAAAAGCGGTCTTAAGCTCACTTACCATAAATGATGGTATTAAAACCTTCATCGTTACGTCATTACTGGTTTCATACTTTTCACCAGCAAATTCTGCAAACGTAGCAATATCAGTTGGTCTAGTTTGAGAAAGCATAAAACTTTTTAGTGGGGCTTTGGCATTCTCAAAAGCTTGGACTGCGGTAATCTGATCATTCATATATGGTTGCAAAGCTTTATCATTTATTTCATTTAGCACCGGGCTCATAATAAAAAATGACAAAAAGAGAGCTAAACCAATTATGATTTGGTTAGATGGTGTGGTTTGTAATCCCAACGCTTGACGTAGTATTGCAAGAACTACCACAATTCTTGTAAAACTAGTCATCATAATGAGCACAGCTGGTAGGAATGACAATGCTGTCATCACCAGCAATATTTGCAATGTTAACGAATACTGCTGACTACCATCAGCATTGGTAGTAACAGTTACTGCGTTAAGTGACAAATCTTGCGCAAATGCATTATTGCCACCAATGATAAATAGCAGAATCGCACCCACTACCAAGAGAAAGTGTTTCATATAAATATTACTTAAGTTTCTTAATACGTTCAATCTGGCTTATTACGTCGGTAAGTCTTATACCAAATTTATCATTAACTACCACAACTTCGCCATGAGCAATCAAAGTGCCGTTAACAAGAACGTCTAGAGGTTCTCCGGCTACACGATCTAGTTCCACCACAGAACCCTGGTTTAATTGCAATAAATTGCGAATACTTATCTGAGAGCGCCCTACCTCCATGGTTATAGTCACAGGGATATCCATGATGGCATCTAGTTTGCTTTCTTCTTCCGTTTTTTGTGGAGGTTGAACATTGACATCGAACTCTTCTAATTTGGCAGCTTTGGCATCATTTGGATCCGAAAGCTCCACGGTTCCATTTCCACCACTAGCATTCTGTTGTTCTTTAAGAGCCTGAGCCCATACATCATCAATATCATCAGCCATTTATAAGCTCCATAAAAATACAAAATTATTCTTCACTGTCTGAACCACGTCTTCTTCTTACTAACGCGAGTTCATTCTTCATAAATTCAGGACGTTTGATTTGCTCTGTTATTTTGATTGCAACTTTTTCTTTAGTGCGTCCCAATTTTGCGTGGTAAGTAGGTAGATCCTCAACATAAACTAAAGTATGTTCAGGCATTTTTATCGGAATGATGGTACCAGCATGGAAATTTTCAATATCCCTAAGAGAAACTTGAGTTTCAAGAAGTTCAACTTTAAGTCCAACTTGTACGTCCATTACTTCTTCTTTTAATGCTTTACTCCATCGAATATCGGTATCACCTTTATCTGACTGTACGCCAGCATCCAAAAGTTCACGGATAGGTTCAACCATTGAGTAAGGCATAGCAATATGGAAGTCACCGCCACCACCATCAAGTTCAATATGGAAGGAATTAATAACAATTACTTCTGTTGGGCTGACAATGTTTGCCATTGCTGGGTTTACTTCACTATCTAGGTATTCAAATTCAACATCCATTACCGGTGCCCAAGCTTCTTTATAATCTTCAAAGATTATTTTCATGAGCATCTGAATGATACGGCGTTCGGTAGGAGTAAATTCACGCCCTTCTATTTTGGCATGATACTTACCATCTCCACCGAAAAAGTTTTCCACCAGGATAAAGACTAACCTAGCTTCCATGGTAATGAGAGCTGTTCCTTTAAGAGGTCTAAAATGCACCATGTTCAAGCTGGTAGGAACGAATAACGTATGTACATATTCTCCAAATTTGATCATCTGTACACCGTTAATTGACACCTCCGCTGTTCTTCTCATCATATTAAACAGCGAAATACGTAAATGTCGGGCAAATCTTTCATTTACCAACTCCAAGGTTGGCATACGGCCACGAACAATACGGTCTTGCGCAGCAAAGTCATAACGCGCTACGCCATCATCTGCTGTTTCTTGTTCATCTTTCGGAGCATCTTGAGGAACATCATCTACTCCATGCAGGAGAGCGTCAATTTCGTCTTGGCTTAATATATCAGTCACTTCTGCACACCTACTGCATCACAAAATCTGTAAAAAGTACTCTATCTACCAAAGGCTTGCCTGTCTCAGCCATCAATGCTTCTTGAACAGCCTTTAAACAGCTTTCTTTTACCTTAATTCTACCTTCAATCTGATTAAAAATTTCTGGATCAGTTTGATAGCTATATAACGTTGAGCTAATAGCATTTTTAATTAACGGTTCATGGACAGTAGCCAAATTCAAATCATCCACAGAAGCTGTGGTAACTTGAACTTTAATCTGAATAATTCTATGTCTTGGCTTTAAATTGAGCTGGATTACAAAAGGCTTTTTTAGGTCAAGGTAATTAATTTCTTTAACCTTATTCACTGTAGCTTCAGTTGTTTCAGCGTTTTCTGGGGCAGCTTCTTCAGAACCACCTTTCAGAAACAAAAACGCCACTACTCCAATAATAATGAGAAGTAATGCAGCCGCACCAATTATAATAAATTTCTTTTTCCCAGGACCTTTTTCATTATCAAGCTTTAATTTCTGATCCTGTTTACCATTGTCAGCCATAAAATTCCTCTTTCTTAAACTACTGATATTTTATCTAGAAAAAGAATAAGAATTGTAGTATTTCAACAAAATTGTGAATAATTTACATGTTATCTTATGAAGAGGTCAATTTATCCCGAAGATCAGACTCAAAAACTTACATAAAATAATCGATGGCATCTTTTTCAGAAGCTATTTTTGTAAAAGAATTTTTAGAAGCTATGTTCTTTATACCTTCAGGTAAGTTCAACATATCATTTTCCAAAAGAGCATCTCGCCATTCATCTGCATTTCTGTGTGATGAATATCTTTTTATGATATCAGACCATTCCTGCTCTGTTCTATCACGCCCTTGAGATTCATTAGACATGCCTTGCTCTACCGATTGATCTTCTAAGGATATTCCAGAGCTTTCCATCAATTCCTTTAATTTTGGAAGGCTTTGACTAATAAGATCCTTGGCATCTTGAGTTGCGGTTACAAAATGAACCTTTGCATGACCTTCGTTATTCATTGAAATTTCAATCTTTAAACGACCTAAAGTCTCAGGTGTTAAAGCAATTTCTACTTTACGAAGGTTTCGTGCTGCCATAGCCAATACTTTTTGCTCGATTTCCACTGCATTATCATCGGCATTTTTAGAAAAGACTAGTGTATTTGGCATAGCATTAAAGCGTTCTGCATTTAATAAAGAAGCGTTAGACATTCTATTAGCCTGTGCTCCTGAATTTACTTCATGAACCGCACCACTTGTATGGTTTAGGGTATGTTGCAGTTGGGAATTTTCTGAAGCTTTACCATTTAAATCTTGCATTGCTCTTCCCAAATCATGGCTTTCTAAAGAGCTAGTTAATTCGTTATCAAGTAAAGTATCACTATCTTGGGCAAGATCTAAATCTACTTCTGTATCAGTTTTTAAATCAGCAGAAACCTCATCAATAGAAGATTTACTGTCTGCCAAATTAACATTCTTGGTACTAGTGGCTTTTTGCAGTCTTAAAAAATCCACAGTACTCAAGTCAGAAGCTAAGAGTTTAGAACGCAGAGTTGGATCTTCAAATTCAGCGCCATTGGATAAAGAGCCAGTGCTAGTATTTTTAATACTTTCAACATTCACACTATTTAGAATAGAAGCTTGTTCCTTGCTAAACTTTTCGGATTTCAAGGAGATATGTGCATTTTCTTTTGTTGTTTCGGCATCAGATAATTTTGTAGAAGAATTTTTCCCAATTAAATTTTTGAGATCATTTGGTAAATCATCTGTAGCGCTATCAATTTGGGTATCTGTATCTAAATTAGCGTTACTTGCTTTAGCGAAACTACTTTCATCTACATCATTAAGAAATTCTTCTGAAAGAGCACTATTTCCTGTAGCTTTACCACTAGCTAATGTTTCGTTTACATTCGCGTTTTTAGAAAGCAAACTCGCTTCTTCTGCTTCCGTAGCACTACCATTATTAGCTACTGTCAGAGATTCGTCAGCTACAGTAGCTACACTTTCCATTGAAGCTAGAGATAAGTTTTCTTCAGAAGATACTTCCATATTTTCTGAAAGAAGATCATTAGGGATCTTATTATTTAGTACTTCTGTTGCCACAGCATCATCCCCATTAGGCAACTGCCAATTTTCATCGGCACTTAAATTAAAAAAATAGGTTGGTTCCTCGCCCATTAAATCAATGTCATCAGCAAGTTCAAAATCACCTTCAGTAAGCTCTACATCATAAAGCTTTTGACTCATGTCATCATTAGCATCTGATAATTCATAGATATCATTTTCATCTTGCTTTTCAGAAGCTTCGATTGTAGCTTCAGCATTGGTTTTGACATCAGAAACTAACACATAATTATCTTGAACTGGCAAATCTTTGCCACTAGCATTGGTAGATTCGGCAACAGCCACATCATTAGCTGTATCACCGTCATTTAGCATCTCACGGAAAGACACATTACTTGATGATTCAGTATTAGCAGCAGGCATTGCAAGATCAATTACTGATGAAATTTTATTAGCGTTAATTGCAAACATACTGATTTCCTTAAGTCTGTTTTTTGACTCATACGAAACAACTGTTATTAGTTATGCAATTTGTTTGCCATGTGATAGACCAATATAATAAAACTCGTAATTTTAGCAGAGTGATCACAAAAATTAGGGCTAACCTACTCCTCAGAAGATTTCTGCTGATTTTGAAAGTATCTATTTGTCGAAAGATCGTCACTCATTTTTTGTTCTTGTTTTGCTTGAAGAATAGCCTTTTGAAGTTTTCTTTTCTCAAGAAGCTTTTCTATTCCCTTACGCTTAGCTTGAATGCCTTGATAAAACTCCAGTCTCTTCTTGATTTCTTCCTGAATTTTTCTAAGACCAGAAAGCTGTTCTGAGCTTATCTTATCAAGTCTGCCGATAAACGAAGTATAGTGACCATATGTTGATGTGGCTACAGGGCCTTGAAGGCCACGATTTACAAGTTCTGAAGAATATATAGAACGATATTGATTTAAAGCGTCTAATTGGCGTTTAAAGTTTTTCTCAGATTCCATGGCTGCAAGATAAGCATTACGAGCCTCTTCTTCCTTTTCAGTAAGACGGTCATAAAGCAATTCCAAAGCACCTGACATCTTTTAAGAACTCCAAATCTTGTAGCTATCTTAAATACTGGTATTTAGCCTTTTAAAAGAACCTGACAAACTTTCTTTAGCCCTTCCACAGAATCTTTATAAGGAATAACTTCTCGCATTTTTTGCTGTAAAAAGCTATCAATTAAAGGTTTCATTTTTATAGCTTGGTCAATGCGTGGATCGGCACCTGCCTGATAAGCACCAATGGCAATAAGATCTCTATTCTGTTCATAAAGAGAATAGCATTGCTTAATCGCTCTCGCCATGTTCATATGCTCTTCTGTCGTAACAAATGGCATAACACGAGAAATTGATTTTTCTACATCGATAGCAGGATAGTGGCCACTATCAGCTAGCGCTCTCGATAGCACTATATGTCCATCAAGAATAGCACGCGCAGAATCCGCAATCGGATCTTGTAAATCGTCGCCTTCAGTCAAAACTGTAAAGAAAGCTGTTATTGAGCCCTGTTTCTCAGAGCCATTACCAGCTCTTTCTACCAATGCTGGTAACCTAGCAAATACTGATGGTGGATAACCTTTGGTAGCAGGAGGTTCACCAATTGCTAAGGCTATTTCACGTTGCGCTTGGGCATAACGAGTAAGTGAGTCCATAAGGAGAAGGACATTTTTACCACGATCTCTAAAATACTCAGCAATAGCTAGTGATGTTTCACAGCCTTTTAATCGCATCAAAGGAGAAGCATCCGCCGGGGCAGCAACAACAACGGATCTTGCTCTACCTTCAGGACCAAGAATATCTTCAATAAATTCCTTAACTTCTCGGCCACGTTCTCCAATAAGACCTACTACAGTAACATCGGCGGTAGAACCTCTAGTCATCATACCTAGGAGAACAGATTTACCAACACCAGAACCTGCAAAAAGCCCCATTCTTTGACCTTTTCCAACAGTTATTACTGCGTTTATGGCTCGCACGCCAACATCCATTGGTTCTTTGATAGGCTTTCTTGCTAAAGGATTCATTCTTGTTGGAGTAAAAGTCTCCCGGCGATCCTTTACTATTGGTCCTAAACCATCTATTGGTTGCCCAATACCGTCAATTACTCGCCCTAGTAAAGACATTCCAAAAGGAATAGTGCTTTGAGCACTAATTGGAGTGACTAAAGCTCCTGGAACTACCCCTTTAAGTTCTTCTGATGGCATTAAATAGAGTTTTTCACCAGCAAAACCTACAACTTCAGCATCCAAAGTGCCATTTATGGTTTCTATGCGACAAATGGAACCTACGGCAGCTCTACAACCTACGGCCTCGAGAGTTAGCCCGACGACACGCGTAAGTCTACCTGAAACCTGAGGAGGTACTGGCCCATCAGGAATAATACAGTTTTGTAGGCTATCCAAAATACTCATACGTTACCATTGCGAATTTGTTGAAAACATATTGTTACTTTGTTGGCTCTGACGCTACTTCTGGTGTCGTAGCAGTCTTGGGAGCTTCTTTGGCTACATTCGGTTCTGTAGCACTTTCTTCTGTAGCTGGCTTTTCCTCATTTGTAGCTAAGGCATCGTAAGAATGATCTTCTGTCCACGGGCTATTTTCAACCGCATCATTCCGACGATCACGATTCAAGGCTAAAAACTCAGAAAGGAAGCTATCAATACGTTCCTCTAGACTGATTTCAATGCTACTCATTGCAACATCAGCATGTAAATCTCCGAGTTGCATGGAAGGATCCGGTACTATCCTGATATTGGATGTATCCATGGCATCTTTTATTAAAGCTACCGATGCGGGATTCAGACGTATTGAAACAGTACCTGAAGCTACCGGCAATAAACGGCAAGCCTCTGCTATTTCACTTTCTATATAAGACGGGGATTTCTCTACATCTCGGCGAATAAAAGCTCTCGCAAGACGACTTGCTAAATACACAAGTTCTGATGCTGTTTCTGAATCTAAATCTTGAATAGGTTTAACAAGATGGTTAGCAAATGATGCCAAACGTTGAGCTTGTTTTTGCACTTCTAATTGGGCAGTTTTAAGGCCTTCTTCATAGCCAACTTTGTAGCCACTTTCTTTGCCTTCTTTGACACCAGCCTCCAAGCCATCTTTTTTGCCACTTTCAAAACCTTGAGTTTTGCCTTCTTGAAAACCATCGGAATAGGCTGATTTGCGAATTTCTTCAATTTCTGCAAGTGTTGGCATCTGAGAGCGCACTTCTTCTTCAAGAGAAGAGGCACGTTTAGCTTCTTCAGCTTCCTTTAAGCCCTTTTCATACCAATCACTGGCGTAACCCAAAGCATTGGTTGACGGGGTACTCCTTATGTCAGAATCCTGAACTGGTTCTTCTTTTAGTTCGTTTTGTGCACTTGTGTTATCAGCCATACTTTATTAAACAAAATTGTCTCCACCACCAACACCAAGAACAATTTCACCACTATCTGCAAGTCTACGAGCGATGGTAAGAATTTCCTTCTGTGCGGCTTCAACATCGCTAAGACGCATAGGGCCCATGGTCTGTAAATCTTCTTTTAAGGTCTCAGCTGCACGCTTAGACATATTCTT
The DNA here is from genome assembly GCA_963628765.1 of Succinimonas sp. Taxonomy (GTDB): domain Bacteria; phylum Pseudomonadota; class Gammaproteobacteria; order Enterobacterales; family Succinivibrionaceae; genus Succinimonas. The sequence goes on from CAVGFV010000145.1 coordinate 18,749, forward strand.
AAAGATCTTTTCTTTAAGATTATCATCAGAACCTTTAAGAGCCTTCTGTAGCAAGTCACCAGAAACTTCACGTAGAAGTGTTTGAATACCACGATCATCGACATCGATAAGATTTTCGAACACGAACATTAAATCTTGAATTTGTTGGCTCATTTCTTCATCGTTGTCTCTAATAGCATCCATCAACTGACCTTCGATGTTAGTATCTAAGTAGTTCATAATAGATGCCGCAGCCTTCAAACCACCCATCTTTGCTGCTTGCGCGCTTGCGGAACCAGCAAACTGCTTTTCCATAATTTCATTTAATTCTTGGAGTGCCGCTGGTTGTACTTCTTCCAAGTTCGCAATACGCATAATGAGGTCCAATCTTACTGGCTCTGGGAACTGGCTTAGAATTTCAGCACTTTGTTCTGGTTCCAAATAAGAAAGCACAATAGTTTGAATTTGTGGGTGCTCGTTTTGAATAATAGTAGCTACCTGTCTTGCATCCATCCATTTAAGGGAATCAAGACCATGTGCACCAGACCCCATAATAATCTGGTCTACCAGGTTACCTGCTTTATCTTCGCCTAAGGCTGCAGTTAAAGCTTTTCTTACGAAGTCTTGAGATCCAATACCAATGTTAGAATACTTCTGAATGTCATCCAAAAAGAGTCTATGAACAGCTGATACCTTTTCGTTACTAAAATCAGTCATTGAGGCCATAGCCATACCAAGTCTCTGCACCTGTTTTGGCTCTAGATGTCTAAATATTGATGCCGCATCCTCTTCATTAAGGCTCAGCATCAGCACTGCAGCCTTATCAATGCCCGTCATTCCTTCGAGGAGAGCACGCTGTTCTTCACTTAATTCTGTATCAGCCATTTTTATTTCACCTCATTTCCACTAACCCAATCTTTAACAACTTGAGCTGCTAAATCAGGTTCATTTGAAACAAGAGCTCGCACTGCTTTTAAAAGATCTTCATCTTTGTGAAGATCTGGTAATACTATTTGTCCATTCTTAATGTTATAAAGATTTTCAGGTGAATCGTCATTTCTAACAAGAAGGTTGAGATCATCATCGCCTTCAAGGGCAATATTGTCATCTAAATCAGTTTCCTCTTGAGCATTTGCAGGATTCTTTCTAGAAATAAGATTCATTACCAATGGACGCACAATAAACATCAAGATTGCAAGAATAATCAGAGCTGAAATCACTATTCTAATAATCTTATCGAATGATGGCTTTTCATAGAAAGGTGTTTCAATTGCTTCGCCAACATCTTGTTCAAAAAATTTAACAGTATGAACAGCTAAAGTATCGCCTCTAGTTTCATCAATACCTAAACCTTTATGAAGCAAATCTGTTATAACAGCAAGCTCTTCCTTAGTACGAGGTACCTTTATAAGATTGCCATCTTTATCCTTTCCGTCTTTGTAATTAACTGCAACGGAAACACTGAGGCGTTCTAAACCACCACTCTTCTTTTGAGTATGGCTAATTGTTGTATCAAGCTCAAAATTTCTTGTAGCTTCTCTATGAGAGCTTCCCTGTTCATTAATGCTGATACCATTAGTACGCACACCTGTAGCAGCTGCATTACCAGGATTTGCTTCTGGTAATTGAGCATTGGCAGGAGGTTGATTAGTTGCAGAGCCAGGAACACCAGATGGAGTGTTCTTGCTATTTAAATCCTCTGATACCTGTTCAGAACGCACTGTCGGAGTATTGTTATAAGTTTGTGAGGTTTTTTCTTCTTCTGTAGTATCAAGAGCTACAGCAACTAACGGCGTAAAATTCCCGTAACCTACTAGAGGTGTCAAAATTTCTTCAATCTTATGCTTATAAGCAGCTTCTTTTTGGCTTTGAAGCTCAGTTGCTCTACGCATTGCTTGTGATGCAGCATCCATAGAGCCTGAATTCAATAGGCGACCATTTTGATCAATAACAGTTACTCGTGAAGGATCCAATCCTTGTACTGAAGAAGCCACACTGTCGACAACAGCATCAACTTCACCAGCTGTTAAAGTACCACTACCCGCAATTTTAAGAGTAACTGAAGCAGATGGCTGCTTAGCTTCTCTGGTAAAAACATTTCTTGGAGGAATGGCCAAAAGTACTTTTGCATCTTGAATCTTACGGTTATTTTCCAACATGCTAGCAATTTGTTGTTCGCGAGCATATTTTAATCTTTCTTCTTCTTTTCTAGCGCTAACACCGAAACTAGAATCACCTAACAGAATTTCAGAACCATCTTTTGGAGATGCCGAAATAATTCCATCAACTGTGAGTCCCTCAACGATACGATCATAGTCATCGACAGTTACTGAAATAGCATTCTTTTTACCATCTTTAAGTTCGTAAAACTTATATTCATATTCATGCTGTTGTAGGTATGCAATTACTGAGTTTAATTCGTCATTTTCAGTATAATTGCCAAGAGGACGCATTGATGGATCTCGAGCCCAAAAGATTAGGATCAAGCCAACAACTAAAAATATCGCTAAGCACAAAATAATTATTACAGAACGCATTATGTCGCCGTTCTGTAACATTTTTAAAGGTGACGGTTTACTGACACTTACATCATCCGGACCATCTGTACCAGAATCGGTAACTGCAACTTCATTTTTTGCCATATAGTAATTACCCCGTCAAATAATGGCCTTGTAACAAAGGCTTTAGAACTGCATTTGCATTATTGTTCTATAAGCTTCTGTCATTTTATTCCTAACTTGCACTGTAGCTTCAAGAGCCAAAGAAGCCTTTTGGGAATGAAGCATTACATCTGCAAGACTCACTGATCTATCTCCCATATCATAACGAGCTTTTTCAGCATCAGAGGTAACCTGTAATTCATTTACCCCGTCTAAAGCTTGTTTAAGAGCGCTTGAGAAATCAGCAGCTTTAACCCCTTCTGTATTAGAAGGCAGGTTATTAATGTTCTGAAATCCGACATTTCCTGCTTTGAGACGCATTAAATTCATATCAGAAATAAGTGAACTTGTATCAATAACTGAACTCATACTCTGCTCTCCGTTCGTTTTTTGACAGATGGCTATATATGAGTACATCTAGCAATATAAATGCCAAATTGCGTATTCTTGAAAAAATTTATTTCAAGAACACCAAAATATAACATGAAAAGGCTTACAAAAAAGGTTTTAACAGCTCAAAAAACAAAAATAAGGAAAGCTGCACCGCAATTTTCCTTATTTTAAAGCATAAATTACATCTATTTACGCAAGAGTTACTTTTGCAAAGCGTCTCTTACCAACTTGCCAAACTGCAGAGCCCTGTGCAACCTGAAGTTTAGGATCTGTAATTGGCTTAGAATCACACTTAACAGCATTCTGCTTGATCATTCTTACTGCATCAGAATTTGATGATACAAGTCCAGCATTCTTAAGAAGTGCAGCTACTGGCATGGTTGTAAGTCCGTCTTCACACTTAAGTGTAACTTCTGGTATTTCATCAGGGATTGCATTCTTAGAGAAGCGCGCAACAAAGTCTTGTTCTGCCTTGTCAGCATCTTCAGCAGAATGGAAACGGGTAATAATTTCCTTAGCTAAAGCTACCTTTACGTCTCTTGGGTTTACAGTACCTGCTTTAATGCCTTTCTTATATTCTTCGATTTCTTTAAGGCTTCTTCTACTTAATAATTCATAGTAGTTCCACATTAAATCATCGCTGATACTCATAATCTTGCCAAACATATCGTTTGGAGAGTCATGAACACCAATGTAATTGCCAGCACTCTTACTCATCTTCTTAACACCGTCAAGACCAACGAGAAGAGGCATCATCATTACAACTTGTTGTTCCATACCTTCTTCTTTTTGGAGCTCGCGTCCCATAAGAAGATTAAAACGCTGATCGGTACCACCCATTTCAACGTCAGCCTTAAGCTGTACAGAATCCCAAGCTTGAAGTAGCGGATAAATAAATTCGTGAATGGCTATAGATTGGCCTGCTTCAAATCTCTTTTTGAAATCATCTCGTTCCAACATACGAGCAACAGTTTGGCGGGAGGCAAGTTTTAACATACCTGCTGCGCCAAGATTACCTAACCATTCTGAGTTGTAAACGATTTGGGTTTTTGCTGGATCCAAAATCTTGAAAACCTGCTCTGCATAAGTTTTGGCGTTTTCTAAGATCTTTTCTCTAGATAATGGTGGTCTAGTAGCATTCTTACCTGTAGGATCACCAACAGAAGCTGTAAAGTCACCAATCAAAAGGATAACTTGGTGTCCAAGATCCTGAAAGGTTTTTAATTTATTCAATACAACTGTATGTCCAAGGTGGATATCAGGTGCAGTTGGATCCATGCCAAGTTTAATTCTTAACGGACGTCCAAGAGATAATTTTGCTTTCAGTTCCTCTAGCGGAATTACGGTCTCACAGCCGCGGGTTAATTCTGCGAGAGCTTCGTCAACTGACAACATCGATACTTTAACTCCAATAAAATCGCCGGCGCTAGGCATAATACCGAAATAGTTACGGTGCGCGCATGCTTGTAATTATAGACTATATAGGCTACGTTTTCAGAAAAAACATTTTCCTTAAAAAATCATTGCTGTTTTTGTGAATCATAAGAAGCTAATAATCAGCTTAGCCCATGAAAACTTTTGAAACAATTTTCATGTGAATAGCAAAATTACAAAATTTATCTTTTAGAAAACTATCTTTTCTTCGAAATGCTAATTGGTTAAAAGATTCTAGATATTTAGTCAAATATGATGGATACAGACTTAAAAAGTCGATTTTTCACTATTTTTTATAAGAAAAAGAGAGAACGAGTCAAGTCCAGATGGGGGTGGAATTAATGCATAAACACGATTGTCATTTTTATTAATATGAGCATCGCTAGGCACGGGGATTTCTTTTAAATTCAGTAATATTTTTGACATGACCACACCCAAGATATTGTAATTAAATATTAATTTATTTAATGATATTTATATGTTACCATTTATAACAGTAATCGTCAATATAATATTGAATATTTTTTAAAGATAAAAAAATATCTCCATAGCCTATGACATAAACTATGGAAATACATGAAAAATTCGTTAAAATACCAATATTTTAATGAAGGCGTGTGCCGAAATTTCGGAAATTAACGCTTAAAAGGCATTTTAAAAATTCCTAAAAAAGTTCTTATTTGTAATATACGCACCACTATTCATAAATATTTCACTAGGTGGATATTCTACTAATTCTCTATCGTTTTTGTTTTGGTTCCTTAATCAGTTTTGA
>CAVGFV010000146.1:0-2065 GCA_963628765.1 Succinimonas sp.
GTTCCTTTTTCCATACCTTAGGAACTATCGTTTACACAAAATATTATACACTATCGTAATTTTTTTGAATCAAATAAAAATTTAATAGAATCTCAAACCAGATAAAAACTAAAAAGCCCTTCACTTTTAAGTGAAAGGCTTTAATTTCATTCTTTTTGGCTATTTCACACCATTAAGTGCACAGACCTTAAAAGCATCTAACTTATGCCAAAGTTGTATAAACTTCAAAATAAGCTTGTGGGTGACCACATGCTGGGCAAACCTTTGGAGCCTCAGTGCCCTCATGGAGATAGCCACAGTTACGGCAACGCCATACCACTTTATCACCACGCTTAAATGCATTACCTTCTGAAAGAATCTTATGTAAAGCTTTATAACGTTCTTCGTGGCACTTTTCTGCTACAGCAATAGCTTCCATTCTTGCTGCAATTACTGGGAAACCTTCTTCTCTAGCAATCTTCGCAAATTCTGGATACATGCCAGTCCATTCAGCATTTTCGCCAGCAGCAGCTGCTTCAAGGTTTTCTAGAGTGGTACCAACTTTTCCTGCAGGGAAAGTTGCAATAATTTCCACATCACCACCTTCAAGTAAGCCAAATAAAACCTTCGCGTGTTCTTTTTCTTGTTCTGCGGTTTCAGTAAAAATTGCGCTAACAAGTTCCAAGCCTTCCTTTTTGGCAGCAGAAGCAAACATAGTGTAACGATTACGAGCCTGAGATTCACCAGCAAAAGCAGTGAGAATATTTTTCTCAGTGCGAGTACCTTTTAATGAAGCCATAATAAATTCCTTGTAGTTATTTAGTTATACAGTTAACACCGAAAAAATCGTTTAGGATAAGAACGCAGTGGTAATTTCATTGCTTCTATTTATTCCGTCACGTCCTAGTTGTTAGCTTAACAGCATTATGATCCCAAAAATTAACGGATCAAAAAAAAATGCATAAAAAGACATAGCTTTCACATTTTTATGAAAACTATTGTTTATTTTTGTGTAAATGCTTTCATATCCCCTAAAAAAGTTAAAAAGTGCTCAATAAAGCAGCCTAACTACTTAAAAATAGCAGTTCTAAGGTAAAAAGATAAAAAGATTTCTCTTAATATATTGACAGGTTGGCTTAAAAACGTAAAATAGCCACTGAAATTCCGACGGTGATTAGCGCAGTTTGGTAGCGCACTTGGTTCGGGACTAAGGGGTCGTAGGTTCAAATCCTATATCACCGACCAGTCGAGTTTCACTTTGTTTAAGTTAAATATCGGTGATTAGCGCAGTCCGGTAGCGCATCTGGTTTGGGACCAGAGGGTCGTAGGTTCGAATCCTACATCACCGACCATTTGATTTTCACTACTTTTAAGCTAAATATCGGTGATTAGCGCAGTCCGGTAGCGCATCTGGTTTGGGACCAGAGGGGCGTAGGTTCGAATCCTACATCACCGACCATTAGTTCTCACTACATTTAAGCTAGATATCGGTGATTAGCGCAGTCCGGTAGCGCATCTGGTTTGGGACCAGAGGGGCGTAGGTTCGAATCCTACATCACCGACCATTAGTTCTCACTACATTTAAGCTAGATATCGGTGATTAGCGCAGTCCGGTAGCGCATCTGGTTTGGGACCAGAGGGGCGTAGGTTCGAATCCTACATCACCGACCACTTAATTTTCACTACTTCAGTTATTTCACCATTTAATTAGCAAACCCCTGCCAAATATTCTTTTTAAATTCTTTTAGATATTTTTAAATACTTAGAAATTAAAATAATTATTACTTTTGTAAAATTATTAATGATCCAGCAATAACTGGAGTTATCAAAAAATACCAAACATAAATAATAAAAAATTGATATAAATTCCCTTTAAGCTTTGTTAATAAAGTATTTAAATTTCAAACTCTTATGCAGGAATATAACTATTCAATTAAAACAAAATAACTTCAACTAAAATGAACAATTGCTTTATTATGTACTAAAATTTTACTAAAAATAGCAAACACAAGTTAGTCATATAACATATATCTTGCTTTTTAGATATAAATAATAATCATTACGTACTTGTATATATGTATAGTGT
>CAVGFV010000147.1:0-4146 GCA_963628765.1 Succinimonas sp.
CCATAATCTTATCTCCTGTGTTATTCCCTTGTCTGTACTTATAACGTTTGAGAAAAGGGGAGGTTACAAGTTTTTTGTTCGGGGAGGAGAACAAATCTAAATTACTGTTTTGTTCCCTTGTCTGTTCCTATAACGTTTTCAAAATGGGGAAGGTTACAGGATTTTGAAAAATTATTTTTGGGTAGTAAAAGTGGCTAGGAGAAGGGGATGACGTTTACTTTATGGGGCTAATGGAAGTAGGAGCGAAAATTGTTTTTGAGGAATTCCATTTAATAGATGGGTATCTGGCTCCACCATCTTGTAGAACCAGCATGAGAAAACTACAGATCTTCAATAATTGAGAATAAAATTCTCGCCATATCTTTTGTGGGTTTCTAAACTAGTATCTGAATTGCGGTGGCCGTCTTCGGACTACACCTAAAAGCCTTTGACGAGTCGAAGGCTTTTTTTATGTCTTAAAGTTTTTATAGAATCAATAATAGGAGACTTTGAGGTCCTTCTTAGTTACGTTTAAAGGAATATAGGTGGTAAACTGTTCGTACGTTCAAGCCCTAAAGATGGTTCTAAATAGGAGTGCGGATAGTGAATAAGTACCAACCTAAATTTCACTATACAGATAAGATCATAAATTTAGTTGCTTACAATAAGTGAACAATTAGGACAGATCAGAATTTTGTCTCAAGGTAGCTTCCCTCTGTATCTAAAAAAAGACTACCGTATAAGAACAATACACTCTTCATTGGCCATTGAACAGAATTCACTTTCTTTAGAACAGGTTACCGCTATTATCGAAGGCAAGAGAATCCTTGCTTCTCCTTTGGAAATAAAAGAAGTTATAAACGCCAACGCTACTTACGAAATGAATTTAGATCCATATTCTATCGATGACATGTTGTTGGCCCACAAATCCATGATGCATGAACTCATTCCTGAAAATGGTCGATTCCGTAGCAATGATGTTGGAGTTTTTAATGGAGAAACTCTTATTCACTTAGCTCCTCCTGCAGATATGGTTCCAGGATTAATTCAGGATCTATTTTCTTGGTATAAAGTATCTAATATCCACCCACTTATCAGAAGTGCAATCTTTCACTATGAGGTCAAATTTATTCACCCTTTTTCAGATGGAAATGGGCGCATGGGGAGATTATGGCACAGTCTTCTCCTTGGTAAGTGGAATGAAATTTTCTATTGGCTACCTGTTGAGGATCTTATAAGAACGCGACAACAAGAATACTACAACGCTCTAGGCAAGTCGGATAGCGATGCTGATAGCAGTACTTTCGTAGAATTTTTGTTAGAGGTGATTAAGGATACTTTGCAAAAAACCACCGTTGTTGGAGAAGATAAAGGAAATGAGGAAATAGATCCTTTGTTTAATAAACTGAGAAATGCCATGGGTAAAGATGTCCTTTCAGCTAATGAAATAATGGATCGACTAGGGCTATCTCATAGACCTACTTTCAGACAGAATTATCTATATCCGGCACTAAGGCACGGTTTAATCGAGATGACAATTCCTGATAAGCCAACATAGTCGGAACCAAAAGTATAAGTTTAAAAATTAACTTGAACGGTGGATACCGACTAAGATACCGATCAAGTTAATCACTAAATTTCTTGTAGTGGACGAAGTGTATTTTGAAACTTGTTGGCTCAATTTTTGTAACTGAGGTCAATTTTAATGTTCGTTTAATATCTTTTGTACGTAATTTGCCATCTTCTCGCTTAACTAACGAACATTTTGATATTTCCCATCAACAAAAACTCTATTAGAGCTAGAAGGTCTTATGCTATGGAACTTCCCGTCAACGTATACACCTTGCGAGCCAGCACGTCTTACGCTGTGAAATTTACCGTCGACGAAAACACCTTGTGATCCTGCAGGCCTTACGGAGTGAAATTGGCCATCGATATATACGCCGTCGTCGGCATAGCAAGAGGCATAACTAAAAGCCATTAATAAAGTAAAATATTTCAGCATTAAAACGCCTATAAACTTTAAATGGGTATTTTGACTTTAACACTTGAGTTAGACAAAAAATGGGCATTATTCAAAGAAAGTTAAAACGCATTTTCTTTGCTTGCTCGCAAAACTTCTCCCCAACTCAACTTGTTCTTCTTTTGATTTACCTGTTTTTTGAGTAATCCTATCAGTAACATCCTTATATAACGAAGAATCTACAACACAATCCGAACCATAAGCTACATATCCATAAGCGGAATTGTAGTTGCCAATATTAGCTTCATGTACAGCTAACATCAATGCAGCTTCAGAACTTCCCAAGGAAAATGCTTTTTTAAAGTTTTGTATTGCTTGTGTTTTTTTTGATTCACTATGACTTCTTAATCCTTTCAGATAATAGCCAAAGTGGCCACCTCTTTTAATACTGTAATTTATCCACTGGTCGGCGTAATGAGTATTTTGGAGGCCAAATGTGTCAACATAATAAATATAAAGCCAATGCAGCAGCTGCATTGCCGTTCCTAGGCGCTGCTTTATCAAGCCATTCAATAGCTTCTTGAGTATTGGCTGGTGTTCCCAAGCCTAAAAGGCTTGTAATACCCATGCGGTACATAGCTCGAGAGGCGTTTCTACGAGCCCCTTTTTCGTATTCACGACGAGCATCGTAATGATTTTTTGATGCAAGAAGGCAGTCACCATATTTAACGTAGGCGAGTTTGTATTCTTTCTTTGTGGATTTTTCAAAAAGTTCACAAGCTTTACGTAAATTTTGTGGTGTGCCTTGCCCATTCTCATATGCTAAACCAAGATTAAAAAGGCAGGATCCGCTATTTAAAGATTCACACCGTTTGAAATAATTGAAAGCTTGATCAAAATTTTGCTTAACTATCTTAGTATCACGATAGAGTATACCCATTGCTTCTATACCATCAGGACTATTAGCTTCCGCAGATCTTAGATACCAATAAAATGCATTGTCATCGTCTTTTTGGTATTGGCCGTTATAAAGCATTTGCGCATATAGGAACATTCCTAGTCCATTTCCTTTTAAGGCTGCTACTTTATAGTTTTGGAAGGCGTTATAAAAATCTCTAACACTATTTTTTCCATTGTAGTAGAGCCTTCCTAACACAACTGAAACACTACCATCGTCATCAAAATTTAACATTGATTTCAGTTTGTATTCTGCAGTGTCAAATGGTAAATCTTTGATACCTGAAAACTTAGGCATATCATAATAATCAGATAGCATCTCACCGTTGTAGTTTGACTTCAGTGACTCATCATAGTTTTGACTCAAGGAAGAATCATAACTACTGGTGTTATTTTCTGGCCAAGAATTTTGATTTGACCAAGTGTTATCTACAGATTGGCTATTATTGCTACTAGAGTAATCGGTTTGATATGAGTTATTGTTGTTATAGGTATTACTCCTACTATAGCTACTCGTATTATCGTTGTAATCATAATTTTGACGATAGCTGTTATAGAAATTTTCTTTCTGGTTGTTTACTAATGATATGGTTTCGTAAATAAGTATTGCAATTGTAGTAATGGTAGCAATTATGACGATGAATAAACCAAATATAGAAATTGGCAGTTTTTCAACCATATTGTTTTGTACTCTAGTTTCTAGAGTTTTTTTGTTTTCTTTTAATTCTTTAAGTTTGCTTTCATCAGCGCTAAATACGAGGTTTGGGAGCTCTTTATCTGAAATAGATATCCACATCGCAGGTCTTACTGAATTATGTTGTTCGTGACAACCCATTCCAGAATTAAGTATTGTGCCACTGGTTGGACTTATTGTTGCCACACTTCCAGACTCTTGTCCTGGTGAACGTAACCACCAATAGCAATTGCCAAGATCGTCAGTAGTAGCTCCTTGATCTTTGGTATATTTTGAAGGTGCGCAAGAACGAGACTTGTCATTATCAAAATATTTCAAACATTCAGTAAGGCTTAGACAAAAGATCTTATCTTGAGTTGTGTTACCACCTGTTACGTTATATTGATAGTTGTCTTCATTGTCTAAAGTTGTGCTGGCTATAAGATTTTTTTCAGAATCAGAGAACGCTGAATTATAAAAATCATTATTTAACCACTTACGAAGGTCGGAAGTTTCCCAATTAACCAAAATAAAAAAAATATTTTTGATAAAACGCCAAATTAAATGGTGTAGG
>CAVGFV010000147.1:4156-5655 GCA_963628765.1 Succinimonas sp.
TTTGTGTGTTTTAACATGGGGACATCGCAAAAAAGTTAATTTATAGAAGTCCCCTAAATTTTATTTGTTACAAACAAAAGGATATCGGTCAATGAGTACAGATGCATCTCTTACCCTTATTGAACGTGAAAGAGAAATTGTTTTGCGCAGTAAGGCTTATTCTGGGAGAGATATAGCAAGACAGCTGAACAGAAACAAATCGACTATATCAAGGGAACTTCACCGTATCCGCACAGCAGATTACACTGTAGTTAATTGCGCACAAGATGTACGAAAAAGCGCGTCTGGTGCTCCGTCCGAAGAAGAGACTACGGTTTTGCCACAATTTACAGAGGCATACCGTCTAGCGGAGATAATTGCCCATGAGCTTTCACCGCCTGATTTCAGAAGAAATATTATAAGGCTCATCCACATGAAAGGTATAAAACGGGATGACTGCACGAGAATGCGAAAGCGAAAAGTTTTAGAGAATGATTAATCGAAGATAAATATCGATGGCATAAAATGTATATCAGTTTAATACTTTGCGGATAAACGTCAGATAAATGTTGAATAATCCGCTTATAGTCGTTAAATTTGAGGCAGAAAGTAAGGTTTTGACATCAGTACCTTTTAAGTTCAATTGCATATCACGGACCAAAATTCCGTGCTGTGGTAAAATGGGGATGTCATGAAGTTCGGAGATGTTAGGTGTTATGGGCAATATTCTGAATCCTGTTGGAGGCAATTCCTTTGTTGATCTGGTTGCTTTCAAAGACGAGGATATTTTTGTAGATAAGACTGATTTTATTGCCATAATGTCTGAAAATATCAATAAAAATAAGCGTCAGTTTGCTGTTACCAGTCCCCGCAGATTCGGAAAAACCGTAACAGCTGACATGCTTTTGGCATATTACTCAAAAGCTTATGCCGGACAGAATATTTTTGATAAGCTCAAAATAACAAAAGAGGAATACAAAGACACTTACGAAAAACACCTTAACAAGTATGATGTAATATACATCGACATGAACTCCATCAGAGATGATTATATTGCTTATACTGAGGACGAAGATTTGCAGATAAAAGGTGTTACCACGATTGTTGATTACCTACAGTACTCAGTAATCGAAGAACTTAAAGAAAATAAAAGCTATGCAGAATTACTCAGTAAGAGCAGAAAAGTAGGCAAAAAAAATCTGTCATCAGCATTAAAGGTAATATGTGATCAGACCAAAGAAAGATTTATTTTCATCATGGATGACTGGGATTTGATCTATAGGGATTATCGTCATGACACAGAACTACAGGAATCATATATTGATTTTTTGAGAGGCCTGTTTAAAACAAAAAAAGGACAGGCATGCTTTGCACTAGCTTACCTCACAGGTATTCTTCCCATCAAAAAATACAACTCTCAATCCGCATTAAATGATTTTAAAGAATACAATATGCTTTCTCCTGATGGATATTCTACTAATTCTCTATCGTTTTTGTTTTGGTTCCTTAATCAGTTTTGA
>CAVGFV010000148.1:0-9326 GCA_963628765.1 Succinimonas sp.
AATCTGACTATGCGAATCGTAACGCTGTAAGGCGATTCAAAATCCCAAATAGCATGCAAAAGCTTGCGATGTTTTCCATGTCCCGCAATCCATTTTGCCTTACATTCTGCATATTTATTTTTATCAACATTAGTTTGCGTGGTACATAGATTAATAGTTATTGTTGTATCTAAATCTGTCATTGGAAGATCTTGTAGTTCTTTCCAAAGATTATTCTTAATCCTAATAATGTATTCAGCATTAACAATTCTGTTTAAATGTTCAATGAGGTTTATGCCTCCATGAAGCATTTAGCTATCAGCTGTACAAGACCGATAGGTGCGGTTATGCGGTTATCTTGTTAAACAAGAAAAATAACGTGTCAATGGTTCGAAAGTAAGAAAAAAAGGTGTTTAATTAACACCTTTTTCTTAACTTAATGCCATTGTTGGTATTATGGTACCAAAGCATTTATCAAATCTAAAAGCAATACCAAGCAAAATTGCTAGTTAAGTTGTCTCATAGACTTATCGATAAGTTCATACAAGGCGGTTGCCAAATTAGGCATAGCAAGAAGTTTTTCAAAATGCTTTCTTATCATCTCACGACGTTTTACATCCAATCTTGCAATAATAAGAAGTGGTGTCATTAGGCGTGCAGCAACTTGTGGATTTGAACTATTTAGCTTAGTTACAATCTCCATTAAGAAATCATAACCTTTTCCATCAAGAGCATGGAAATATTTTGGATTATTCATCACAAATGCGCCTACAAGTGCACGTACGCGGTTTGGATTTCCGATATCAAAACACTTATGAGACATTAGCTTTTTAACATTTTCCAAGACATTTGGATTTTCGGCCATTGCAACTGCCCTAAAGTAATTATCAAATACCAAAGGATTGTTTTGCCAACGTTCTTCAAAGGCCTTCAATATTTCATCTTTAGACACGAGATCCAAATTAACGGCGATATTCATAGCCGCTAAAGTATCGGTCATATTATCAGAGAGCTTAAAGTGTTCAAGAACCAGTTCTGAAGCTTCTTTTGCTAGATCCCTGTTCTTAAGAGATCTTGCAAGATATGAAAGCACTACTCCAATAAGAGCACGTTCTCCCATTTGTTCATCAGAAGTTTCGTAAGGAGTCTTAGTAGAAATACGCTTATGGTATTCTTCTGAAAGAATCTTAAAGCAAGCATCAAATTCTTGGGAAAGTTCGCTTCCAATCTTAGCTACAAGGAACTCTCTTACTGCTATTATCGCATCGATATTGATAACACGGAAGTTTTCCATCAAGGTGTTTATTGATGGTAAGGTCAAGATAAAGGCCTTAAATCTTCTGTCCATATCGGAAGAAAGAATGTATTTAAAAGCATCAATAATCGAAGTTGGTTCAGAAAAATCTAATTTTACTTCATAATTGCAGACATTCTTTATGAAGTAATTATTTACCAACATCTGCACTGCATCAAAACGTGCTACAGGATCTTTAGCATACTTAAGAAGTACGCTCAGTTCTTGTTCTGAATAAGGATACTCAAAACGTACTGGAGCACTGAAGTTTTCTAGGAATGCTGGAACCGGAGCTTCTGGAACATTTTCAAATACCCACTCTGCAGATTCAGTATCAAGGATCTGGACCTTAGAAACAGGCTTACCATTTTGAACCAAAGGAATTTCGTTACCATTTATGCCATAGAAAGACATTTGAATTGGAATCACAAATGGTTTCTTTTCCGGTTGACGTGGGGTCTCTGGAGTCTTTTGAGAAATATAGATAGTGCAGGTTTGAGTTTCTTGATTCCACTTCATTGCTGCTGTAACTACAGGAGTACCTGATTGGCTATACCAGTTTTTAAAACGTTCCAAATTAATACCAGAGGCATCCTGCATAGCTTTCACAAAGTCATCACAGGTCACAGCTTTACCATCATGACGCTTCACATAAAGTTTCATGCCCTCTTGGAATTTTTCTTCTCCAAGAATGGTATGGATCATACGAATGACTTCAGCACCCTTATCATAAACGGTTACAGAATAGAAATTGTTCATTTCCATTACGTAATCAGGACGTATAGGATGTGCCATTGGGCCTGCATCTTCGGCAAACTGAGGTCCTCTAATCACCTTAATTGCCTTTAATCGTTCAATTGGGCGACAACCAAGATCACTAGAAAACTCTTGATCGCGAAATACAGTTAAACCTTCTTTAAGACTTAATTGGAACCAATCTTGAACGGTAATACGATCCCCAGTCCAATTATGGAAATATTCATGACCAATAACAGAAAGTACATTCTCAAAATCAGTATCGGTAGCACTTTCTGGGTTTACGAGCACATATTTGGAATTAAAGATATTAAGGCTCTTATTTTCCATGGCTCCCGCATTAAAGAAATCAACTGAAACTACATTGAAGCGTTCGAGGTCATACTCAAAACCAAAACGCTTTTCATCCCAAGCCATTGCCTTCAAAATTGATTCAATAGCTACTGTGCCATAGCTTGCTTGACCTTTATCGACATATAATCTTACATCAACCTTGCGACCGCTTTTAGTGGTGAATTCTCTCTTTAATTCATCAAAATCACCAGCTACGAGTGCAAAAAGATAGCTTGGTTTCGGGAACGGATCTTCCCAAGTTACAGTACGAATACCATTTTCTTTAACATCAGAAATCAAATTACCATTTGAAAGCATAAATGGATAAAGCCCATCTGGTGCTGAAATATGGGTAGTATAGCGAGCAAGAACATCAGAACGATCTAAGAAGTAGGTAATTCTACGGAACCCCTGTGGTTCATTTTGGGTACAGAACTTACCATCTGAAACGTAAAGTCCCATAAGTTCAGTATTATCTTCAGGGAAAATTTCGGTAACAATTTCAAGAAGGAATTCATCACCGACATCAGAAATAGTTAAAGTATCAGGAGTTTCTACAAAGGAACAATCTTGACCATCTACCTTAACTGAAATAAGTTTTAAAGAATCGCCATCTAAAACTAGAGGTGCACTTTTATCTTCAGTAAGACGCACAAGGTGGCTTCTTTGGGTCACCTTGGTCTTTTTTAAATCTAAATCAAAAAATAATTCTGTATCTGTAATTGAAAATTTCGGTGCTCTATAGTCAAGACGTCTTTTTTCTTGATGTTTCATGTCTGTTCCCTATTTCCTTAAATCTATAGGGAGCATTATAAAACAACTTGAGACATATCACACTTTTATAAGTAAGATTCCCAATATTTTCTTAAAAATCAAATTCAAACTTATAAAGTGCATCTACTGCTTGCTCAACAGAGCTTACACCTTCAATATAGAAACGTGGGAACATTTCATAACGTAAACGGAATTCTGACATTGCGTTATAAATGCCATAACCATACGCTACTTGGACCTTTGGCATAATATAGGCAGAAACTTCCACTGCTGTTTCATCACCATCACCCTTTGAGTCTAAGGCGACATCTTGAAGACCAAGATTCTCTCCCAAATCGCTTATGAATGATGAAGTTTGCATAAGCCCCACCCCCAAAAGAAGTTGGTTACTCATATCACTACTATTAGCAGTGCTAGCGTCCATGCCCTTACCACGTAACAGGTATGACAAAGCCTCACTTTGAGAAAGTTGTGGCTTTGAAAATATAGATATACGAGGTTTAGAAGCATTTCCAGTAACTGAAACACCTACAGTAACATTGTCATTCTGCATGGATTGTGGGGTACGAATTGCTCTAATATCAAGATTTGGATTTGCAGCATCACCAACAAAAGAAATACGTCCCTTTTCAATTTGGAGATCTTGACCATAAGCATGGAAAATACCATCAATAAGTTTGATCTTACCTGTAATTGTAAGTTGTCTATATGGAGGCTGTTTAAGTTCAAGATTTCCTGTAACCATGGTCTTAAGTCCCATAGCGGTAACCTTAACATCAGGCCCTAGACTTACCCCCATATCAAGGCGTAAAGGTAATGCGCTCTTATGCTTGATGCCGAATTTTCCATCCGTAGTACGTTCTAATTCCACAACATCTGAAGACGCTGCTTGAGAGCTGGCTGGTAGATCCTTGACCTTAACTCTTGCGAAAGGAATTAACACATTGCCAGTAACCTCATTTATGCGATCACTAAAATGTCCTGCGACATCGAGTTTGATTTTACCAGTACCATACCCCATAAGATTTACAGGGAGCTCTTCTGTAGCAAGCTTTACTGTAGCATCAAATTCTGACGTCCAGGAAAGTCCGCCCTTAACACTACCTTTTTTAGCACCAAGGGTAAAACCACCATTTAGATCAGCTTTTTGACCGTAAAAATTGATTTTGGTATTGATATCCGAAATATTGCCAATATCCATAGCCGTGGCAATATCCATATCTGAAATCGCTAAATAACCGGTTAAACCTGGATTCTCAAAATTGCCAGTGAAGTTACCTTTCCCTGATAAAAAGCCTTTGGAAGAAGTAACTGTCGGGCTAAATTTGGAAATAAAATCAAGGTTGATGTTATCAATATTGTAGCTACCTGCAAGGCTTGGTTGCTTTCCAGCAGGATCTAACACTTTAAGATCTGTTCTTAAAAGGCCACCAGTACCTAAATTTAATATGAGATCGGCATCGACAAAGTTTGGCTCTAAGTTTGCAGCTAAAGAGATCTCTTTAAAATCGATGGTATTCTTATTGTATTCAATACTTCCATTACGAGACAGAACATGAAGGTTACCCTTCGGAGCCCCGTTATTGATGGCAATATCTGCATCTAATCCAACAGAGAACGGTAATTTAAGTTCTTTTGGTAGGAATTCCTTAAAGGACATCACTTTTACTTCTGGAGCTGTAAGTTTTAGATAAGTCTTCTTCGGATTCCATAATAGATTGGTAATTTCAAGTTTGTTTTTATTTAAAGTCCAATCGTGTTTGCCAACATTTACGGCTAATTCAGGAGCCAAAACAGTATGTACTGGCATTACAGAGGCTAAAACCAACTGTAATTCTCGGCTTAGAAGGCTAAGTTCTTTAATTTCTCCATCATAAATAGAGCGATCGTTTTTAAGGCCACCATCGAGCTTGAGTTTTAAACGCCCTGCTAAAGTTCTGCCTTCAAGGCTAAGATTATGTTTTTCTTCACTACCATTTAACTTAAGAGAAAGAGATTCGGTAAATTTCTTTTTCCCTTGATAAAATTCATGAAGGTAAAGAGCAAGGTCTGCCTTTTCAACCTTTGCATCTTTAGAGGCAACATCCAGTTTCAGCATAAGATCTTTTAGAATAAGGTCATCATAAGTTAGACCTACTGAATCCAAATTGATCTTCGCATTTGGTGCCTTTAAAGAGCCACCGACATTGATATCACCTATCAAATTACCAGTAAGTTTTGGATATAAAAGGCTTAAATCCGCAAGATTGATATTCGCTTTGGTGTCGATTTTGTCTCCAAAAACACCATCAATATCTAAGGTGTTAACCAAAGCATTTGCAAAACTTAACTTTGAAATCTCGCCATTAAAATTGCTATCACAGCTAAGTTTTTCAGCATTTAAGGTTAAAGGATAATTTTGTAATGTACCCGCTATAGCTAAATCATTGATATCAGCATTCCATGAGCCGTCCTCATGGTATTCTCCCTTTGGCTTTACTGAAAGCGCAAGAGAGCCCGTAAGATCAGGTACAAAAGCTGCTAGATTTCCAAGATTGGCTTTAATATCACCGTCAAAACCAATGATATCAGCCCAAGATACTTTCCCTAATAGTGAAAGATCTGTCTTTTTGTCTGAAGACACGATATCGAGTTTCTCGATATCTGCCGAAGCTAAATCTGTGGTGAGCTTACTAGTTAAATTAAGCTCTGGGTAAGTTAGTGCATTGATGCCTTTTATTGCTAACTCAGAATTAATTTTATTTAAAGAACCTGAAAGTTCCGCATTTAGATCCTTAACCTTATATTCTGGCTTTAGTACTGGCCAACCCAAATTTTTGCCATTTAGGGTAAGCTCAAAAGGTAACGCAGGAGTTAAAGAGCCAATGCGCCCTTTAGCCACGATATCCATAATACCTTTGATAGTGGCGGAAACTTTAAGATCTGTTAAATCACCCACGCCACTAGCATCAAGAGTATGGTGATCTAAGAAATCAAAGTATTCGGTATTTTCTGACCAACCTTTAAGATTAACATTCATTGGGTAGTAATCTTGAAGCGCCATTTCGCTATCGGTAAGAGACGCATGACCAAGTTCATGATCTACTTGGAAATAGCGGACATTGATTTTAGTACCGATATAGCTACCATCTAAAAATCCCGTCATTACTCCAGTGTCATAAACAGTCTGATGATATCTTACGAAGTTTAACTTAAGCTCTTTTGCAATTATCTTAAGAGGTAAAAATACCTTCGGAAGTTTTTCTACGCGGGATTCAATTTCCTTACGATCGAATGGATTTTTTAATTCAGGTTCGTCTGGTGAAGGAGGACTATCCTCCATTCTCTCATCATGAAGTTGTACGTCTATATAACTAGAGTTGGCAGTATCGACCGTTAAAAGATCCTTGGTGTAGTTGGCGGTAAGATCCAAATTTTGAACTGCAACATCAACGACATCTGAAAGCATAAGGAAGTTTTTGACCGAGAGATTCTTTAAATCGATCTTTATCGGAAGTTCAATAAACTCATCCTTACTTTCCTCTTCAGGAACATCTGTAACTTCTTCCTGGGTCGACTTTGATGGCTTAGGTGCAATATCTGTTGTTGGATCTGGAATGCTTTCTCGCACTCTCTTCATAGTCTTCTTTTCAGATTCTTGAATAAAAGAAGCTACTTCATACAATCTTGAAGTCAAAAAATCTGGCACGGTAGGCATTTCATCGGGCTTATTGCCGATTACAAGTAGGATATTTTCTGCCTTAAGATCTTCAATTACGAAATTTTTATGTATGAGTGAAAATATGTCGTAACTAAGTTCTAGTTTATCAGCTTCGACAGTAATGGTATCAGGTATAGCGAGTGCAAAATTTTCTATGGTAAGACCTTTACCAAGATGACCTGAGACAATCTCACCTTGAAGTCCTTCAACATTATCTTTTGCAAGGTCAAAGGCTATTTGATTTCCTTTGGTGGTGAATAATAGTAAAGAGGCACCTGTGGCAACTACTAAAGTGCCACCTATAAGTACCTTTAAGCCAATACGAGTTGTTTTCCAGACGGCTTTCGCAAGAGGACGCCAACTGAAAGACTTTTTATTTTCTGCCATGTTAGACCTCTTCCTCTATAGATCCGGACCAATACCAAAGTGGAGGTGGAATGGAATATGAGTTTGGGAAATTCCGAACCCCAAGTCCACCTTAATAAGCCCTACTGGAGATACGTATCTCACACCAGTACCAACGCCCACACTAACATCATCAAGTTTACTTGAGTATGAGGCTTCACCGGCATCGATAAAGAAATTCTCACGAAGATCCTGCATTACAGGAACCTGTACTTCAATTGAACCTGTAGTTAGATAACGTCCACCCTTAAAGCTACCGTCAGCATGCTTATCTGCAATGGTTTTATAGCCAAAGCCACGAACAGAAGTATCACCACCAGTAAAAAATCTATATGATGGAGGTACAGATTTCGCATCAGGTCCAAGATTAACCCCTTTTTCAAATCTAAGTATCAGTCTTGAATCGTCTGTCGGACTCCAAAGCCACTTAGCTTGTCCATATAGTTGAATAAAAGAATAATCAGAGCCTGCCAAGGTTGGCGCACCGAAAAATTTAAAGGTATATCTGCTACCACTACGAGGATCTTTTCTTGGGCGTGCAGAGTAATAATTAAAAGCAGATCCGGCACCGACTATGGTTGCAAAACCACTTTCACTACCTTGCACATAATCTTCAAGGTGTAGCACTAAACCATAATCACGTTGCCATTGACCAATATTCTTATTTATATAGTGTACAGAAAACTCAGATATCGTAGAGTCGGTATCATTTAAATCATCGTATGATTGCTGAGCTTGCAGATAATAATAGTTTTTTAATGGGTCATGATTCGGTCTTGGAATCTGATAACGCACCAAAGCTTCCTGCTTTATTTGTGAAAGCTTCATCTGCATATTTAAGGAATGCCCATAATTGTTTAATAGAGGCATTAACCATTTAACCTGGCCACGCATTCCTTCATCGGTAGCATAACCTAAACCAAGCTCCACAATATTAAATTTCTGTCTTTGGAGAGTGATATTAACTGGCACTAAGTAATCCTTGCTGTGCTCAAGATCCGGTACTACATCGGCACTTTCAAAGTAACCAGTATCATATAAGCGGCTACTAAAAAATGACAAACGATCCATGTTAAAACGTTCATTCTTTTTAATAGTTTGGAGAGGCTTAACTAGCTTTTCACACTCAATACCTTCATCGCTGTTATAGGTAATGTCACCATAATGGTAACCATGGCCACTATCAAGGATAAGGGAAATATCAGCGGAATTTTCTTCTGAATTAACTAGTACCTGGGAACGCACAAAATGGGCATCAAAATATCCCATAGTAAGCGCTCGTGTTTGCATTAAAGATTTGAGATTTTCATAATCTGCATGCTGGAATCTTGTATATGGTTTTAAGGAAACGTCTTTAAGGCCAAACATATACCAACGATCCGTCATTGCTTCCCCAAGAACCACGATTTCAACGTTTCTAATATAAACAGACTTTCCTGGAACAACATCAATATTAAGAATGGCAGATTTATCATCCTTAAAAGACATTTCTATTTTTGGGGAATAGTAACCATATACCTTTAATGCGGTCGCTACTTCTTCCTGGATAGCATCTTTTCTGCCCCCAAAATTTCCTCTTCTGATGTCAGGTAAAGTAGAGAGATAAGCTTCAACGTTATCTAAAAGCTCATCCGTAATTCCTGTAACTTCATATTGGATCTTCAGCTCATCGATATTTTCGTCAGAGGAGTCGGTATTCTTTTCTGTATTTGCTTGGTAAATTGCTTCTTGAGGCTTATTGGGATGAGATTCAGAGTCTGAAGCTATGGCTTGGACATTTAAAAGCAATCCAGTAAAAACCAAAAAGTTGAAACCAAAGATCTTAAATTGCATTTTAAAACCACAGAAACTATAAAAACTCTAACACCCAATAACGATACGTCATTACTTGCGTATTTTAACGTGAAAACATTTAAATAAAAAGAATTCAAGCACTAAATGCTCATATCTACCTAAGCTATCACGATATTTTTTTTAAGAAGACATTTTGCTTTACTAAATAGTGATTTTCTAAGTGCTTTTACCCCCTATTTAGGTACGTTTCCCTGCCATTTTTATTTTAAATAATAAAAAAGAAGAAGCTTT
>CAVGFV010000149.1:0-5603 GCA_963628765.1 Succinimonas sp.
ACTCATGTAAATGTTAGCCATAATTCTTTACCTCTTACTTCATGTCTGTACCAGATTCAAGTTCACCAGTTCCAAAATCGTAAACTACGATATCGGTGGTGGCTTCACCCATAGTTCCAGTGATATCCGTTGGGTTATACTTAGAAACTATGCTACCAAAGGCAAAGGTAATCTTTTCCATTGGGATGCTACCTTCTTCATCTGATTCCTTAGTTGTGAGCTTACAATCCACAATTTTTGCTCCATCGATAGTGAAGACATACTGTTGTGTAAAGCCTTTTCCTGAAGCATCAGGTACTGCAAAAATGAAGTCAACTACACGGCCTTTCTTAGGCTTAAAGAGAATGGTCATAAGAGAAGGAGTAAGACCATCAACTTTCTTGGTAATTACTACATTAGAAGAGCTAAGTTTACCGGTGTCGCTGTTGTTACCATTACCAACATCCATATTGATGCCACGACCTACCTTCCAATCAATACCTTCAATTGCGAAAGTTGAACCATCACTACTTGATTTTGCATCGCCTGAAATTTTAGAAGCGCCTTTAACGTCCTTGAGGCCATGCACTTTCATAAATAAAGAAGCCATATTTTTTCTCCTGTAGTTTTATTT
The DNA here is from genome assembly GCA_963628765.1 of Succinimonas sp. Lineage (GTDB taxonomy): Bacteria > Pseudomonadota > Gammaproteobacteria > Enterobacterales > Succinivibrionaceae > Succinimonas. The sequence continues at coordinate 614 of CAVGFV010000149.1, forward strand.
CCTTGTCTGTGTATATAACGTTTTGAAATTAGAAGAGGTTACAATTTTTTTGAGCAAAAATTTTTTAGAAATTTAGCTAAATCTTTAAAATTAAAGCATTCAATGTTGCCTTTTAAATATGCAATAGGATATCTTGAATAACATGAAGTAGTGAACAAAGGGTGCAACATGTTTTTAGAAAGAGTTGATGTCAAAGGCTTCCGTGGTATTTCTAGATTATCGGTTCCTTTTAACAATAAGACTGTTCTTATCGGTGAAAATGCTTGGGGTAAAACTTCTTTACTTCGAGGTCTTAATGCTCTTCTAGGAAACGGTGATGTGCCATATCAATTTAAAGAAGATGATTTTCATAAAGATTATGATGAATATAAGAGGGAATCAAAAGGGAATCAGGATTCCCCTAAATATCAAAATATAAGTTTTGTACTGACATTTAGAGAAAGAAAGTTGGGATCAGCAATTCACATTCCCCACTTAGCAAGATTAAAGCCGTGTTGGGTTAGAGGCAAAGATTCATACTTTAGGGTGTATTACTTTGCTGGTGCAACTATCAATAAACAAGGCACTATATTTACTACTCATGGTTTTTTAGATCGTAATGGCGATTTATTTAAATTTGACACTTTAAAACAAGTTCAATACCTATTAACTCTTAATCCAGTATTTCGTGTTCGTGATCGTAGACAAGTTGTATCTGTGCCTAATGAGGAAAATTCTGCTGACAAAGTGCAACCTTCAAAGGTATCAGGATTTGAACAAAAAATTCTTAATATTTTTAACTCAACGGTAACTACTGATGGGGAAATGATTCCTCCTGAGACACTTAAAGAATCAGTGGAATCAATTAGTGCTCTTTTTCAGCATTATTTCTCCTTTATGCCACCTATGATGGGGCGAATAGCAGAAAAGCATCGCTCAGTATCAGACATCGTGACAAGGCCGATTTCAAATGAGTCTCTCTGGTCACTCCAAAAAGTTATTAAAAGTTCCACTCCAAAAATGATTCGCCTGTTAATGGCTTGTATTGCAGGATCTATGATTCAGGCTCGAGGTGTTAGGCGAATTAATCGCATGGCAAGACCAATTGTAATCTTTGAAGATATCGAAAGCCGCCTTCATCCAACAGTACTATTTAATGTTTGGAATGTGATGGATCTTATACCGATGCAGCAGATTATAACGACCAATTCGGGAGATATTCTTTCTACTGTTGCGTTAGGAGATATTAGGCGTTTTACTAGAGTGCCGACTGGAACTAAATGTTATTCAGTAGAGGAAAGAAGATTTAGCAATGATGATTTAAGAAAAATTGCTTTCCATATTCGCATCAATAGGCCAATGACATTTTTTGCACGCACTTGGATATTTGTAGAAGGGGAAACTGAAATTTGGATTCTTAATGAATTCGCTTCTATTATGGGTATTTCTTTACCAGCAGAAGGTATACGTTTAGTTGAATATGCACAATGTGGTGCAAGCCCATTGATAAAGTTGGCTTATCAACTCGGAATTTACTGGCATTTAATGGCGGACGGAGATGAGGCTGGATTAAAGTACGTACGACAAGCAGAGCACAGTAATTCCAATAATCAGATAACATTGCTGCCATCTAAAGATATTGAACATTTTCTTTATGAAAATGGTTTTGAGAATGTATACCGCAGTTGTTCTAGAATTGGGGCAATTCGTGGCGAAAGTGAACACCGCATCATTGATGCTGCGATTAAGAGGTTAACTAAACCAGGAATGGCTTTGGCTGTTGTTGATGAAGCCAGAAAAAGAGGCAGAAGTTGTGTACCAGAACTCTTCCAAAAACTTTTTGCAAACGTTATGGCCCGTTCTGTAAGGTGAGATAGTTTGCCCCGTTTGAATTAGGTTAAAAACTTTTTCTTTAGAAAACAAAATACCAGTTCCCTACAATGATATAGAGAACTGGTATTGTCATTAAAAATATTCAAAAATAATTAAAAGCCAGTGCTCTTAATCTCTTTCAAAATAGCTTGGATAACATAAGGATTTGCAGCAACAATATTGCCGTTGCTGTAATAGTCAGGTTTTCCATTAAAGTCAGTTACAACACCACCAGCTTCTCTTACGAGTAATTCGCCAGCGCAGAAATCCCAAGGCTTTAAGCAAAGTTCAAAGTAGCCATCCATACGACCAGCTGCAACGTAAGCCAAATCTAAGCTTGCGGTACCTGCTCTTCTGATATCAGCAGAACGATCGAAAATTCTGTTGAGGATTGCACGATACTTTTCAAGGAACTCTCTATTTCTGTGAGGGAATGAGGTTGCAAAAATTCCAGTATCAAGACCGCGTAAAGTGCTTACACGAATCTTTCTACCATTAAGAATTGCACCATCACCTTTGGTAGCGGTGAAAAGCTCGTTTCTAATAGGGTCATAGATAACACCTACAGAGGTAACGCCTTTGATTTTAATACCGATAGATACGGCAACGTGAGGAATGCCTTTAAAGAAATTGGTGATGCCATCAATTGGATCAATCACCCACTGATAGTCTGAATTTTGAGCATTATTGCCACTTTCTTCAGCAAGAATGTTATGTTCAGGATAATACTTAGTAATGATGTTCTTTATAGCGCTTTCGCATTCTTTATCAATATTGGTTACGAGATCATTTTTGGCTTTTTCTTGAACAGTAATTTGGTTGTTGTTCTCAAAATTGCGATTGATAATTTCACCAGCTGAGCGTGCAGCACGAACAGCAATATTTAACAAACCTCTTGGAGTAGCAGGAGTTTTTTTCGCGCTAAAATTTTCGCGTGTTTCTTTTGGCATTTCTTCCATAATAATACTCGTAAATCAATTGAATAAAGATCAGCGGAGCAGAACATGGCTCCTACATCTATTGTATCTCATAATGTGATCTTGCGCAATAAATGACGTGTTCGTATATAATAGTAACGTTTTGATTTGGAGTTTTTTATGAATACACTTTTAGACTACGCTTATGCCGATAACCTTATACGTAGCACAGGGCTATACGGCTCACCATCCGATATTTATGGTCTTATCATGGGACTGATAGCAGGCGGATCTAAGAAAGATGAAAAAGAATTCCGCGAAATGATCATAAACTTGGTGAATGATGGGGAAGAACTACCATCAGATTTGTTCAAATGGATTATTGATGAAACAGATTTTATTTTAAGCCAGTTTTTAGCTCGTGAAACCATGCCTCTTTTGCTTCCTTCAGATGATGTTAAAGCAAACGATAGAGTGCAAGCAGTTGTCGATCTTGCCCACGGTTTTCTTGCGGGGTTTTCATTAAAACAAAGACGCCATGATCGTTTGACACATGATGTACAGGAATTACTGCGCGATCTTGAAAATATCAGCAGAATGGATATTGAAGCAGAAGATGGTGATGATTTTGAAAAAGATTATGTAGTAATTACTGAACATATTTCAATTGGTGCACAGATTTGTTTTGAGGAATGTGCAAGTGCTCAGTATCCAAAAGAACACGCTGATGATTTCGTACTTGAAGACGATGATGGCGGTGCTCCTGTAAAACTTTCTCAAGAGCGTCAAAATGCTCATAAGCTAGAAGAACAATTTTGGGAAAAGGAATCCAAAAGGGGCGGAAACTACAGAGGTAATTCTCAAGAGTAGTTTAATATTGCCTTCTAAATATAAGCTTCGTGCCAATGACTATAACCATATTTTGTTATTGGTTGAATAGGATACTTACAAATAAAGAGTGGCATTGTTCATGAAGATAGTGGTAAAGCATCTTTTAAACATAAATTTTTAATGGTGCTTTTCATTAAGCCTAGAGACCATGAAATTTATTCATGTGATGATGTCAAAAATGTTTGTAATATGTAACAAATTTGCTATATATTACCTATCTTTCGAATCACTTAGCTGTTTTATGGTGAGAACAGCTATTTTTCTTGAACTTAAAATTCATAATTTTATTGTATTGGCTTTCAGATAAAATTGCATTATCTAACGGCAACGTTGTTGTATTCATCAACTTAACTAAGAAGTCAGTTTTTGTTGCTAAGTTGATGTATTTACTTCCGTGTTTTGTGAATTTAAAGTCTCTAATAAATTTAAAGAAATCTTGATAGGAATCTCCATCATTTAGTTCGTATATCTGCAAGATTCTTGTCAGCATCGTTGATAAGTAACATATTAAAAAGTGGCCAAAAATTGTATTCTTCTTTTGTAGAAATACCGGTCTCGCATCTAATTCAGATTTCATAATTCGGAAGCTTTCTTCGATACGCCAAAGGTTATGATAGACACGATAAATCTCTTGTTTTGGTAACTTTAGTTCTGACGTGACAATAAGGTTAAAACCGCAGAGTTTCTTGTCTTCTTCTAGTTTTTCGTCATTGATTATAGCTACTGCTTTTGAGCCATCCTTTCCTTTGAAATTAACGTATTTACTGCATTCACCAAATTCTTCTTTTTTAGCTCTAGATAAACACAAGGAGCGGGCCTTTTCTACCATTCTATCAATTTCAAATTTTTGTTTTTTGGCAAGCTCTGGATTGAAAGTTGCTACACGTTTTTCTTTTATCGTGAATTCAATTTTATGACCAGTCTCATCAGTAAATGCGTATTTGTAATCATCAATGCAGTCTTTAATTTTGTATAAAACTTCTCCGTTAACATTTTTTACGTCAATGTAGTCAATAGAAGATAATACCCAATGCTTTTCTGTATCAGGCAAAGTTTTACAAGATTTCGAGAATATATATCCATCTTTATTTATCAAAGCTGTATAAATGTTTTGAGCACAATTTAAGCCTTTATCTGCGACTTGAACTATTTTGGTGTTAATTTCATTTCTTCGCTTTAATTCATTTATGACTTCTCTTATTTGTGGTTTCTCTGATTGATTTCCAGGAAATAGTTTCATACCTATTGGGATTTGGTTACCGTCCAATAAAAGCCCCATAGAAACTAAAGGTAAAGGTCTATTTTCTTTGCTTGGACCTTTACGTCTCAGT
>CAVGFV010000150.1:0-6048 GCA_963628765.1 Succinimonas sp.
GTTCCTTTTTCCATACCTTAGGAACTATCGTTTACACAAAATATTATACACTATCGTAGTTTTTTTAGCTGTAGCTTTATATTTAGTAAGCTTCTTAGCCTCTTCTGCAAGACCTTCGATAATGGCTAAGCTATTATGGAAAGGGTGAGCAAGTTTATTAAAGAGGATGCCACCACTAGCAGTGAGGTATGGGTTGATACATTCAACACCAGAATCTTTTATGGTTTTTATTACCGGAGCGATCTTGTCTTCTGATAATCTCTTAAATTCTTCACAGAACGTCTTTGTAAAATCAAAAGCGTACATGGATTCAATTAAGAGGGTTACGTCGTCACCACCTACTACCAAAGGACGGAAGAGAAAATCGTAGTCGCTTTTTGCCTCAGCATACTTTTTACGTTCTTGTAACTCTTTATCCTTATCAATAACAACTTGCATAGCGTTACAAACAGAATCCACGGTGACACTTTCCAAAGCACCAGAAAACTTACGCATTTCTTTGGTATATTTCAAAGGCTCAACATTAGCTTTTTTCAGGGCATTCATAAGATTCATATTAAGCTGGCCAAAGCCGTTACCATCTAAGTGGATAAGAGCTATGTCGCGAGCATCTTTTAAGATTCCCTTGGTGGTTCTAAAGAACTTGCTTCTTAAACGTCTTTGTGCTTCATTATCACCATCAGTAACCCCGGTAAGGGGCTTTTTATAAAGAATCGGGTTGATGTTTTCATACTTGTTGGTATCAGGATTTAAAGATCTATTATTGGTTCTAGCATGGATAATGTCGGTATACTGATTACCTTTTTCTTCGTCTACCGCAACCATACCCGTCTTTTGAGTAGCCTGGCAGATAGGTGTTGCATAAGGTAATGGTGTTACTGGAGAGTTAATAGCCGCACCAAGTGCTGGGAAACCTTCATCTAATAGCTGATAGAAAGTTGCTTTTTCGTCTTTAGCATCACTATATTCTTTAGATACCAAAGCATCGGTAAAGGCCATGTTAGGGAGGGCATTCTGAAAGTACAAAGTCCAAACTAGGCGGAACTTTTCCAAATCCGCTTTATTGTTACTCCAACAATAAAAAGCGCCACCTTTACATCTTGTAAAGCGGATTTCATACTTTTCAGTATTGTCTGGGTCTTTAAGGTCTGTTTTTTCTAAAAGATGAGTTTCTGCTAAAACTTTCTCAAGATCGCTTTCATCCCTATCGTCAATAAAATTGGCAAGACGGTCACTTAAAGAAATGGTATCGCTTAATCTTCCAGAAAGTCCGAGATATAACTGAATCGATTTTGATTCAAATGTGTATAAAGCTATTTCCATCCGAACACCATGTAATCATAAGTTTTTGTAGTAAACCAGTAGGAGCTACCTACTAATTCACTGTTAATTCTTTCTATTCAGAGTTGTTAATTGGTGAATTTTTAATATGCAAAAGTTTCTCAGCACAAACAACTAGCCATAGTTGCCTATTTATAACAAAATAACCTTTGTATACTGAGTAAAGGGTAAGTTATTGCCATAAAAACTCACAATTTTTTATTCAACCGATATTTAATTTTGTTTTTTTATCACATTTTAATCTGACAGAAATTAATTTTTAATTGTTTGTTCTTCTATGCCTTTTTCTTACAGATCTTCTGTGAAATGGTTATCTGAGTTTTTATGTATCTTATGTCTTAAACCTCCATATAAAACTCTGTGCTTTATTGTCCCATATATAGAGTCTTGAAAAATTTCACCTCAGGTTGAAATTCTTAAATGCCAAGCTATATCAAAAAATTTCCTTAATTTTTTGGAGGGTGGGATGCTACGAAGCGAGAGCTATATATATTAGGTAATTTTTGAAAACCTTATAAAGATTCCCTCTCTTATGTCTCGTACTCAAGGTACTTTTTCACCACCTTTAAAACTCGGTTGTTAATAATTGACAGGCACAAAGTGTTGCAGTACCTTTGAAAGTACTAGTAAACAGAATTTGTTTTGGGATAAGCTATGATCTACGATTACAAAATCACCAAAGGAAATGGAGAAATCCTGAATCTTTCAGACTATAAAGGGAAAGTTATACTTGTGGTAAATACTGCTACTGGCTGTGGCTTTACCCCGCAGTACGCACCAATTGAAGAACTCTACAAAAATTACCATGACCTGGGATTAGAAATTTTAGATATCCCTTGTAATCAATTTGGCGGTCAAGCTCCTGGCACTGATGCCGAAATCCATGACTTCTGCACAATCCACTTCAACACCACCTTCCCACAGATGAAAAAATCTGACGTTAATGGTCCCAACGAATTACCTTTGTACACCTACCTAAAATCCCAACAAGGCTTCAAAGGTTTTTCCGAATCTAAATTCAAAGATATCCTCGAAAAGATCATTTCTGAAAAAGATCCTAACTGGCAAAACACTCCTGATATCAAATGGAACTTTACTAAGTTTGTAATCGATAGAAAGGGAACTGTTGTTGCTCGTTTTGAACCCATGGAAGATATGTCAAAAGTCGAAGAATGCATTAAAGCACTGTTGTAATCTATAGCGAGATCCTTGTTTTCAAGAGCGAGGATCTCTTTCTATAAAGTATCTCATGATTCCTAAGAACCCTAAGTTCTGAAAATACTTTCTTTTGCAAAGTAAGCTCCCTTCCTAAAATTTTTTTTCTGGCATGCTTTTTCTCTATAAACCATAAAAAAAGAGTACGAAAAAGTTTCGTACTCTTTTAGGTATTTTTAGGCTCTATTCAAGAATAGAGAAGAAGCTCTTACTTTAAGTTCGCCTTAAAGAATTCTGCCATCTTATCGTAAGGAATCTTATTCGCTACATTGTCATACAAATCAGTATGAGAAGCACCTGGAACAATATAGAGTTCCTTATTCTTAGTACCTAATGCCTTGAAAGCATCCTCACCAAAGTAACGCGAATGTGCCTTTTCTCCATGGATCACTAAAGCTGCAGCCTTTAATTCGGAAGCGCGGCTAAGAATTGGTAGGTTAATTAAAGGTAAGGTGCCAGAAACTGCCCATGAATGTGCTGGGTTAGAGTTCACACTACGTGGGTGGAAACCACGTTCTGTACGATAGAAGTTTGCATATTCAGCAAAGAACTTTGGAGTTTCTGGAGTGATATCTTTCTTTGGATCCAAGTTGTTAGCTGGTAACCAAGCTTCGTAGCCCTTCTTAGAGGTTTCCCAACGAGCGTTATTAAGATCCTGTTTCATCTTGTAACGGGCTTCGGCATCCATTGGAGCTACGCGGTCATACTGGCCTTTAGGGTCAAGTTTGATTTCGTAGCCGTTAGCTGCTACACGGGTCATGTCATACATGGTGCTCGCAACAACAGCCTTAATACGGGTATCAGATACTGCAGCACTTAAAGCAAAGCCGCCGAAACCGCAAATACCGATAACGCCGATCTTTTCACGATCCACAAGGTCTAAAGAACCTAAGTAGTCCACAGCTGCGGAGAAATCTTCGATGTCGATTTCAGGTGATGGCACATCACGAGGAGTACCTGAGCTTTCACCAGTAAAGGAAGCATCAAAAGCCATGGTTACAAAACCACGTTCCGCTAAAGTTTGTGCATAGAGACCAGATGACTGTTCCTTAACCGCACCAAAAGGACCTGAAACTGCAATAGCTGGTAACTTACCAGTAGCTCCCTTTGGTACATACAAATCGCCTACTAAGACAAAACCGTAACGATTCTTGAAAGTAACCTTACGATGTTCCACCTTGTCTGATTTTGGAAAAATCTTATCCCAGGTCTGAGTTAATTTAATTGTCTGAGCTGGAATTTCTACCACTGTTGCATTCTCTGGAAGAGCCGCCATTGCGTTAGCTCCAAATAAAGAAGTTGCAAAAAAAGTAGCTAAAAGAGGAAGTTTGAAATGTGTATTCATGTATGTACCTTTTATGTAAATTACATGAATAAATTAAGGATACTTTTACATGGTGTCAATAATTATTTGACACTATGTAAATAATTTATTGACAGTCTGTAACTAAAAATCAATAATCCAAGTAACGTGAAGTTTGTCACAACTCCCCAAAGGTTTAAAACATGGAATTTAAAAGGGCACGCTCTGAAGAACAGGTTGATATCCGCAAAAGACAGATTATCGATGCTGCATTTGAGATCTACCAAAAAGATGGTTATGAAGCGGTGATATTTTCCGAAATCGCTAAAAAAACGAGTTTTACGAGACCCGCTATTTATAGCTATTACAAAACTCGTGATGATATCTTGATGGATATCGTAGGAGACCTATTTCATGCTTTTAATGAAGATCTTCAAGATAAATTAGAAGGGGTAACCGAGCTTACCCAAGAAAGCCTCATAGAAATTCTTTATGAGCTCGTATTACAGCATGAAGAACTTATCAAGATGGTTCCTGAAAATTACTCTTGCATTGAATACGGTTGTACTGATATCAAACTTCAAGAAGCCAAGGTCATCATTATGAAGACCTTTGAAATTTTAGAAGGCATCGCCACCCAATATTTTGGAGCTAGTAAAGAAAAGGCCAACTTATTTGCTTTTAGTTTTTTCATAACCATTATGGGTGTGTATCCGATATCCCACCCTTCCATAAAACAACAAAAGGCCATCGATGCTAATAATCCAAATTTTGTAATTCCAGATTACAACCAGTTACTCCGTTTTAACTTGGAAATAGTTACTGATGGCTTAAAGGATTAATTTTTGAGAGTGGGTTAGGTCAAGATATGTCCAAGGTTTTTCTTTATATTTTAATATTTTTGGTAGTGCTAGCCAGCTTTGCCTTTTGGTTCCTTTCCAAACCTGATTTCGGAAAACTTCCTGAAGGCGCCAGACTAGAACGCTTTCAAAAGTCACCTCACTATGTAGATGGGAAGTTTCAGCCATATGAACCTATCGTTATGGAAATCAAAGACAATTTCCTAGTCAGCATGTATAAGTTCATATTTGAAGAGCACCCAGAGCTTCGCCCAGCTTCTTCTCTTCCAACTGAAAAGACTGATCTCACTAAATTGGCTCCTAATGAAGATTTAATCGTATGGATGGGACACTCTTCCTTCTATTTACAACTTGGTGGCAAAAAGATTCTAGTAGATCCGGTTTTTAGTGGTCACTCTTCACCACTTGAATCCCTACTTAAAGCTTTCCCTGGTTCTGATGTTTATAAGGCAGAAGAACTACCAGATATCGATGTGTTATTACTTTCGCACGATCACTGGGATCACTTAGATTACGAAACTATTACCGCTTTAAAGGGCAAAGTGAAGTCTGTAGTGTGTGGCCTTGGTGTGGGAGCGCATCTTGAATATTGGGGCATGGATCCTCGTACTATTCATGAAGAAGATTGGGATACCACCTTACAGCTTTCGGATTTAGAAATTACCTTACTTCCTACAAGACACTTTTCAGGGCGCTTCTTAAAGGGTAACCAAACCTTGCCTGTTGGATTTGCTATAAAGTCGGCAAACAAGAATTTCTTCTATAGTGGCGATAGTGGTTATGGTAGTCATTTCCAAAAGATCGGCGCTACCTATGGTCCTTTTGATTATGCCGTAATTGAAGATGGTCAATACGATCAGCAATGGCACAATGTCCATATGTATCCAGAAGAAACTGTACAAGCTGCTAAGGAAGTTGGCGCTAAGAGAATGCTACCAGTACACAATAGTAAATTTGTGCTAGCTAATCATCCTTGGGAAGAACCTCTTGAAAGAGTATCTAAAGCTGCTAGTAAGGAAGGCATGCTCCTTGATACCCCAAAAATTGGTCAAGTGGTAAAGCTTGACGGTGAAGTTATTTCTGATCCGTGGTGGAAGACTTTAACCTCGAATGCGAAATAAGCATTTTTAGAGAGATTCTAAAGTATTCATAATTCTTGCTTCAGTTTTTGGGGAGTTATTTTATATATGAATTATATGGTGTTTATATAATCACTATATAAATTTATTGGAATTAGATCTTTTAGAATAAGGATTTGAGTGTTTTTGTTCTTATGTTCATTTGCGAAGATATTTTTATCAAGCCACTGATGGAACAACAAACAGAACC
>CAVGFV010000151.1:0-2036 GCA_963628765.1 Succinimonas sp.
AAAGTTCCTGATAGCTGTAAAGCAACAGCCATTGATAACTCTCAAGATCAAAATGAGTCTTGCTAAGACTCCGAAGATCTACTCAAGAAAAATTCAATACGCCGTTTGCAAATACGCTTACGTTCAATATTTATTTAGCCTATTTGTATAAATTCTTCCCATTTTTATACCGAATTAGGATATACGGACACGCATATAGCTTTTTAAGCCAAAATCTTAGCAAAATATCATTAATAGGGGACAATATATTCTCTGATTCAGAATATAATACATGATCGTATAATATACATTATGTAAACTAAAAAAGGTAAAAAGGGGAAGCCGAAGTATTTATAGCTTATTATTGCCCATATTATGGGTTTTTGGGCTTATTCTTTAGATTCTTCTTTATAAGTATGCTGTTTACATAATTTCAGTGATGATTATGTTTTCTATCAAATAGATTACGTTTTTAACGAATAATTCATCAAATTTGTTTGAATCACTATAATCATAGTCAAGTTATGTATTCACTTAAACAATTATAGTCGTTTACAAATATCTCTACGAGAAATGAATTATTACCTAAAAAACATTTAATAGTGTTGTTTTCTTGAACTAACATTGTTATAGTGTTCTTTACGCTGTTTTATGTGAGGTATTCTTTTAATAAGAGGAACGTTATATGAAGAATGGTAATTTTGTTGCTAAATATGATTGGCGCGTAAACAAAGCAAGTGTTCATAAAGATCGTAAAAAAGCTTTAAAAAAGGGCTACAGAAAACATCGCATGACTCTTCAGAAAATTGACAATGCTCCGAATGGAGCATTTTTTTTGCTTAAAGCATTCCTATAAGAGTAATCACTGCCCTTTCATCGCCCTTTCGCTTCCCTTTTTAAATAATATCTACTACCCACATAAAAACAAAAAATGCCAGCTTGCAATTAAGCAAAACTGACATTTAAGAAACGATTAGTTAATTCTTATTTTAACTTACTATATTCAGCATCAGATACTTCTTCTAACCATTCATTAGAAGTTTCAGTACCATCAACTTCAACAGCTAAATGTGAAAACCATGAATCTTGAGCTGCACCGTGCCAATGTTTTACGTTAGCAGGAATATTAATTACATCACCAGGTTTCATTTCGATTGGATCTTTTCCCCATTCTTGGTAGTAACCACGACCACCAACAGCTATTAAAATTTGGCCACCACCTTGTTTAGCATGGTGAATATGCCAATTGTTTCTGCATTTTGGCTCAAAAGTTACGTTGTAAACCTTTACTTGTTCTGTGGAAACTGGTGCAAGATAACTCTGTCCTTTAAAATACTTGGCGTAAGCATCATTTGGAGCACCAATTGGGAACATTATGCTTTGAGCATATTTGTCTTTCTCAGAAACTGCGGTACCTTCTTCATTCCATACTTCTTTTGCTAAATTAAAGGTAGCCCACGCCTTTGGCCATCCAGCATAAAAAGCAGTATGAGTAATTACAGCAGCTATTTCTTCCTTGGTAACGCCCGCTTTTTTAGCATTGTTCAAATGATACTTCAATGAAGAATCTGTCATGCCCTGCGCCATAAGTGCTGTAACAGTGATTATGGATCTCGTCTTAAGAGAAATATCCTGATTGTTCCAATTTTCTCCGAAAAGAACGTCATCATTATAGTGAGCAAACTCAGGTGCAAATTTTCCTAAAGCGTCCCGTCCTGCTGTTTGTACAATTTTTTCAGTACCTTTCATCTTACTGTCCTTAGTAGTCGCCTCGTCATTAGCCCATACACTAGTAGCTAAGAATACACATAACGAAGCTAAAATAATTTTATGTTTCATTACTTCACCTCTAGGTTCTATTGTGACAAATAATGTTGTAAAAAGTCTGATAAATCTAAAAAAAATAGAGAAAAATGTTTAAGTTTTGAGGCTTCGGGCATGATTGTGGGTAAAATGTCCTGCCTCTGACTAAAATTTCATATTGAAAAAGCCACCTAGGCTCCTGTAAAGTATCAGTGACCAAACATCTACTTCATGGGAGGACCAAGATGGCTTCT
>CAVGFV010000152.1:0-8082 GCA_963628765.1 Succinimonas sp.
TTGTGTGTGTTTTAACATTGGGACATCGCAAAAAAGTTAATTTATAGAAGTCCCCTTAAGTAGGGCATTTTGGTATAAAGAAGAATTAGTTATAAATTAAATTTTTAGGACAGTATGTCGCTATATAAGGTATTTAGCAACTTTAATTGATTAATCAGTTTTATACACGCCAATTTTTTTGACGTCAGAAGTTTAAAAAAGTTCCAGGGACCGGTATGAAAAAGAAATTAACAAAAGGCTCTTTAGTATCAGGAGCAATTTTGTGCACAGCAACTGCAACTTTGATTCAGAGTGCGAATGCTGATGTTACTGTAAATGTAAGTGACTTATCTGGGAAGACAAATCCTGTTCAAGCAACAGTAAATAGTAGTTTTAGTGTTAGTGGAAGCACAGCAGAAGATTTGCTTAAAGCTTGGGCTACTGCCAAAGGAATAGAAACTAAAGGTCTTCAAGTATATCAAGTTACCGGTAGTTCAGAAGCATCTTATAGCTTAACTGCAGTCAATAATACAGATACCATTACCGATGGTGCGAGATATATTATTGCAGCAACAAGCCTTGCTCAAAGTACTATGTCTGATAAAGAACAGTCAGGACAGACCACCGGAGGATCTACAACTGCTCCAAAAGCTTATACGACAGAGTATAGCAACCAACTCTTTACTCGTATAACTGGTACAGATTCAAATAATCCTGGAAGTGCCATCAGAAATGCGGTAAATACCTATTACGATATTACAGGTTCTGTTTTTGAAAACAACTCTGCTACTAGTGGTAACCTTTATTTTAATGGTACCGACAGTAATAATCAGATAACAACTTCTAATGTTAGAAGAGTATCTACTGTTAGTAACAGTATTTTTAATAACAATACTTCTGGAAATTCGGGCGGTGCTATCGACTCAAGTAACATTGCCAATGTTAGTGGGTCTTACTTTTCAGGAAACATAGCTAATGGCACAGGTTCTGAAGGTAACGGTGGTGCTATTCAGTACTCTCATAGAGGCCAGGGTAATATTACCAATTCAACTTTTGTAGGAAATACTGCTAATAATTATGGTGGTGCCATTTACCATATCGGTGGTGGTGTTTCTAACAATACAGTAGGCGGTGTAGATGATAGAGCCAATTCACCTATTATAATCTCTGGTAACACCTTCACAAATAATACTGCCTCAGCTAGTGGTGGTGCTTTAGCCTTCTACCCTAACCGTGGTTCTGGTAGCGAAGACCAAATTAATAGTAATGCCCAGATTTCTGGTAACGTATTTGACGGAAATACCGCTTCTACTGGTGGTGGTGCTGTTTATATAAATACAACTGGTCTTGGTGATAGAGCAAGCTCTCTAACCTATACTTTTACTGATACTACATTTATCAACAATAAAGCCACAAATGCTGATGGTAACGTCCTTTATGTAGATGGAAATGATTCTAAAAAGACCACTGTAAATATTAGTGGTGGTTCTATTGATACTGCACAAAGCATCCATTCAGGAAGCGTGACCCCATCAGATTTTTATTTAGGTTCTAACGTTGATCTTTCCTTAAGTGGAATTAACTCAGCCTCTACAGCGACTGATAAGACTATCACTTTAAAAGAGGGTATTTATTCAACAAGTACCAATGCTGGTGCTAATACCTTAACACTTAATGATCAGAAAGTTATTATTGAGAACACCTTTAGCGGTGCAACCTCTCTTGTAACCAACCTTAATAGTGGTTCAGAACTTCAGCTTAAGAAAAACGGTTCGGCATATTCTCTTAATGCGACAAGTGCAATCCTTAATCTTCAAACTGAAAACGATGGAACTCCAGATGCATTTATAAACGGACTCACCCTAAACAATGGTTCCAGTACTGCTACTTTTGATTCCAATTCTTCAGTTAAGTTAGATCTTAATCCTAGAAAGATGACTTCTACTGTAACAGAAACTTCTACTGCTACAGATAGATCCCTTGACTATATTGTGGGTACTTCTTCTGGCACTATTAACATCAGCGATTTACATGTTCTTCCATCAACCTCAGAAGAAATTTGGATGGCTGCTGGAGTAAAGGAACTTTATTCAAACCCATTTGTTGTTAATAGCACTACTGGTGCTGCTAGTGGTTCTTCTACTATAAGCGTAGCTTCTGGTACAACTGTTGAAGATTCTAAGTATATATACGAAGTTGGTACAGATAGTAGTAACGTTGCTATTAAACTTACCAAAGATGATGTTAAACAAGGTCTTCCAAGAGCTATTGCGGATGGTGATACTGAATACAACATTTACGATACTTGGTCAGGTGATGAAGAAGTCGACATTTGGGCTGAGTATGGTACAGATGCAAGTAAGAGACCAGATGGAGCCACTGCCGGAGCTGAAAACAACGGTCTTATCTATAAAGATATTACCGTAACTGGTGGTAGTGCTAATCCAACAGATCATTCTGCTGATGTAAGTATTGTTGCCAAAGGCAATCCTAATGGAATGCAGATAAATGATTCTGGAGTAAATGCGACCTTTAAAGATATTGGTACTATCTCAGGATTCCAAACAGATAATTCATTAAATACAGATGGTGCTCTCTTTGATGTTGATGCTGGTACTTTAAATCTTACTGATATCGGTTCTATTACTGGCAATACCGCTTCTGGAAACGGTGGTGCTATCAACCTTGCCAAGGATGCAACTGTTAATGTAAATGCTGATAACAAGAATACTACCATTACCAGCAACACAGCTTCTGGTCAAGGTCAAGATATCTATAACTGTGGTACCTTGAATCTTAATGCCCAAGGTGGTGATATCACTGTGGGTGATATCGCAGGTTGTGCTGATAATTCAGGTGAAAATGGCCAAATTACTGTTAAGAGTGGTACTGATAAGAAAGTAACAGTTACTAGCACCTCTGATAATGACATTGTCATCGATGAAAACAGTACTTTGGTATCTATATCAGACACAGATAGCAACATTGATGTTACTGGGCATAATGTGACAGTAGGCACGGGCGGTAAGCTTGGTGATGGCAATGGTAAGTTGACAATTGGTACTGAAGGTTCTAACTCTACTGTTATTGATTTAATAAATGGTAGTACCGATAGCACCACGGCAGACACTGTTAATTTTGAAAACATAGATGTTAACGGTCCTGCTACTGCTAAACTCGAAACCGGTCTTAGTAATAAAGATGGCGAATGGATCGATAAGCTTGGAAATGACACTACGACTTGGAGTAAGACCACCGATGGTCTTATCGACGTTAGCGGTGTTAAAGTTGTAGAAGACATGGATCAAGGTCAATTTGTTTCCTATCAAGATCCAACCCAAAGTGTAAGTGGTGCAGACGAAGTAATTGGCTTAAGTGGCTCTGGTGACCATTATGTAGACGGTGATAAGTATACATATAAGCTTACCCAGCTAGATACTGCAGAAGGTTCTGGTAAAGATGGTGATCTCAAGTTTGAAAAGACCTATTCAATCTATGGACTTCCTCTAGCAATTACCAATGGTGACGATACTTACACTATCCCTACTGAAGGTGAGGATGTCGAAGTTTGGGCCCGAAATATTGAAGATCGTAGAGATGATTATGGCGATGCCAATAATGGTATCTTCTATAAGTCTATGACCATTACTGGTAACGGAACCACTGGTGACACCAATACAATCCAAGGCCATAACAATGCTTCTGGAAATCCTGTAAATGGTATGACTCTTAATACCCAGGATGATGGCACCACCGGTGTTAACGTAACCCTTGAAAACATCGATAACGTAACCGGCTTTACTACTGCTTTCACAGTTGGTGAAAAGGCCATTCTTACCCTTAATAACACCGATGTTACAGATAATGGTACAACCGACATTGTGAATGCGGGAACCACCAATGTAACCGGTAGTAACGTAGGCGCTATTGATAACACAGGTACCTTAAACCTCAACGACGGTACTACTGTTACCTCTGTAACTGGAACTGGTGATAACTCGGGTAAAGGTAAGCTTACTGTTTTAGGTTCAGTAACTGTAGGTAATACCGCTAAGAACGATCTTACCATTGCTAAGGGTGATTCTTCATCTGGTATTCTCACTGTTTCTGAAAACGGACTCTTAGACCTCGATGGTCAGACCTTCACTATTGAACAGAATGGTAAGGTTTCAGAAAGCACCAATGCGATTCTGAAGCTCAATAATTCTACCGTTAATACCAATAACGGTGTTATTGATTCAGTTTCTCTTGGTGACATCAATGTTACTGGTACCGATGTATTTAACTTTGATGTGGACCTTGCAAACGAAACCACTGATAGTTATGCATCAGCAACTGGCTTCGATGATTTCGATGCCACCATTTCTCTTGGTAACTCCGATGGCTCAAGCCATATCACTCTTCTAAGTGATATGCAGGAAGGTACCTCTACTGTTTATGTACAGCCATTTGTTGGTCTTTCTATTGATAAGGCACAGAACTTCACTTCTGCATATACAGAAGACGATAAACTTAAGGGCTACAGTGCTAACTTCGCTTATACCGTAGATGTTTCTGAAAAGAACAACGATGGCGAGGCTTGGCTCCTCTTTACCAAGTACTACACTACTGATAAGAACGGCCTTCCTTACGCTATCGCAAACTCTCATGCTGAATACACTCTTCAGGGTGATGAGAAAGTTGAAGTTTGGAGTAAGAATCCTGATGGCACCCTTAACAACGGTGTCTTCCAGGCTGATATGGATATCAAGGGTGATGGTACAGCTTCTATAATTGGTTTAAATAATGAAGGCATAAATGGTATGACCATTAACAATGCCGATCATGATGTAACCGTTACTGACATCAACCAAATTACTGATTTCAAGTCAACAAAGGATGCTGATGATCCTAGCGTTATCCATAACCAAAATGGCGGTGCTTTCGATGTTGAAGATGGTACTTTAACCTTTAACAATGTGAAGGAAGTAACTGGCAACCATGCTGATGGCAATGGTGGTGGTTTAAATATCGCTGAAAATGGTACAGTTACCATTAACGCTGGTACTGATGGCACCAAGATCACAGGTAACACTGCTGGTGGCCAGGGTGGCGATATCTATAACTGCGGTACCTTAAAGCTTAACTCAGCCGATGGTGCAATTACCATTGGTGATATGGCAGGCTGTGGTACTTCTGGTACTGTGGAAGTTACTGGCGATAAGGGCACTACTATCACTGGTATGGTTACCGGTAATGACGTTACTGTCGATGATACTGGTGTACTTAAGGCTGGTGACGAAGGTACTATTGATATCACTGGTCAAACCGCTACTGTGGATAAGGGCGGTAAGCTCGGTGATGGCAAGGGTACTCTTACTATCGGTACTAACGATAACGGTAAGACCACCATTGACATTCAGAATGGCAATCCAGATGAAGTTTCCTTCGATAAGGTAGTTATCGATGGCGATTCAACCTTGAACCTCGACGCTGGTCTTAATAAGGATGGCGACGATGGCGAATGGATCGACAAGGTAATTGCTAAAGAGTGGCAAACTGACAACAACGGCAAGGTTGACGTTAGCGGTGTGAAGGTTGTGGAAGATATGGGCGTAGGTCAGTTAGTTTCTGTTCTTGACCCAACTCCAAATATCACTGGTGCTGACGAAGTTATTACTCTTAACTCTGATAAGCCATTAGACAAGTTAGGCCCTAACTACCTCTATGAACTTACCCAGAATGATGAAGGTAGCTTGGTATTTACCAAGACCGCTTCTAACGTTGGTTTACCTTATGCGGTAGCTAACCAGAAGGATGGCTACACCGTTAACGGTAAGGAATTAGACGACGGTAGAGACTTCGAACTTCAGGGTGATGAACTTATCGATGTTTGGGGTGTAAATCCTGATGGTACCAAGAATAACGGTATCGTAACTAAGGATATCAAGGTTGATGCTAACGGCGAATTCGCAATCAAGGGTGTAAATGGTAAGGACGTCAACGGTAACACTGTTACTGTTAACGGTATGACCATTTCCTCTGGTGTGAATGCAGACTTCACTGAGATTAAGGAAATCTCTGGCTTTACTGCTGGAACCAATTCCGTAACTCAGGGTAACGGTGGTGCTTTCAACGTTCAGAATGGTGGTACCTTAAACTTAACTGATACCGTAATTACCGGTAACACTGCAGATAAACTCGGTGGTGCTATCTATAACGAAGGTACTGTGAACTTTGCGGCTACTAACACTGACGTGGAAATTGCTGGTAACAAGGACTCTACTGGTGCAAATGCAGTTTACAACGCTGGTACCTTTAACCTTACTGCTGGTGATGGCAAGACCATTTCTGTTCAGGATGCTATTAGTGGTTCTGGTAACACCAATGCGAACTTGAACCTTAACGGTGCTGGTAACTACAAGCTCTCTGGCAAGAACACTGGTAACGCAGTTAACGTTTCAAACGGTACTGTTACCCCAACTTCTAACGAAGTATTCGATAGCTCAGACAGCTTAAGCTTAACTGGCGGTAGCTTAGTTCTTGGTGATGAAAATGATGTTCGTAACATCCGTGTAGGTTCCTTTGATGTTGCTGAAAATGCTTCTGTGAACGTATCTATCTTAGGTAAGGATAAGTACAGTAGCATTACTGCTGATACCTTCAAGAACCTCCGTGGTGCTTTGAACCTCTATGTAGCTCCAGAAGTAGTTTCTAAGAATGAAAATGCTACTTACACTATCTTTGCGGATGCACAGGGCAACCAGGATGCCGTAGCCGACAACATGAACTTCCTCTTCCATAACGAGAGATATAAGTTAAAGCAGGTTGGCAATGGTACTTATGTAATTGACAGTGGTTCTGTAATTCCAGGTGAAGAAATCGCTTGTAAGAATGGTTGTGGTAACCATGAAAACGCCGCTTCTATTGCTAAGGCTTGGACTGATAGTGGTAGCGCTGGTCTTAACCAGGATGTATTCAGTGGTCTTGATGCGCTTTCACAGTCAGATGGTGCTAAGTATGTAGATGAACTCTATGCGGTAGCTCCTTCAGTTGCTCCAATTGTGAAGATGCATGCCCTCCAGAATACCTTTGCGTTAACTTCTCTTGCAGAAGATCGTACCAAGGGTAGCACCTATAGTCGTGGCAATATCTTCTCTGTTGAAGAAAACTCTGACCACGGTACTGCTTTCTGGATGAACGTAGGCGTTGATGACGTAAGATATATGACTGGCTGTAACTATAGTAGAGCTACTGCTGACGTATATCGTATCAGTGCTGGTCTCGACCAGAAGTTTACTGAAAACTTCCTCGCTGGTGTCGGTTATTCTTACGGTAACCACGGTATTAATGCTTACAGAAAGATCATCGATGCTGATTCTAATTCTGTAATGCTTTACGGTGTTTACAATATGGGTAACTGGTTCGTAGACGGTATGGCTGCTTACACTGCTTCAGAATTCGATGAAAGCAAGAACGTTTTAGGTAAGACCTATAACGCTGACTACAAGGCTAACACCGTTTCTGGTAAGCTTTCTACTGGCTACAACATTCAGGTAACTGATAGATTGACCGTAACTCCAGAAGTTGCTGTTGTTCAGACCAATGTGAAGAGAAAGGGCTACACCGATACTCTTAACCAGAAGGTATCTTCACAGTCTATGCAGAATACCCAGGCTAAGGCCGGTGCTACTGTAGCGTATGGTTCACACGATATGGATCTCCGCCTCGGTGTGTTCTATGGTAACGATGTGAAGAGCGATCGTGAAAAGATGGATGTCCTTCTTGGTAACGGTGCTTCTTACTCAGTTAAGGCTAACAAGCTTAATAGAAACGCTGCTGAAGTGAAGGCAGGTGTAAGTTATCATCCAACCAAGAACGTGAAGTTCGGTATTGGCTTTAAGGGTGAATACAGACCTAACTATAGCGATAACAGTGCAAGACTTGAGCTTGAAATTAACTTCTAATTAGATAAGGCTCTCCCTTGGGAGCTCTAACTAGGTTAGAAAAGTAAAAACGGAATTTCGGAAGAAGTTCCGTTTTTTTATGGGCTGAATAGACGAAAAGTGGTTAAACTGTAACGATAGGATTTTAGGTATGTGATTTCCCATCTTACTCATCCAA
>CAVGFV010000152.1:8092-8249 GCA_963628765.1 Succinimonas sp.
TTTGTGTAAACGATAGTTCCTAAGGTATGGAAAAAGGAACCGATTTCCTGTAACCTACATTTCGCAGTTAAAAAACATGTTTAAGAAAACCTCACTATCATGTGGTTTTTGCTAATTTTGTGACAAGTTATTCAAAATTACAACGTATAACTATTAA
>CAVGFV010000153.1:0-16313 GCA_963628765.1 Succinimonas sp.
TTGTGTGTGTTTTAACATTGGGACATCGCAAAAAAGTTAATTTATAGAAGTCCCCATAAGTTATACATAAGTTACTGATATTCTGTTGCGATTAATGATCGTGACAGTTTTTTAGGATATACTTATTATTAAGGGATTATCCCTACAGAATTTTGGGTGTTAATTTTTTCCGCAAAGCGGAAATGTGTGGTTTTTAAAGGGACCAATTCGATATGGGAATTGGTACAGGAGATAAACAGTAATGAGCGAGATTTTGCACGTTGCCGATGAAGATATGGCACCAGCAGGAAATACTGAGCTTCCAGTCAATAACGGCAAGGCCATTATCAAAGTAATTGGTATTGGCGGTGGCGGTAGTAGTGCTGTGCAATACATGATTGAAGAAAAAGTCAAGAATGTAGAGTTCATTGCTGTAAATACTGATCTTCAAGCTCTTAACACCAACCTCGCAGAAAAGCGTATTCAGATCGGTGTGAATACCACCCGTGGTTTAGGTTCTGGTTCTAAACCTGAAGTAGGTCGCGCTGCAGCTGAAGAAAGCCGTGAAGATCTTAAAAACAGTATTGGTAACGCAGACATTGCCTTTATCACCGCTGGTATGGGTGGTGGTACCGGTACTGGTGCATCTCCTATTGTTGCTCAGATTGTGAAAAAAGAACTCGGTGCTCTTACCGTAGCTATCGTTACTAAGCCATATTCATTTGAAGGTAAAAAGCAAAAGGCTAAGGCTGAAGACGGTATTAGAAAGTTACGTGAAGAAGTTGATGCCCTTATTGTTATCCCTAATGATAAGCTCCTTAAGAACCTGCCAAAGAATATCTCTCTCTTTAACGCATTTATGGAATGTAACCGCGTTCTTAAAAAAGCAGTTAAAGGTATGGCTGACATCATTGAATGCAATGGTTATATCAACCTAGACTTCAACGATATCAAGACTATTTTGGCAGAATCTGGCACTGCTGTTATCGGCATGGGTTCTGGTGAAGGTCCTAAGGCTGCTATTCAGGCTATCAATGATGCTGTTAAGAACCCACTTCTCGAAGATTTCTCAAGCTGTAAGGCAAGAGGTCTTTTGGCTTGCTTCACTGTAGGACCAGAATTCCCACTTACCGCTTATAGCGAACTAGGTGAAACCCTTACTGATGCTTATGGTGGTGATGATACCGACATTAAGTATGGTCTTAACATTGACTCTAACAAGAATGCCGATCAGATCGACGTAGTAGTTGTTCTTACCGGTCTTGAAAAGAGAAAAGAAGGCGAAAAGGCTCCAAATACTGCCGCTATTAATGCCGAACCCCTCGAAGAGGAAGACAATGGTTTATTCGGCGATGGTAGTAGCGAAGATGCTTTCTTCCACATGACCAAGAATGATGAAGCTAGCGATAACCTTTCTCAAGAATCTTTACCAAATCTTAATAAAGGTAAGAGTGCTTTTGATGACGATGATTTCGATCTTCCACCATTCCTTAAGCATGTAAAAGACTAAGATTTAATTGCTTTGGAAAATGCAGCTTGATTTTTAGGCTGCATTTTTTTTACGGGTTACTGAAAATTTTTTAAAAACTAAAAAATTGAGTTTTTTCGGAAACTATTGAACCAAAGGTATAAATCTCTGTCATATAGATATATGGTATAATGATCACAGGTTTCTGAAATTCAGTCAGCGAGATAAGTTAATGATTATCAGACAGCGTACTCTGAAAAAAGCTATCAGTGCTTCTGGCATCGGTCTTCACTCTGGTCGCAAGGTGAGTGTGGTATTCCGTCCTGCCCCAGCTGATACTGGTATTGTATATACTAGAACGGATCTTAATCCGCATGTTGTTTTTCAAGCATCTGCAGATATGGTTCGTGATACAGAATTATGCACAGCACTCGTAAACGATGCTGGAGAAAGAGTTTCTACTATTGAACATCTCTCTGCTGCATTGAGTGCCATGGGAATAGATAACCTTTATGTAGATGTTGATGCTCCAGAACTTCCAGTAATGGATGGTTCCGCACAGCCATTTATCTATCTTTTTGAAAATGCTGGTATTCAGATCTTAGATAAACCAAAGCAGTTTATTAAGATCATGAAGAAAGTCCGTGTAGAGTTTGAAGGCAAGTGGGCCGAATTGAATCCAAAAGCTACTGGCTTTCATTTGGACCTTGAAATTGACTTCAATCATCCTGCTATGGATAAAGAATTACAGCATTTCAGCATGGAATTCACAGGTCAAAGATTCTTTAAGGATGTAAGTAGAGCTCGTACCTTCTGCTTTATGAAGGACGTGGAGTTCATGCATGCTCATAATCTGGCCTTAGGTGGTAGCCTTGATAATGCCATCGTAATGGATGATTATAAAGTTCTTAATCCAGAAGGCTTACGTTATCCAGATGAATTCGTAAAGCATAAGATGCTCGATGCTATTGGCGATCTCTATATGAATGTGAGAAGCATCATTGGAGATTTCAAGGCATATAAGACTGGTCATCACTTAAACAATATGCTTTTAAGAGCTCTTTTGGAAGATGCTTCTGCATACCGCATCGTAACTATCGATGATGGTAGCTCTGAAGTTGAAAAGTCTAGATTCCTTAAGGCATCAAATGCTGACGAAGTTACTTTTGGTGGCGTATTTGCTTAAGGTTCATCAAAATTGAATCGTTAAGAAAGGGGCTTAGGCCCCTTTTTTTATGGGCCTTTAAAACTTTGGGAAAGAGAGAAAGTTTTTGGGAAAATGCCAATTCATGCTTATTAAGTTTTAAGCGAGTTTATTAAACTTTCTAAAATGGTTTTAAGAGTGTAGTATTTTTTAAGGTTTAAAAAAAATGACAACGGAAACAACACTTCTTTTAGGAAAGCCCTTAACTAAAGAGCCCGAGATTCTTGCAGGCTGGGTTCAGGGTATCAAAACAGTTATTAGTAAGCATTACAATAAGAGACCAAAATCCGAAATTAGTCTTCTAGTTATCCACAATATTTCTCTTCCACCTGCTAAATTTGGTAATGAATTTGTAGAGCGTTTCTTTGTAGGCAGCCTTCCTAGAAAAGCCGATCCCTATTTTGAACAAATTTATACTATGGAAGTGTCTTCGCACTTTTTTATCAAAAGAAGCGGAGCTGTGGTTCAGTTTGTATCTTGCCTCGATCGTGCTTGGCATGCCGGAAAATCATTTTTTGAAGGGCGCGAGGCTTGTAATGATTTTGCCATTGGGATCGAACTTGAAGGTACCGATACCGAAAATTTCACGGATGATCAGTACGAATCTTTAAAGTGGCTCACCAAGACTCTAATGCATAACTATCCCCAAATTACTTTAGATAGAATTACGGGACACTCGGATATCGCTCCGGGAAGGAAAACTGATCCGGGGGCTTGCTTTGATTGGGAGCGCTACAAAAAGTCACTTGGTTAACTTTTCTTGGTTTGGGGATTATCTCTAGGGAAAAGAGGAAACTAGGGAAGCCTCTTGGAAGTTACTTCTAGAAAAATTTTTATCTCCTTTTAGGAATAGCAACACAGAACTTGTAGGGAAATCAGTATTAAAATTGAACTAATCTCTAAGATCCATGTCTAAATGGTAAACAGCATGGAGGAATGCGACATGAAAAAATCTGTTTTACTGATTTCTTTTCTCAGTGTTTTAGGTTTCGGCCTGCTATCGGAAGCTAATGCTGATGTGTCTTTTTCAGTAGGACCAGGAGGATCTAGTATCTATGTGGGAACTCCAGGAGTATATGTAGCTCCGGCACCACGAGTCTACTATGGTTATCCACCACCTCCGCCACCACCAAGATATTATCGTAGGCATTTTGGTTATCCGCCTCCACCACCACCTCCACCAAGATTTGGTTGGGGCCCGAGACCAGGTCCGCATTTCGGTCCAGGACATAGACCGGGACCAAGGTTTGGCCCAGGCCCTAGACCAGGTCCGCACTTCGGCCCGGGTCCAAGACGCTAGGAGTTAGCTCTTAAAACCACAATAGGATCCCTCAAAATTTTTGAGGGATTTTTTTTGGCGAAAGAAAAATCATAGACTCTCTCTGATATCATTACTATTTTTAGTTAATCTTGTATGACTATTTCTGAACTCACAGATATAATTTGATTATGGAAAACAGGGAACTGTTTCATGATGAATCAATGAAGGAGCTTACAGTGTTAGATTCTTATCATGCTCAGGCTGAAGAACGTCAGCGTTTGGGTGTAGTTCCGAAGCCACTTTCGGAAGCAGATGTTAATGAGTTAGTAACTCTTCTCGTTAATCCTCCTAAAGGATCCGAGGAAGAGCTTGTAGAATTATTTGAAAAGAGAGTTCCTCCTGGGGTTGATGAAGCAGCAAAGGTAAAAGCTGAATTCTTAACAGCTGTAGCCGAAGGTGAAGCTAAAAGTCCACTTATTACCCCAACTCATGCGGTAGAACTTTTAGGCACCATGCAGGGTGGCTATAACGTAGCTTCCCTAATTCGTTTCTTAGAAAACGAAACCTTAGCGCCAATCGCAGCTAAGGCACTTTCCCATACTTTACTTATTTTTGAAGCCTTTGGTGATGTAGCAGCTCTTGCTGACAAAGGTAATTCTTATGCCAAAGCTGTAATTCAGTCTTGGGCTGATGCTGAGTGGTTTTTAACCCGTCCAAAGCTTCAAGAAAAGATCACCTTAACCGCATTTAAGGTACCAGGTGAAACTAATACTGACGATTTATCTCCAGCACCAGATGCTTGGAGCCGCCCAGATATTCCACTCCATGCTTTAGCGATGCTCAAGAATGCTCGCCCTGGCATTACTCCTGATGAACCAGGTGTGCGTGGTCCTGTAGCAACTATTGAAGATTTACGTAAGAAGGGCTTCCCACTTGTTTACGTAGGTGACGTGGTAGGTACTGGTTCTTCAAGAAAGAGTGCTACTAATAGCGTTCTTTGGTTTATGGGCCAGGATATCCCTTACGTACCAAACAAGAAAGCTGGTGGCTTTGTATTTGGTGGCAAGATTGCACCAATTTTCTACAACACCATGGAAGATGCGGGAGCACTCCCAATTGAATTCGATGTAAGTGGTATTGCTATGGGAGATGTCATTGATATTCTTCCTTATGAAGGCAAGGTACTACTCCACGATAGTCAGAAGGAAATTGCCACCTTTAGTCTTAAGACTGAAGTACTTCTCGATGAAGTACGTGCAGGCGGTCGTATTCCTTTAATCATCGGTAGAAGCTTAACTCAGAAGGCAAGAGATTATCTTGGTCTTCCTGAAAGCACCGTCTTTGTAAAACCACCTGTTGCTAAAGATACCGGTAAGGGCTACACCCTAGCACAAAAGATTGTTGGTAGAGCTTGTGGCGTTCCAGGTGTACGTCCAGGTACTTATTGCGAACCTAAGATGACTACTGTAGGTTCTCAGGATACAACAGGCCCTATGACCCGTGACGAACTTAAGGATTTGGCTTGCCTTAAATTCAGTGCGGATCTTGTAATGCAGTCTTTCTGTCATACTGCAGCTTATCCAAAACCAGTAGACGTTATCACTCACGAAACCCTACCAAAATTTATCACTGAAAGAGGTGGTATTGCCTTAAATCCTGGTGATGGTGTTATCCATAGCTGGCTTAACCGTATGGTGCTCCCAGATACCGTTGGTACTGGTGGTGACTCTCATACTCGTTTCCCAATGGGTATTTCCTTCCCAGCAGGCTCTGGCTTAGTAGCTTTTGCTGCTGCTACCGGTGTAATGCCACTCGATATGCCAGAATCAGTTTTGGTACGTTTCCACGGTAAGATGCAGCCTGGTATTACCTTAAGAGACCTAGTACACGCCATTCCTCTCAAGGCAATTAAGGAAGGCCTCCTTACTGTTGAAAAGAAGGGCAAGAAGAATATCTTCTCTGGTCGTATTCTTGAAATTGAAGGTCTTTCTGACCTTAGCTGTGAACAGGCTTTCGAACTTGCTGACGCAAGTGCGGAACGTTCTGCAGCTGGCTGTACCATTGCTCTTAACAAGGAATCAGTAATTACCTACCTTGAATCCAACGTAGCTCTCTTAAAGTGGATGATCAAGGAAGGTTATCAGGATATCGATACCCTTTCTCGTCGTATCAAGGCTATGGAAGCTTGGCTCGATAAGCCAGAACTTTTGAAGGCTGATAGCGATGCCGAATACGCTGCGGTTATTGATATTGATCTCGCTGAAATTACTGAGCCTATTTTGTGTGCACCAAATGATCCAGATGATGCAAGAGTGTTATCAGATGTTGCAGGTCAAAAGATCGATGAAGTATTTATTGGTTCTTGTATGACTAACATCGGCCACTACCGTGCTGCAGCACAGATCCTTAAGGATCAAAAGGGCCAGCTCCCAGTTAAGCTTTGGATAGCACCTCCAACCAAGATGGACCGTGCGGAAATTATCCACGAAGGCTTATACAGCATCTTTGGTAAGGTTGGTACCCGTTGCGAAATCCCAGGTTGCTCATTATGTATGGGTAACCAGGCGCGTGTAGCCGATAATGCTTATGTAGTTTCTACCTCTACTAGAAACTTCCCAAATCGTTTGGGACAGGGGGCTAATGTTTACCTTGCGAGTGCAGAACTTGCGGCGGTAACTTCTCGTCTCGGTCGTCTTCCAACTAAGGATGAATACTTTAAGGAAGTTTCGGTAATCAATGGTAAGGAAGACTCCATCTATACTTATCTCCATTTTGATAAGATGTCTGAATATCAGTAAGATTGCGAGATAATCTAAACTAGAATAGTAAAAAGGTACCTTTTGGTACCTTTTTTTATGTTTTTTTGAAAAGTAAAAATTGGAAAATAGAGTATTAACGTACGTTGGGAAATAATTTTTTAAGAAAAACTTTCTTAAAAACAACTTTCTTTGAAACAAAGATCCCTTATGAGAACTTTTTAGTCTTAGTCTCCAAAGGGATGTAATACTTTTCGGAATAATCTTTGCGCAAGAAAGTCCTTAATCGTCGCTAGGTTTGTTTTCAGGATCTAGGAAGAGGTCTGTAATAGCCTCGGTAAGTTCACCAATTTCACTTTCCATTTTGGGTGCGATAAAAATGGTATCGTCGCCCGCGATAGTTCCTAAAATACCTTCAGATTTACGGATAGAATCAAGCATACGGGCAATCATTTGGGCACTACCAGGACTGGTATGTACCACAATGATATGCTCATTATGGGAGACATCGAGAACCAAGGATTTGATAGAGCTATTCACAGTTGGAATGCCGAATTCCTGGGGTAGACAGTAAACCATTTCCATTCTCGTGTTGCGGGTGCGGATGGCCCCAAAACGAGAAAGCATTCGGGAGACCTTGGATTGACTGATATTGTTAAAGCCTTGGAGGGCTAAAGCTTCAACGATTTCTGATTGGGAACCGTAGCGTTCTTCTTTTAGAAGCTGGCGGAATGCTTGTTCGAGCTTTTCATTACCATAGCTACTGTCAGTCATGCAGGTGTTCTCCATAGAATGAAAGTTAATCGCTGCATAATTATGCAAAATTTTTGCATAATAATCAAAGAGAGTCCGTAAAAGTTCCCGAATTTATTTTTTTTAATTTAAGAATTTACTTTACAGGTGAGAATTTTCTAAAGAAAAGAGGGGAAAAATAGCTCGAAAAATGCGTATTTTGTCCTTATGTTTTCAATATAATGCTGTCGTTACTGAAAATTTGGGTAACTACACGCAAAAACAATGTCTAATGTGGTCTCTAATGGGATTTTGCGGTAATATAGACAGTATTATAAAATCAAAAAATTAAAGTATTATTTCAGAGGGCGCTTTCAATGAAAATTGCTGTATTAGGTGCTGCCGGTGGTATCGGCCAGCCTTTATCACTTCTTCTTAAGAGACAGTTACCTGCAGGCTCGGAATTAGCATTATACGATGTAGCACCATTTACACCTGGTGTTGCTGTTGATTTAAGCCATATCCCTTCAGACGTTAACGTTGCAGGTTTTACTGGCGATGATGGCCTTGAAAAGGCTCTTACTGGCGCATCTGTAGTTGTAATGCCAGCAGGTATGGCTCGTAAGCCAGGTATGGATCGTAGCGATCTTTTCAAATTCAATGCAAAGATTGTTAAGTCATTAGTTGAAGCAATTGCTAAGTTCGCTCCAAAGGCATGTGTTGCAATTATTACCAACCCTGTTAACACCATGGTTCCATTAGCTGCTGAAGTTTTAAAGAAAGCTGGTTGCTATGATCCAAAGAAACTCTTTGGTGTAACTCTTTTGGATACTCTTCGCGCAGAAACTTTCTGGGCTGACACCACTGGTTATTCTCGTGGTTCATTAAGAATCCCTGTAATTGGCGGTCACTCAGGCACCACCATTCTTCCTATCTTCTCACAGGCAGTTGGTTATGACTCTGTTTCTAAGGAAGATATCGAAAAACTTACCGTTCGCGTACAGAACGCTGGTACTGAAGTTGTTGAAGCTAAGCAAGGTGCAGGCTCTGCAACCCTTTCAATGGCTACTGCAGGTGCAAGATTCGCTCTTGCTATCGTTAAGGGCCTTCAGGGTCAGCCAGGTGTTGTTGAATGTGCATACGTTGCTGATGAAGCAGAAACCTATGCTCCTTTCTTCGCACGTCAGGTTCTCCTCGGCACCGCTGGTGTTCAGGAACTTAAGCCAGTTGGCGCTTTGACCGATTGCGAAAAGAAGAATCTCGATGATATGCTTCCAGGTCTTAAGAAGGATATCAAGCTCGGTCAGGATTTCATCCTTAACCCAGCTGAGTAATATCGGGTTCTAGGTAAAACATGAAAAAGGGGGAATTTATTCCCCCTTTTTTTGTTGTAGGTTCAAAAAAAAGTGATTTCCTATAAATTTATTTCGAAATCTGCCGCTATAACTACATGAGAGCGTTTTAACGTGGAGGACTTGGTATGAAAAAATTGCCGTTGCTGCTAGTTTCTGTATTATTTTTTACAGGAACCGTTTCAGCTTTGGAAATTAAAAGCGATGAAAAAACGCCTGAAATCAAGTCTATTGAGGCGGAAGTAAAAGCTTACACCGATAGCAATGCTGATGTACCGGTGGTGCACGTTTACACGCCGGAAGAAATTAATGCTTGGGTGATGCAAGGAAACGATCTCTATAACCTTAGCGAGGTTAATGGTTGTCAGTTCTCTGATGACATTAAACTTCGTGCTAAAAAAGATGTGGCGGCTTCTTATCAATATCTTTATTCGCATATGCTTCTTAGCGGTACCTGTGCCCCTAAGGATGTTGCACAAGGTATTTTCTATCTTGAGAAAGCTGCCGATAAAGCTTATCCTGCAGCTCTGAGAAAATTAGGCTTTTTCTATGAAATCGGTCGTTATGTAGGTCAAGATCAAGTAAAAGCAGAAGCTCTGATGCGAGAGGCTGCTGAGATCGGTTTTGTACCTGCAAGAATCGATTGGGCAGGTATGTTACTTCGTAACATGGGAGAAACTCGAGATCTCCCAGAGGCTTACAGTTTATTAAAGCACAGTGTGCCATCTACACCTTGGGAAAGCGAATATACCAAAAGATATATTGCGGAAATCGAATCATTAATTCCTGAAAACGTGCGTGTAGAAGCCTTAAGAGCCTCTTGGTACTAAGGTAATCACAAAAATCGGAGCTCACGCTCCGTTTTTTTTCGTCCTATTTCTTGTATACTTATCAAAAATTTTATTTCACAGATTCTGTAGGTAAGCCTGTTATAAATCTGTGGATAATTTGTGAATAGTGTTTTTAAGCTATTCCCTCCTTCTAAATCTTTAAACCCGAAGGTTTAATACATAGGAAAATAATAATGAAAACATTGGTTCTCGTTGGAGCCACATCAATAATTGCTTCGGAATGCACCCGTTTATGGCTAAAAAAAGGCTATGACCGCCTAGTCCTAATGGGTTGGAATGAAGATAAGCTTTCGGAAGCAGCCTCTTTATTAAAAAAATATTGTAGTGATAAAACCTTAATTGAAAGTTATGCTTTTGATTTTCATAACACCACTAATGTGAGATCCAAGATTGCTCAAGCGGTGAAAGGGGGAATTCCTGATACTGTGCTAATTGCTCAGGGAACTCTCGTGGCTAAGAAAGATCAGAATGCCGATGATGAAAACCTTAAAGGAAACTTCTTTGTGAATCAGGAAGCTCCAATCTTATTTTTAGAGAGTTTCTTAACCGCTATGCTTCCTACTAATAATGGCAATATCGGCATTATTGGTTCGGTTGCAAGTTCCCGAAATCATGATTTTGTGTATGGAGCAATGCCAGGATTTTTAGAGGATTATGTGCATCATGTGCAAGAGAGATTAGAACAAGTGAATTCTAAAGTGCAAGTATCACTTATTAAGCCGAGTCCTCTTAATACTCCAGTTGTAGTTCCAAGTGCAGAAAGCAAATCTTTTAAACGTTCTAAAAAGATAGCTTTTAGTATCGTTAAAGGCATGGATAAGGATCGCTCGGTCATCTATAGTTCGGGAATAATGCGTTTTATGATATTTTCGGTAATACGCTTCCCATATTTTGTAGTAAACAGGATCTTTGGCTAAGTGAAAGAGAACTTTTTTATGATGAGAGTTTTCTTGCATTAGGAAATAATGAAAAGATCTAGTTTTACAGTATTGAAGGTTAATAATTTTTGCGGTTATCGCTATAATTAGCCAATATTTTTATATTATAAACGGAGCCAAGGTCTCCTCCAGGATAAACGGATATGTTTGAAAATCTAACTCAAAGACTTACTAAGAGTCTCAGAAATATTACGGGACAGGGTAAGATCACAGAAGATAACATTAAGGATACTCTTCGAGAAGTGAGACTGGCACTTCTTGAAGCTGACGTAGCACTTCCTGTAGTAAAGGAATTCATTAACGAAGTAAAGACTAAAGCACTAGGTACCGAAGTAAATCTCGCTTTAAATCCAGGTCAAGAATTTATAAAGATCGTCTTTGATGAACTCAAAGAAGTTATGGGTTCTGAAAACGCAGAACTTAGCTTTGCTTGCCAGCCACCAGCAGTAATTCTTATGGCAGGCTTACAAGGTGCTGGTAAAACCACCTCTGCTGCAAAGCTTGCAAAGTATCTTATTGAACGTCAGAAGAAGAGCGTAATGTTGGTTTCTACCGACGTTTATCGTCCTGCTGCTATCGATCAGTTAAAAACCTTAGCCAATGACGTTAAGGCAGACTTCTTCCCATCAACACCTGATGAAAAACCAGTGGATATTGCAGAAAAAGCCATCAAAGCTGCAAAGCTTCAGTTTAAGGATGTGCTCATTATCGATACCGCTGGCCGACTCCACGTTGATGATGCCATGATGGAAGAAATTAAGCTTCTCAATGACACCGTACATCCAATTGAAACCTTGTTCGTAGTTGATGCGATGACTGGTCAGGATGCGGTAAATACCGCCGATGCTTTCAATAAAGCTCTACCACTTACCGGTGTAATCCTTACTAAGCTCGATGGTGATGCTCGTGGTGGTGCGGCACTTTCTGTACGCCGTGTTACTGGTAAACCAATCAAGTTCACAGGTCAAGGTGAAAAGATTGAATGCTTAGAACCTTTCTATCCTGATAGAATGGCGAGCCGTATTCTTGATATGGGCGACGTGCTCTCTCTTGTAGAAGAAATGCAGCGTAAGTTCGACAAGAAGAAGGGCGAAGAACTTTCACGTAAGATGTTCAAGGGCAAGGATTTTGACTTTGAAGATTTCCGTTCCCAGATCATTCAGATGCGTAATATGGGCGGTATCATGGGCCTTATGGATAAGCTCCCTGGTATTAACTCTATGCCTCAGGAAGTTAAGGATAAGATGGATGATAAAATCATTTATCATATGGAAGCCATCATTAACTCCATGACCGTGAAAGAACGTCGTAACCCAGATATCATTAAGGGTAGCCGTAAGAAGAGAATTGCAGCGGGTGCTGGTGTGGATATCAGTGAAGTTACTCAGCTTATTAAGCAATTTGAAACCATGCGTAAGATGATGAAGCGTGTTCAGGCTTCTGGTGGTATCAGAAAACTTATAAATTTGGCTAAGAGCATGGCTAACCCAGGCATGTTTGGTAGACCACCTATGTAAGAAATTTCTTAAATTTTAAGAAGGTAAAAGCCGTAAAGTGGCGTCATGATTTGACTAAGCTTTACGGCTTTTTGATTTCTAGTTTTGTATCCCTATCATGGATGGGGAAAATCTTCTTCTTTTAGACGATCTTTCTTGAATCATGTTCAAATTCTGCTTGCAAAATCTGCTATAACAGTTAAAATTCTCGAGCCTGTCTGAAAAGGTGGGGGAGGTGCTTTTTGCCTTCTCGAAATCAATTATCGACGAATAAATAATTAGAGGACCGATATGGTAATCATTCGTTTACAACGTGCTGGCGCTAAAAAGCGTCCGTTCTACCACGTAGTAGTAGCCGACTCACGTCGTGCACTCTGCGGCAAATATCTTGAAGAAATTGGCTTCTACAATCCAATTGCAACCGGTGGCGAAGTTAAGCTCAATCTTAATCTTGAAAAGATCCAGGCTTGGCAGTCAAAGGGTGCACAGCTTACCCCACGTATGGCTAAGCTCGTAAAAGACTATCAGAAGCAGTCAGCTGAAGCTGCAGCTTAATAGCGAGGCTAGGGTCAATGGGTAATGATAAGCCTGAAGTAATGGGCAAATTCGGAGCTGTTTTTGGCATCCGTGGTTGGCTTAGGGTTTATTCATATACAGAAGATCCAGAGAGCCTTTTTGAATACTCTCCATGGTTCTGTCGTTTCCCGGGGAGTGGCTGGCGTGAAATTTCAATTGCGGAATATAAGCGTCATGCTGATGGTTTTATCGCAAGAATTGATAATATCAATGTACGCGAAGAAGCCCAAAATTATACTGGAATGGAAATTGGCATTCTAGGAAGTTCTCTACCTCCATTACCGGAAGGTGTTTATAGGTGGAGAGATTTAATTGGTCTTAAGGTGGTTAATTTAGATGGCTACCCAATGGGAACAGTTAAAAGTCTTCTCGAAACAGGTGCTAATGACGTTCTAGTTGTAAAGGCAGAAATTGATGACAAGTATGAAATTAGAGAGAGATTGATCCCTTACACCGATTCCGCGGTGAAGGAAGTAGATCTTGATTCGAAAGTAATACGAGTAGATTGGGAATCTGATTTCTAAAGAACTAGTGACTGTGAGGTGCTTATGCGGATTGCTGTTATCAGCATTTTTCCGGAGATGTTCCAAGCGGTAACTAAGTTTGGGGTTACAGGTCGTGCCGTTAAAAACGGACTCCTAGAAGTAACATGCATTAATCCAAGAGATTTTGCATATGACAAGCATCAAAAGGTTGATGAAAGACCTTTTGGCGGTGGTCCTGGAATGCTGATGTTGGTACAGCCTTTACGCGATGCCATCTTGAAAGCAAAGGAACTTCTTCCTGAGGCTAAGGTAATTTACCTTTCCCCACAAGGAAAATGTTTCTCTCACAAGGCTGCTGTAGATTTGTCAGAGCGTTCTCAGCTTATCTTTGTAGCGGGTCGTTACGAAGGTATCGATGAAAGGATTATTGCGACTCTGATTGATGAAGAGTGGTCAATCGGTGACTATGTGCTTAGTGGCGGTGAGCTACCAGCTATGGTGATGATTGATGCTATTTCAAGAATGATCCCTGGTGTTTTGGGAGATCAAGAAAGTGCTGTTGAAGATTCTTTCGCAGCGGGCTTACTTGATTATCCACAATATACTAGACCGGTTGAAATTGATGGAATGAAAGTTCCAGATGTACTTTTAAGCGGTAATCATGAAGAGATACGACGTTGGAGACTGAAACAGGCATTGATTCGTACCTATGAAAGAAGGCCTGATATTTTAAGGAATCTAGCTCTGACTGACGAGCAGCAGAAAATGCTTGCTTCATATCTGAGTTCTAAAGAAACAGGAAAACCTGAGAACTAAAAAGCAGATAGCTTCAGTGCATCCTAGGTAAAGGAATAGAAAAAATGAATTTAATTGACGAAATTGAAAAAGAACAGATGCGTACCGACATCCCTGAATTCAGAGCAGGTGATACTGTACGTGTACAGGTACGTGTAGTTGAAGGTGATAAAGAACGTCTTCAGGCGTATGAAGGTGTTGTAATTGCAAAGCGTGATCGCGGCTTGCATTCTTCTTTCACTGTTCGTAAGATTTCTAATGGTGAAGGTGTAGAACGTGTATTCCAGACTCACAGCCCACTGATTTCTTCAGTAACTGTAACCCGTCATGGTAAAGTACGTCGTGCTAAGCTTTACTATCTTCGTGCTCTTACCGGCAAGGCTGCTCGTATTCGTGAAAAGCTTGTTGCTAAGACTGACGCTGCAGAAGAAAGCAAGTAAGTTTTAATATTGATTCAGACAGAGCGGAAAGGGAGAATGTTAATTCTCCCTTTTCTTATTTTGGGGCTGGTATTCTTTTAAGATCGTATTCTAAGAGCTTTATCTTTTTAGATGCTACTAAGCATCAATCACTGGTTATTTCTTATACCCTTCCTTCGCTTAACAAATGATCCTTTTAGTAACACTACTAGTAACTTGGTGAATAATTCTCATGCCAAGATGGGAATAATAGGAGCGACAACTTAGCTAATAATATCGACGACAAGTGAAATAATCTCGATGACAACTTGGTGAATAATCTTCATGCCAAGAAGATGATAATGAAGGCGACAACTTAGAAAATAATTCTTGCGAC
Organism: Succinimonas sp.; assembly: GCA_963628765.1. Taxonomy (GTDB): domain Bacteria; phylum Pseudomonadota; class Gammaproteobacteria; order Enterobacterales; family Succinivibrionaceae; genus Succinimonas. The sequence continues at coordinate 14,689 of CAVGFV010000153.1, forward strand.
AAGAGAAATAATCGTGATGACAACTTGGTGAATAATTCTCATGCCAAGAAGGTAATAATGAGAGCGACAACTTAGCTAATAATTTCGGTGACAAGGGAAATAATCTCGATGACAACTAGGTAAATAATTCTCATGCCAAGAAGGGAATAATCAAGACGACAACTTAGCTAATAATTCTTGCGCCAAGTGAAATAATCGTGATGACAACTTAGTGAATAATCTTCATGCCAAGAAGAGAAGAATGAGAGCGACAACTTAGAAAATAATTCTCGCGACAAGAGAAATAATCGTGATGACAACTTGGTGAATAATCATCATGCCAAGAAGGAAATAATCGAGACGACAACTTAGTTAATAAACTTTAGGACAAAGAAAATAATTTTGGGGATAACTTACAGATACCTTGGAAGAGAAAAAGTTATTAGGCAGAGTTTTATTAAGAAATGGTAAATGAGATTACTCTTATCTCAGGCATAAAAAAACTTCCTCTCCAGTGTGGAAAGGAAGTTTTCTTAAATCAAAAAAGATTTACTTAGCTACGGTAAAAAGTGAATTTTCGCCACCGAATGGATTTGCACAATAAGCTTCTGCGTTCCAATCGTTATCATACTTTTCTGAACCGTCAGCCATTACATAATGGAAACGGTACTGATATGAGTCTTTAATTTCAGCTTCAGGAATTTCGATAACTACAGAAAATCCACCAGCATTTTTCTTAGAACTAGCACCTGCTTTCTTAAGTGCAACAGGTTCCCAACCATTGAAGTCGCAGAGAAGTTCAATCTTTTCTGCACCCTGAGCAGCTTCCTTAGAAACTTCAAAGGTAACTTTATAAACTTTCTTTTTGGTTGTCTTAGCTGGTTTTTTGATTTGTGTACTCATTAATGTTTCTCCATTTTATTTTTATTATGAGATTATCTGACACTTAATATTTCTCTCTTAAAGATACACGGAGAACTTTTGTCAGACATGGGGATTCTAACACAGAAGTTTAAAAAATGAAGAGTATAAATAATAGTTTAATTATATGTAGTCTATTATAGCCGTTGTATAAATAATTGCGTTTATGCGATAGCTATCTATATAAAAATGCCAACCGCTTTTATACTAAAAGTTTTGTAAAATGCTAAAAAATCCATATGTTATCACCTTATTAATTGGTGTATTTGTGATTGAAAGCGTTTTTTTACTTAAAAGTTCTCTTTTTAAAAAGTGAAATTTTTTTTGATTTTATTTTAGAGTAAGCTCATTCGTATAAAAATAAATCGGAATAATAATTATAAATTTTGATGCTTTATGATGTTTTTGGGTTTAGGAATTTCTAAACAAATTGCTTGTATAGACCATGACACAAAGCATCATGGGAGTTTTTAAAAAATTACCAAAATTCTTGCTAAGAATAATGTTCTACGAGAGAGTAAATAAGCAAAGTTTGGGGTAATTTGTTTAAGGTTGGCTGTGTGTCCTATAAATACGAAATTTGCCCAATTTTAAATCAATCAAGTTTTTTAATTTCTGGAAGTAGATATGAGTAATCTCGTCTTAAGAAACATCTATCCAGTCTTTCTAGTGAATTGTACCCCTTGTCAAGGACATTTTAGATTTGAGTATCCCTTGATTTTGGA
>CAVGFV010000154.1:0-18595 GCA_963628765.1 Succinimonas sp.
AGTGATCGTAAATCAATGACTTAGCATAAACTCATTTTTTACTGATCACTGTCGGTTATATTTATCATCAAAAATATGAGTACATTCACTTAATTGACAGCATCACTTATATAGAATAAACGTGATCATATAATTATATAGATGTTGTATAGGAGTAGCCTAAATGGCAAAGTCTTCAGGGTTGATTTACACCCTAGTCAATGCGCACCTGATTACCTCCGACAAAGGCAAAGAAATTGAAGATCTTGTAGCAAAAGATGGGATCCCAATCATATCGTATCTTGTCGAGAATAAAATAGTTGATTCCGAAAAACTAAGAGAGCTATTAGAACAAGAATACGGCTATCCGTATCTTGATCTCGATCAGATTGATGTAAGTGAAATCGGTGAAAAATACCTAAACGAAAAACTTATTATCAAAAACCATGCTCTTCCTGTTTACATTCAAGGGAAGACTTTGTACCTTGCAATGTCAGATCCAACAAACATTACTGCGTTAGATGAGTTTAGTTTCACCTACAATATGCATACAGATACATTACTTGTAGATGAATCAAAACTTCAAAAAGCAATTGGTAAATTATTCAAAAACGCATTAGATGACCTCGATGTCGGTTTAACGGATTCAGAATTAAGTGAAGTTGATGCACTTGAAAATCCAAACGAGTCAGCTGCTACAGATACAACGGAAGAAGGCGACGAAGCTCCTGTTGTTAAGTTTGTTAACAAGCTTCTACTCGATGCCATCAAAAAAGGTGCATCTGACTTACACTTTGAGCCATACGAAAAGAAATATCGTGTGAGATTCCGTATCGACGGCATCCTTCACGAAGTGGCGACAGCTCCAGTATCACTAGCCTCAAAAATTTCTGCCCGTATCAAAGTTATGTCACACCTTGATATTGCAGAAAGACGAGTACCTCAAGACGGTCGTATTAAGCTTAAGATTTCGCCAACCAAATCAATGGATATGCGTGTTAACACATTGCCAACACTTTGGGGTGAAAAGATCGTAATGCGTATTTTGGATTCTTCTGCTGCAAAGCTTAATATCGATATGCTAGGCTTTGAAGATGAACAGAAGAAGAAATACCTTGATGCCCTTGCAAAACCTCAGGGACTAATTCTTGTAACAGGACCTACTGGTTCTGGTAAGACTGTATCCTTGTATACAGGTTTAAGTATTCTTAATACAGTAGAAACAAATATTTCAACAGCAGAAGACCCAGTAGAAATTAACCTAGAAGGTATAAACCAGGTTCAGATGAATAACAAGGCGGGTCTCAACTTCGCAAGTGCTTTACGTGCATTCTTACGTCAGGACCCTGATGTAATAATGGTGGGCGAAATCCGTGACCTTGAAACAGCAGAAGTTGCAATCAAGGCAGCTGAAACAGGACACTTGGTGCTTTCAACTCTGCACACAAACTCAGCTCCTGAAACCATAACACGTCTAGTAAATATGGGTGTAGCTGGATTTAATATTGCTGCTACTGTGACCATTATCATGGCACAGCGACTAGCTAGAAGATTATGTGAGAAATGTAAAATTCTAGATAACATACCGGCATCAGAACTGTTAAAGATAGGTTATACTCAAGAAGATATTGACAATGGCTTAAAAATATATAAGCCAAATCCAGAAGGTTGTGACCGTTGTTCTGGCGGATATAAGGGACGTGTTGGTATCTATGAAATTTTCAAGATGTCTGAACATCTCGCACAACTAATCATGGAAGGTGCAAATTCTCTCCAAATAGCTGCAGAAGCAGAAAAAGAAGGAATGGTACCTCTTAGAAAATCCGGACTGAAAAAAGTAGCGCAGGGAGTTACGAGTCTATCCGAAGTATTCCGGGTAACCTCGGGCTGAGACAGGGACTAGAATATTATGCCAAATGCAAAGAATGATTTTAAGAACTTTAAATGGACTGGCCAGAACAGAAAAGGCAAGCCTATTAAGGGTGTGATGTGTGCGCGGAGTGCAGAAGTTATTAAAAGTGAACTCCGTAAGCAGAATATTCAGGTCGACAAGGTTATTGAAACCAAGCCACTTTTCGGCAATGGTCCAAGTATCAAACCTATGGATATTGCAACTCTCACTCGTCAGATTGCAACTATGCTTTCAGCGGGTGTACCTCTAGTGCAATCAATCGAACTTCTTGCACAGAGCCATGACAAGATGTCTATGAGAATTATGCTTGCGAAGATGTGTGAAGATATTTCTTCTGGTACACCATTCCACCAAGCTCTACGCAAATACCCACTTTACTTTGATAAGCTTTATTGCGACCTTGTGCAGGCAGGTGAAGCATCAGGTGCTATGGAAAAGATCTATGATCAGCTCGCTACCTATAAAGAAAAAGGCGAAATGCTCAAATCAAAGATCAAGAAAGCAATGATGTATCCTACAGTTGTTGTGCTTATTGCGGCGGCAGTAACATTGATACTTCTCATTTACGTAGTACCACAGTTTGAGGCAATATTTGCAAGCTTCGATGCAAAACTACCAGCATTCACGCAGTTTGTTGTTATGTTGTCGCGTATGATGCAAGAGTGGTGGTATGTCGTATTACCAATTGTTGGTCTTAGTATTTGGGGTTTCTTCCAGGTATACAGAAGAAATCAGAAATTCCATGATCAAGTTGATAGGGCAACTCTCAATATCCCTGCAATTGGAAACATTATTGAAAAAGGCTGTTTAGCACGTTTTGCGTCAACTTTGGCTACAACATTTTCTGCTGGTATTCCATTAGTAGATGCACTCGTATCCGCCAAAGGTGCTGCTGGTAATGCTAAATATACTGAAGCTATTAATGACGTAAGAAATGACGTTATGGGTGGTATGCAACTTAATACTGCGATGAAAGCAACTCAGGTATTCCCAGCAATGCTAAACCAAATGGTAATGATTGGCGAAGAAGCTGGTTCTCTTGATAGCATGCTTAACAAGATTGCGGGCATATACCAATCAGAAGTTGACGATGCTGTAGATGGTCTTTCATCACTCTTGGAACCTGTTATCATGGTATTCCTTGGTGTGGTAATCGGTGGCCTTGTAATAGCGATGTATCTCCCAATATTCTCTATGGGTAGCGTTATTCACTAATCTTAAAAAATTTCAACAGAAAGCTCTGCATATGCTGTAATTTGCAGAGCTTTTTTTATGAATATTTCTAGGAAATAAAAATGAACCAAATAATGGAATACTTTAATGGCTTTCTAGAAAGCATGCGCCTTATGCCATGGCTTTTTTACACATACGTTACCATTATCGGGCTTATGATAGGAAGCTTCTTAAATGTTGTTATCTATCGTTTGCCGGTAATGATGGAAAGAGCATTCAAAGATGAGTATCAAGAATATTTTCATCCAGATGAACCTTTAGAAAAAAGAGACCGTTTCAATCTCATGGTGCCGCGCTCACGTTGTCCTAATTGTGGTCACCATATAAGCGCTTGGGAAAACATCCCCGTAATAAGCTACTTAATACTTAGAGGAAAATGTCATGGTTGTGGACAACCAATTTCCATGCGTTACCCAATAGTAGAAACTTTTACTGGGGTTATGTCTTTAATAGTAGCTATACATTTTGGACCAACTTATCAAGTTTTAGGTGCTCTTATCCTCACTTGGTGTCTTATTGCCCTTTCGGGAATTGACTATGACAAAATGCTCCTACCTGATGAAATTGTGTTACCACTACTTTGGCTTGGCATTCTCTTTAATATGTGCGACAAAGGTTTTACAGGATTAGAAAACTCAGTTATTGGCGCAGTTGCTGGCTACATGATTCTTTGGAGCATCTATTGGGGCTTTAAACTTCTTACTGGAAAAGAAGGCATGGGCTATGGCGACTTTAAACTTACTGCTTGTTTAGGTGCTTGGCTTGGCTGGCAAATGTTAGGAACCATTATCTTAGGCTCTGCATTAGTAGGCGCAATTCTTGGAATAATCATTATGATTTTCCAAAACAAAGGGAAAAGTAAACCTATTCCTTTTGGACCTTACATTGCAATAGCCGGCTTTGTTACAATGCTTTATGGTTCTGAAATCAATAAATGGTATCTTGCTTTGCTTCTTAAATAAGTTTTATAAAAGTACACCTCCGAAAATTTCGTCCTAATTTGTAGGGCACTAAAAACTTTCGCGAAACTACAAAAAGAATAGCCCTTGGGAAATAACTTAAGGGCTATTTATTTTTAATAACATAAATAGCAACGCCTACTTCAAACACTTTCTACAAAATAACCAAGTGAAGACGACTTTTCTTCGTATGCTTTCTTATGCTTTCTACACTGTAGTCAAGTAGACACATCCCCACTTTAAAACGCCATATCATTTTAATGGCATATCTCATTTAAAATTTAATCTACGCCCTCTAACGTAAGAATCCCACTGTTATTCACTCCCCTACCCGATATTTATGCATCCTAAGATACCCCTACTATAAAATTATGTGTAGAATGCACAAAGATAGTAAGTAGAAGTTATTTTCAGAAATATTCACAGGTTGCTGACAAAAGCTAAAAACAAGGAACTTTTTCTTTATGACTCAAAAAAGAAACTGGGTTCTCGGACTCACTGGAGGTATCGGGACCGGAAAATCTACAGTCAGCAATTTTTTTAGAAAATACGGTTGCACAGTAATTAACGCTGATACCGTATCACGTAAAGTAGTAGAGCCAGGGAAGCCTGCCCTTCTAGAAATCATAGAAAAATTCGGAATCAATGTTACCTTAGAAAGCAAGGGGGAAGTTTTAAATCGTTCTAAGTTACGAGAGTTAGTTTTTGGAAATCAAGAACGCATTCAAACTCTAAACGCCATTATGTATCCTCACATAATGGCCGAAATTGATAAGGAACTTTCAGAAGCAGAAGGGGTATATACCGTTTTAGAAGCCCCATTACTTTTTGAGTATCATTTGGATGTAAAAGCAGATCGCATTCTCTGTATGATCTCAGATACCGAAACCCAAATATTACGCACTATGGAAAGAGATGGTTGCTCACGAGAAACTGCTCGAAATATCATTTTAAGACAGATGCCTCAAGATGAAAAAATCCATAAAAGCGATGATATTCTAAAATCAGATATGCCAACACCTCTAGAAGTAGAGCCAAAAATTAAAAAACTTCATGAAGGCTATCTTGAATATGCTAGGAAGTTTAATACCCAAAACTAATAAAGCTTGGATTTACCCAATTACTAAAATTTAAGATTTCAAAATCTTAAAAGGAGAAATAAGATTATGCCACGCATTGTACAGTGCCCAAATTGTGGAAAAGATGTTGTTTGGACTACTGATAACCCTTATAGACCATTTTGTTCTGCAAGATGCAAAGGAATTGATCTTGGTAAATGGGCAACTGAAGAAAACGCTATTAAAGTGGAAATTACTCCTGATCTTCTCGAAGATGAAGAAACCGTACACGAAATAAATGCCACTCTCGAAGCTCAAGAAGAAGAAGAGGATGCGTGCGAAAAATCTAAGGCAAAACGTAAAAAATAATCATATAGAAATCCAAAATTCGTGTCTTAAAGCTAAAAGTAAAAGCGAAATCCGTTTTCACCATAAAAAAATAACAAAATGAAACGGATTATCTACTTATAGACACGAGAATGCTATTAATGAAAAAAACGGCGTCATTATTTATAATATGCATATATTAGTTTAAAAGAGATTCATGGACATGCGTATACGATACCAGGTAAGTCTACTGACATCAGCCATATTAGGAATTATTGCTTCAGAAGCTGCTTTGGCGGCCGGACCGATATTTTCATCAAATAACGTATACGATAAACGCTGCGCTACTGATATTCCTCCCTACGTTGTTGATAAAACTACAACTAAACCTAACGAAACTCCAGTTTCTATAACTGCAAATCGTGTGGATGCCAACCTCCGTGATGATGTTAATTATTCAGGTAACGTAGAAGTAGTACAAGGACTTAAACATCTTAAGGCTAATAACACTAAATTTAATCAGCATACTCAAGATGTAGAAGCTACTGGGGATATTTTTTATCAAGATGGGGAAATTACCGTAAAGAGTGATAGCACTCTTACCACTAATCTCAAAACCAACGACACCACATTAAATCAAGCGAGCTACCACTTAAATGGTTCTCTTGTGAGAGGTTATGCTGAAAAAGCTGTCATCGGTGGTGAAACTAAAAAGGTTAATCTTGAAAAGGCCTATGTCACCACCTGTCCTCTTGATGAAGAATCTTGGCGTCTTGGTTCTTCAGAAATAGAAATGGACAAAAACGAAATTTTTGGTGAAGCCTACCATACTGTATTTTGGTTCCATGAGGTTCCTATTTTCTACCTCCCATACATAAATTTCCCAATTAAGAACCAAAGAAAATCAGGTTTCTTGTATCCAAGTATTGGTTGGTCCTCAAATGACGAAGCTATTTTAAAGACTCCTATCTATTGGAACATTGCACCAAACTATGACTTCACTTTTGCACCAGTATTAATTGGACGTCGTGGTGTAATGTTTGATAGCGAATTTCGCTATATGCCGTTTGCAAATACTTATGGTACCTTCTACCACCAGTATATTCACCACGACAGAAGAAAGCCTACTGAAAAGTCTGCCGAAAAATATGGCGAACGTTGGCTTTTCAGTTGGGACAACAAGAGTTATTGGAATGACCAAGACTACGGCTTTCTTATTAACTATAGCAAAGTCCGTCAAGGTGACTTCAACTATATAAATGACTTTTCCCCAAGAATTGCGGAAACCATTGATAACCAATTAGTTCAAGAAGCTAAGTTATTCGCAGATTTTCATAACTTTGATGCTTCTATAAGATTCCTTCAGTATCAGCTCATGCTTCCTGAAAAGTATTGGGCCTCTCAGCCATTTAAGCTGTTACCGAAAATCACTGCGAACTACCATGATGTTCTTGATGAATGGGCGGTATATTCCTTAAATTTCTCATATTCCAACTTCGAAGTTTCTGATTATCAGTCCTCAAACCGCTATAAAGCGGCGAGATACCATTTCGAACCGACATTAGAAATTCCATTGGTTAATAGTAATGGCATTGTTCTTAAGGCCACCGAAAAGTTATTTTTAACCCATTACGATCAAAGCATCCCTAATAGGCTAATGGGAACCTATACTGCTCAAGGCTTTAAAACCACTGAGATGGATGAAAATGTTGATCGTTTCTTACATATGACCGATATCTATGGTCATGTGACATTTTCTAACACCTTAAATTCAGGAAAAACTTTAACCTTAGAGCCTGAAGTCCAATATTTGTATATTCCTTATAAAAATCAGGATCATATCGGTCTATACGATTCTACAGATCGTATCTACGATTTCTATTCGCTCTTCAGCTATAAGAAATATTCTGGACTTGATCGTATCAGTGATTTTAACCGTATTAGCTATGGTTTTACCCATCGCGTATATGATGAGAATTACCGCGAAATATTTAGATTCAATATTGGTCAAGGCTATGACTTTACCCATCAGCGTGTAAAGCTCTACCCAAATGACGATATTGATTATTACCCAAGAACACCTGTTTCCACCGCTCTTAATATTAGCCCTATTGAGAACATTAGTGCCCATGCTGATCTTGTCTACAATACCGAAGAGGATAAGATTTCTAGCTGGAATGCCCTCGTTAACGGAAAATACGATGAGTTTAGTGGCCAAATAAGCTACCGCTTTAATAAAAACGGTAACCGCACAATGAAACGTGAGATCATCGATCTTAAACAATTAGGTGGTTTTCTTAAGGTACCTCTAGGGAGAGACTGGAATGTTATTGGTGCTATGTATTACGACCTAGAACAGAAAAAGAATATCGATCAAAAGATCGCCATTAAATATGACTCCTGTTGTTACTCTGTAGGCTTCCAAGTTGAAAGATACAACAAGCCAGACAACTACACTCTAACCGCCGATGAAGAAACCAAGTACGGTATCTTCTTCGAGCTTAAAGGTCTTGCCAATGTGGGAATTAATTCTTCATATTCCCCAGAAACAAAACTTTTGCCGTATAACGATACGGTAAACCTTAGCAAATAGGTATGATAATGCTAAATAAATTCTGTAATCTTTTCTTAGCTTTAAGTATCAACACACTTCCGCTGCTCACCAATGCTACCGAAATAGGAATTGATAGAACAGCTGCTGTCGCAAATAACGATATTATTCTCGAAAGCGAACTTAACTACGCTGTTAAGAACATGAAAAAGAATATCCTGCGTCAAGGTGCTGATTTACCTGATGAAGCGGTAATTCGTAAAAATGCTCTCGAAAGACTTATTGTCAATAGTCTTATCCTGCAACTCGCGGAAAAGAACGGTATTGCCCTTAGCGATACTGATATTGATAGAGCCATTGCTCACATGGCAGATATGCAAAGAACCACTCCCGAAGCCATGTTGAAAGCAGCTCAAGCCGAAGGTTATAGTGAAGCTGAATATCGTGAAGAAATAAAAAACAATATCATCATTGGCGAAATCACTAGAGCTCAGGTTAGAAACCGCATCAATATTTCTGATCAAGAAGTAGAACAATTAGCTCTCATGCTAAAAGATAATGCAGCTAATATGAATAGCTATCATCTTGGAATTATTTTTATCAAGTTATCCCCAGATGCTACCCCTGCTCAAAATGATCAAGCTGTGCGCAAGATGGGCGTTATCAAAAACGAACTTGCAAGAGGCACTAGCTTTTCAAAAGTAGCACAGCGTTATTCAGAAGCTCCTTCCGCTGTTCAAGGTGGCGATATTGGTAATATCCCAGAAAGCCAACTTCCATCATTCATTGCTGAGGCTGTTCAAGGTAGAAATGCTGGTGATGTTGTGGGCCCATTCCGCACCGAACAAGGTGTCAACCTCATTAAGATCTACGATATCACTGCTATGAAACCAGAACCGGTAGAACAGGTTAAGGTACGTCATATTCTCCTTAAAACCAGCATAATTTTTGATGATGCTGCAGCAGAAGCAAAGCTCGCTTCTTTCCGTTCTGAAATTGAAAACGGCAGCCAAAAGTTTGAAGAACTTGCTCGTACCTATTCCGAGGACCATAGTAACTCCTTTAACGGTGGTCTTATGGATTGGATGAACACTGAAGTATTTGATCCTGCTTTCCGCGATGCTATCGCTAAATTGGAACCTGGTGAACTCAGTAAACCATTTAAGAGTAGTTTTGGATGGCATCTAGCCCTTCTTGAAGGACGTAAAGTGGATAGAGACTCTCTTGAAGCTTACAAGGTAAAAGCTCGCGAAATTCTCTTTAACAGAAGCCTTAACGAAGAAAGTGAAAGATGGCAGCAAGAGATTCGTGATACTGCCTACGTAAAAATTTATGAATAGGATAAACTTATGACCAAACGTATTGTTCTTACCCCTGGTGAACCTGCTGGCATAGGTCCTGAACTCATGTTGTCTCTTGCAGAGCAAGACTTTAAAGATGAGCTCATATTAGCCGTTGATCCTGATCTTTTGGAATCAATTAGAAAGCTCCTTAAAAAACCGGAAATTTCCTATATTGAATTTGATCCCAAGAGTGCACCAACTCCTCATAAGGCCGGCACTTTAACTGTTTTACCTGTAAAACTTAAGGAAGCGGTTACTCCTGGTAAGCTCAACGTTAAAAACGCTGCCTATGTACTTGAAACTCTTAGAGTTGCTGTCCAAGGCTGTCTTGACGGCGTATTTTCAGCTTTAGTAACAGGTCCTGTTCATAAAGGCATTATCAATGATAGTGGCGTACCTTTTAGTGGTCACACTGAGTTTTTCCAAAAAATGGCTGGTGTAGAAAAGGTTGTAATGATGTTGGCTACAAAAGGTCTCAGAGTTGCTCTTGCCACCACTCATTTACCTCTTAAAGATGTTTCTAGTGCTATTACTAAAGAATCATTAACGGAAGTTATCACCATCCTTAACCATGACCTTAAACAAAAATTTGCTATCAAAAATCCGCAGATTTACGTTACGGGTTTAAATCCGCATGCCGGTGAAGGCGGTCATCTTGGTATGGAAGAAATCGACACCATTATCCCAGTTCTTAACGAACTCAAAGATACTGGTATCAGTCTCTATGGACCATATCCTGCAGATACTATTTTCCAACCTCATATTATGGAAAAGGCAGACGCAATTCTAGCTATGTACCATGACCAAGGTCTTCCAGTTTTGAAGTACAAGGGTTTTGGTAATGCTGTTAATATTACCTTAGGTCTTCCATTCATAAGAACCAGTGTTGACCATGGTACAGCTCTTGACATCGCTGGTACTGGTACCGCTGATACTGGCTCACTTAAAGTTGCTCTCGAATCTGCTGAATACATGGCTGCTTGCTGGAGAAAATAATTATGAATACTGTTGCCACCTTCGGTCATGTAGCACGAAAAAGATTCGGTCAAAACTTCCTCCAAGATGCCCGTGTTATTCAAAATATTGTTAACGCTATTAACCCTAAGAAAGACGATCTCATACTCGAAATAGGTCCTGGTCTCGGTGCTCTCACTGAGCCTGTTTCCGATCGTGTTGATAAACTTAACTGTATCGAACTTGACCGTGACCTTGCGGAAAGACTAAGAGAAACACCTTTTTTAAATCAGAAGTTAAATATTTTTGAAGAAGATGCTCTCAAGTTCGATTTTAGAACCATAGCCTCCAAAGAAAACAAGATCAGAATCTTTGGTAACCTTCCTTACAACATTTCTTCTCCTCTTTTACTACATTTGTTTTCTCAAAGCGATGTTATAAGTGATATGCACTTTATGCTTCAAAAAGAAGTAGTAGAAAGATTAGCCGCAGCACCTGATTCCAAAGATTATGGGCGCTTAAGTGTTATTACTCAGTACTATTGCCGCGTTATGCCGATAATGGAAGTATCTCCAAGAGCATTCAGACCTGCTCCAAAGGTTACCAGTGCCGTAGTACGTTTAATTCCCCATGCTGAAAAAAAGCATGAAGTTAAAAATGTAAAAAATCTCGAAAAGGTTCTTCAAGTAGCTTTCAATCAAAGAAGAAAAACCATCCATAACAGTCTTTCTTCCTTGTTCTCTGATGAAGAGCTCGATAAAGCTGGTGTTTCACCAACCTTACGTGCTGAAAACCTCTCTCTTGAAAACTACTGCACCTTAGCAGATCTTTTGGAGGATTAAATGTCTCTTAAAAGCGAACTCCTTCAAGATCACTCTGAAGTATTTGAGAATCGTAATGTTGTTGCTACAGGATTTTTCCCTGATACCGAGATTATTAGCTTTGGGAATGAAGCTACCCATTTAGCCATTTGGTGTACCGATTTTGTGCAGTTTCGAGACTTTTCAGAACGTCTTGGCAATAAAGGTGACGAGAATTACCTAAGCACTGGGAGCACAGAAATATTCTTTGGTTCTTCCCCTCTTAAAGATCAAAGTAGCGTGTTTTCAGGAAAAGCAGATACCGGAATTATTTACCTTAGTAAGAACCGTAAAGAAAACCTCTACTATCTTACTGAGCTTTCTAAAATTCTTCCTAAAGATGCAGAAATCTACGCTGTAGGAGCTAATGATGAAGGCGTAAAAGGCATGGAAACATCCTTTAAGAAATTATGTCCTTCCGAGAAATATGCCTATGGTCGTAAATGTGCCATTCTGAGAAGCGTTCTTAAAAATGACCTTTCAGATGAGCAAAATCAAGAATACGAAATCGAGATCGCTAACCAAAAACTCAAGGTGGATAAAACCTCTGGTGTCTTTAGTATGGATCGTCTTGATGTCGGTACTGAGATTCTTTTAAAGAAACTTGCTACCCTAGATCTTGAAGGTGTCAAAAGAATTCTCGACGTAGGTACAGGATCGGGTGTTATCGCTACCTTTATCAAAAAGCTCTTACCTAATGCTGAAGTCTCGGCCTGCGATGTGAGTGCCCTTGCTTTAAAATCAGCAGAACGTACTGCTACTTTAAACGGAGTTACCATAAACCTCTTTCCTTCTGACATGCTTTCAAATGCGGATAAATATGATCTCATCATTTCAAATCCACCTTTTCATGTCGGTAAGAAACAGGTATTTTTCCCAACTCTGAAATTTATCATGACAGCAAAAGATCACTTACTTTCCAATGGTAACTTCCTAATTGTAGCGAATGCCTTTATTCCGTATGAAGATGCCTTACGTGAAAATTTCTCTAGTTCAGAAATAATTTACCAAGACACCAGGTATAAAATTCATAAAGGATTTAAGAAATAGCGAGTGCGCCACTTTTTATATACGGAACTGAGATATAATTTTTACAAATTACATATTGGGAGTAATGCATGGCAGGAGTATTAGCAATGATTCTCGCCGGAGGTGAAGGCACTAGACTTCAGCCTCTTACTGTCACTCGCAGTAAGCCAGCTGTGCCTTTCGGCGGAAGTTATCGTCTCATAGACTTTGTTCTCAACAACTTTGTAAATTCAGACATTATCAGAATTTTTGTGCTGACTCAGTTTAAGAGCCAGTCCCTTTATATGCATATGAAAAAGGGTTGGACCGTAAACGGTATCCCAGGATGCTTTATAGATCCTATACCTGCTCAAATGCGTATGGGTAAGAGATGGTACGATGGTACCGCTGATGCTATCTATCAGAATCTCGGCTTTATTGAAAGTAACTCTCCTGATCAAGTATGTATATTTGGTAGTGACCATGTTTACAAAATGGATATCCGCCAAATGCTTAGTTACCATAAAGAAAAAAAAGCTGAGCTTACGGTATCAGCAATCAGGGTTCCTATAAAAGAAGCCCGTGCTTTTGGTGTTATTGAAGTTAATGCCGAAGGTAGAATGATCGGCTTTGAAGAAAAGCCAAAGGTACCAAAATCAATACCTGGTGATCCTGATCATGCTTTGGTATCCATGGGTAACTATATTTTTGAAGCAAATTCCCTATACCGCGAACTTGAGGCTGATGCTGAAAATTTCACATCTTCCCATGACTTTGGTAGAGATATTATCCCAGATATGTTTCCACGAGTTCCGGTATATGTCTATGACTTCCTCACCAATAAAATTCCTAACGAAACCTACACTGGCTACTGGCGCGACGTGGGAACCTTAGATATGTACTGGCAAGCAAATATGGATCTCGTATCTGAAGATGCTAAATTCAGCCTCTATAATCCATCTTGGTCACTCCATACCCATTACCCACCACTACCACCTGCAAGTTTTCGGGACACTCCTAAATTTAAAGCAAATATTTCCCAGTCCATGATTTCGGCTGGTTGTAATATTTCAGGTGCTACAATTTCTCATAGTGTTATTGGCTTCAATTGCACTATTGAAGAAGGTGCCGAAATTACGGAATCAGTAATTCTTGGTGATGCTAAGATCGGTGCTGGTTGCCGTATCCATAGAGCCATTATCGACAAGCATGTAGAAATTGCTCCGGGTTTTGTTATCGGTGAAGATTTTGAAAAGGATAGAAATTTCTTTTCAGCATCTGACGGTGGAATAATTGCTGTACCCAAAGGGGCAAGGATAGGCTTCTAATTTATGCGTATACTATTTCTCGCATCTGAGGTTGTTCCGTTTGCCAAAACAGGCGGATTAGCCGACGTAGCAAAAGCGCTACCTACAGCGCTACATAGTCTCGGACATGACTTTATCATAGTAATGCCTTGCTATGCCAAAATTAATGGTTGGCGTGATTTTCCAGTAATCGCCAATCTCACCATGTCTAATCAACAGAACGAGAAAACCATAAACTATTGTGTACGCGAAAGTAAACTTGGGGAAGTAAAGGTTTGGTTTATTGATTACGAATATTACTTCAATAGAAACAACCTTTATGGTGAAAACAATGTCGCTTATGGCGATAACGGCGAACGCTTTGCTTTCTTTTCTGAAGCCTGTCTTGAAGCAGCTAAGGCTTTGAATTTTAAACCTGACATTATTCATTGTAACGATTGGCACACAGCCTTAACACCAATGATTCTAAAGTTAAGGTACACCACCGATCCTTTCTTCACTGATACAAGAACAGTCTTAACGGTCCATAATGGCGCCTTCCAAGGTATTTACGATAGAAGCCAAATATGGATGATTCCAGAAATAGCTCATATCCATAACGATAGTATCGAGCATGGTTACGGCAATATTAACTACCTAAAATGTGGCGTTTTCTATGCCGATAAAATTAACGCAGTAAGCCCTAGTTATGCCGAAGAGCTCACGACATTCTTAGGTGGTCATGGTATGGCCCAGAACTTCATCGATCGCATAAATGATCTCTGTGGCATTGTGAATGGCTGTGACTATACCGATTGGGATCCAAATACCGATCCAGAAATTCCTTTCCGTTTTTCATCGGAAGATGCTCACAATAAGAAGCTCTGTAAGTATCTTTTACAAGAGATTACCTGTCTTCCGGTTTGTAATATTCCTGTTTTTGGCATGGTCTGTCGTCTTACCGAACAGAAAGGTATTAACCTACTAATGCCAATACTTAATGACTTTTTAAGTCATGAAATCCAGTTTATTTTGGTAGGTACCGGGGATCCTGCTCTTGAACAAAGTCTTATCCCTTATACCGAGAAATTCCGGGGCCGTTTCGTCTTTAAGAGCGTTTACGATAACCATCTCGCGCACCTAGTAGAAGCTGGTGCAGATTTCTTTATTATGCCATCCTTATTCGAGCCTTGTGGTCTTAACCAAATGTACAGCTTAGCCTATGGTACCTTACCAATTGTAAGAGCTGTAGGTGGTCTTAAAGACACCGTAACTTGTTATGATGATGATCGTGAAAATGCTACGGGCTTTATCTTTAAAGAACCAGAAGCTGGAGCACTGTTAAACTGCCTTCGTCGCGTGCTGATTTTTTATCTCCAAGATCCTGAAGAATTTCACCGTATCCGTAAGAATTCCATGCAGGTAAGATACAGTTGGGCAGAATCAGCCAAAGAATATGAGCTCATGTATCAAAGTGCTGTCGAGGGACCGCGACGCTAATATCGCGGTGCTACCTAAAACACTACTTTAGAATTCCGAGAGAGAAAGTTCTTTTAGCTTGGCAATTAACCCTAAATCCGCTGGAAGCCAAGCTACGCTATCAAGATCTTGCGGTAATAACCACTTAGCAGCTTCATGTTCAAGAAGTGAAAGATTTCCCGAAACAACCTTACACAAAAAGCACTGCATCGAAAGATGAAAGGCTGGGTAGTCATATTCCACGGTATCTAAAAGTTTTAATGGGGTAATTTCTGTAGCCAGTTCTTCTTTAATTTCTCTTTTTAAAGCATCCTCTGGGCTTTCACCTGCTTCAATTTTGCCACCGGGGAATTCCCAACCATCCTTAAATTCCCCATAGCCTCTTTGAGTTGCGAAGATCTTGCCATCTTTCACGATAACAGCAGCTACAACCTTAACAATCTTCATAAAACTCTTCCTTAAAAATTAAACTATTGTTTACACACCAAATGTCTTAAAACTCTTCTAAAGCATCGTAAGGCACTTTAAAAGCGCTATTTAAGTTAGCGCTCTTATAAGATTTATGATCATAAAAGATCGTAAATCTTATTTTTAAAAAGTAGGGTTACCTTCTCTATACATCTTTTTCTATACATATAGAGCTATAGTACCCGTGATGTAAGATACTCATAGATATCATTACGCACTGGGTTCTCTAAACGAAGGTGCATTTTAACCACATCCTTTTCCTTACCATCTGCTCCGAGCATTTTTTCCTGTACCGGTCTTTCAGCACCTTCAAGCTCTGGTAAGGCTCTTCCGAGATAATAAAATTCTTTGGCGATGGCATCATCTTTATTTTTGCGCACAAAAATCTCAAGTTTGGTGCCATTATTTTGCGCCTCCATGATCGTTTTTACATCATTAGACGCTAGGGTGCGCGATGATTTTGAAAACCACTGCATCTTATCATTATCAAGGAAAGCATCCTCATATTTTATGTTGTCACTAATATCAGGTTCTTTTACGTAATTGATAAAGATAGGGAGGGTATTGGTTTTCTCATCATACTTATAACCGCCTATGAGCTGTGCATTATGGCATTTATCCCAATTTAAAAGTAACTGTACTTCTTCGTAGGTGTACTTTTTATTAAGCACTAGCTCAGAAAAATCCTGATGTAAACCTTCAAAATTTTTAAAACGCTTTAAACCATAATTGATGGTTTCTAAAAGAACCTTTTTAAAGAAAGCATGCCCTTCTAAAGCGGTAATAAAATCAGAAGACACCTTAAGGCCATCGCCTTCTTCAGAATCACGTACTAAGAGTTTTTCATACTGATTTACAGAATTAAAAAATTCACCTGTAAGATGTCTTACCACGCTCCGCCAAGATTTTTTAAACCTTTCTTGATCCTCTAGATTTAAAATTTCTTTTAAAAGACTTCCATAAAAATCATTACGCTGCCCGAGAACTATCTTCCGATAGTAACAGGAGATCCCATAACCTCTTTCCTGAGGCAAATTTTTTCGATACAAAACTTAGTACATTATTTTCATAAGCGGTTAATGGGGCTGTTATCTTATCTTGATAATCCTTATCGTATTTCATTTGAAAGGCATAATAGGAATTACATTTGATTCCTAAAAGATCGGTTTTATAGGAAATAAAATTCCAAGGATCGATCTCCCCCTCCTCAGTAAATTCGAGAAGGCTTGGACTTCTACCAAGTAAATTCTTAAGCTTGTTATATTTTTCTAATAAAAATTTTGCAGTATCAAATTTGGCGCTATCTATAGACTTAAAGATACGTTCCTTAGCAATTTCATCAAAATAGATTACTGAATCTCCTGGGATAAAAGCACTGCCTTGAGCGGCAAATTTTCGCATTGCATCTTTATCTAAAGCACGATCTCCTGATAAAGCAGCTGTAATCATGTAGTTATTTTCATAGCTACCGATAAAATCGATAATCGAAACATAGCACTTATTCGGATATTTTCTAAGGCCACGCCCAAGTTGCTGTACAAACACCACTACCGATTCAGTAGGTCTTAAGAAGATAACGGTATTCACATCTGGGATATCAATACCTTCGTTAAAAACATCTCGAGAGATAATGTAATCAAGCTTATCTTCCCCAGAATTTAAAGAAAGACGATTTACAACTTTTTCCCTAATTTCTTGCTTATCTTCTGCAGAGACCGCTACTGCAGTACGTTTCTTGCCTTGTGCCACCGAAATTTTATTTATCATTTCCGCAAGTTCTTTGGCTTCACTTACAGCAGAGACAAAGATAAGTCCCTTTCGTGGTCCTACTGGAGCGTAAAGATCAGCTTTTTCTAAAATATGCCTGGCTCGACTTTCACTTATAAGTCCCGTAAAGTTATCCCTGGTTAAACTTTCCTTAATATCCTTATCGGTTATCGATCTCCCATCTATAAGAATGTCACTCACCCCAAAATAATGGAAAGGACAGAGAAGATCCATGCGTAAAGCATCTTGGAGTCTAATTTCACAAGCCGTGGTATTACCAAAGATCTTAAAGACATCAGCGTTATCCATACGTTCTGGTGTTGCCGTCATTCCTAAAAGAAAATCCGGTTTAAAGTAATCCACAACTCTCTTATAAGAATCAGAAGCCGCATGGTGAGCTTCATCAATGATGATTAGTGAAAAAGCATCTTTCGAAAACTTATAGAGGTTATCAGTCCTCGAAATGGTTTGAATCGTGGCAAAAATATGTTGTTTTTCAAAAGACTCCTTAGAGCTTCCATCGAGAATGCCATAGTCCTTATCATCGCCAGCTACTATCTTAAAAAATGCCTCTAAGGCTTGATTATTGATTTGCTCTCTATGTGAAATAAAAAGAATTCTTTGGGGCTTAAAAACATATTTGGCAGCAAAGGCAGCTGCATAGGTTTTACCTGTACCAGTTGCAGCTATTAAGAGGGCACTTTTTAGCTTTTGATTAAAATAGATATCTTTAAGGCGCTCTAAAAAAAGTTTCTACATTTCATTAAGAGAAGTAATTTCTAGAGTATCTTCTTGCGAAGCATCCTCGTTTTCCGAAGCTAGAGGTAGGAGCACCCTACTTCCTTGAGCTTTTCTTATAGCCTCCATTTTGGCGTAGCTTTTTTTAAGAATTTCGAGACCTTCTTTATAGGCGAAACTTTCCTTAGCATTCCAAAGAGCATTAAATTCTTCATTAACTGCTTTTGCAAATTCGAAATCTTGTTTACCGGTATATAGAACATTCCATTCGTGATTGGTTTTAAGAGCACTTATAGTAAGGTTTGAGCTTCCGATAATTATATTTACGTTATCTAAATCATTCTCAAAATGCCTAAATATATATCCTTTGGGATGAAAACCTGTTTTATTTTTGGTCTCAAAAACTTTTACTTCAATAAAAGGGAAACGCTCTAAAATTTCGAGAGCTTTCGGTGAATTAAAACCAAGATAGTCAGTAGTTAAGATACGACCTTTAGCACCATTATTTTGAGCCTCTAAAAAGGCAGGTATTAACGCATTGATACAGTCTTCCGTAATAAAAGCGGCTGCGATATTGAATTCCCCACAAGATGACAATTCTTTCTCGATAAGTGAGAACCTAAACTCTGTCGTTATTTGTATGTTTAGGGTCAAAAGGACTGAACGTAAAGTT
>CAVGFV010000155.1:0-8194 GCA_963628765.1 Succinimonas sp.
TTGCCATCTTTCAATTAGGGGGAGTATATCCTGAAAAAATACTGATCACTGTCGGTTAAACCTAATTTTTCAACAAATTTCAAAAGTTCTTTTTTCTTATAAATGCTGTGTATCTAACGTTTTTAAGCATGGTCATTAAGACTTAACGATTATGTAAACTATAATTACTCAATGTTGGACGAGAGATAAAAACATTTTCTCAGAAATCAAGCTTGGGTATTGCTTGATATTACATGATTGTGTGATTTTTAAAATTAGGCAAATACCAAGATTATTTGATAATAAATTTATTTATTATCTTTAAAGCATTAGTTATTTCTTGTTGTTAACAATAAATAAAGCCAACGCATTAGGATTTAATCATGGGTGAAATTACCAGTATTTTAAAAAATACCTTCGTTGAAGAAAAACTCAGCCTACTACAAGATATAGTTGATAGAACTGACACATATCTAAGCAATGACAAGCCTGACTTTTTGAAACTGTATAGTAAACATGATTTTGAAGGATTACTTGAAGCGCTAAAAGCGTTCCGTAAAAAAAATAGTGCCCGCTTATCTGCGATATCCAATATCAGTAGTTATTTCTTAGTACTAGACTCTTATATATTGGTATTAGCATGTCTTGAAAAATACTACGAATACATGCTGATGTTCTTCAAAAAACGTCATTTTGACCAAGAAAAATTAATGCGCGAATGCATGGCCAAAAATGATGCCATGGAAGAACAACTCAAAATAACTGCACAAGAACTCAGTCAAATCGTCTTAGAAACCTCAGTTGTTCAAGCTGAAATTAGAAAGAGAACAGCTGAATCAAATTCTATAAAAGAAAAAATTACTAGTATTAATGAAAAAATTGATAACAATGAATCCCCTCTTACACCGCAAGAGAAGCAAGATCTCATAGAAACTCTTGAAAAACTTAATGAGGAATTACATTCAAGTGATTGTCGCTTAAACGAATTAAAGATTATCCGTTTACCACACCTTGCCGAATCAAAAGCTGATGCTGAAGATGCTCAAAGGTTCTGCAAATTAAGCTGTGATGAAGCAAAGAAGTCTCTTTATGCAGCTCGCAAAGCCGTAGGAAATCGTTCACGACTCTCAAAAGAGGAACAAGAAAAGCTGACTTTAGTTTGCTCTCTTGGCGTTGCCAAGAGCCAAGAACCTCTTGCAGCAAAAGAAGATTCTGAAAGCAACGCAAGATTAAGAGATACATTTGTAAGTTGTTGGGAAAATGGTATCGTTGACAAAATTGACGTTATTGCACAGAACGCTGCAGATCAACCAATAACTTACCCAAATCCTAAGTCTTCAGAAGAAGAGCTTATAAAGATCGAAAACGATCTAAAAGCTAGACTTGAGAATATCAATAATCTAATCAACATTCTTCAAAAGAGCACTGAATGGGTATATGCATCAAATCCATCTACTTGGGGAGCATACTTCCAAAAACTTTATCAATTAGCTAAGGCTTAATAAAAAGGTTCTTTAAAATAAAGGCCCCGCTAATTTTGTAGCGGGGCTTTCGTTTTTAGCGATTTTTTAAGGGTTGCTTACAGACCCATCGTCCTCAAGAAAATCTGTCAGTTCAATTTTCACCCCAGAAACAAGTCTCTTTGGTGCAAGGAGATCATACTGGATATCGCCAACGCCGGCAAAAATTGGATTATTATCTTCTTTTCCAATATAAATTCTTATTGGCTGAAGATCAGTTGTCAGCATATTTACTGGGCGTACCTTAATACGTTGTCCCATCATTATGCGACGTCCTTGCTCCTCATCAAGATATATCTTAGGTAACTTTTGTACTGCAGTATCCGGCGGCAATAAAAGAGCATCTAAAGCAGGAAATGCCATCAATCCATGCTCATGGGAATCATTTAAAATGCGCTCTAAATCCTCAAAAGTAACCATTCTATCTCGAGGGTAATCTGCAACTTTGAGGCGTTCCAACATTACAACGTGAGCTCCGCAACCAATATATTCGCCCAAATCATCAATCAATGAACGAATATAGGTTCCTTTACTACAAGAAACTTCCATTACAGCATTGATACCATCAAAACTTATCAGCTCAAATCTGTAAATAGTAATATCTCTTGCTTCACGAGGGATTTCGATACCAGCTCTAGCATAGTCATAATAATGCTTTCCTTGGTATTTTAAAGCCGAATACATACTTGGAACTTGTTTTTGATGGCCAACGAAATGTTCCATAGCCTTAAGAAGTGAATCTTGATTAAGGTTAACTTCCTTTTCAGATACCACTGTTCCTGTAACATCGCTAGTATCAGTACGAATACCGAAACGTGCCCCTACTCTATAGGTTTTATCGGCGTCCAAAAGAAATTGTGAAAACTTTGTTGCTTCACCGAGACATATTGGAAGCATACCTGTAGCAATAGGATCCAATGCACCAGTATGACCTGCTTTTTGTGCATGATAAAGCCCTCTAACTCTGAGCATAGCATCATTTGATGTTATTCCCTGTGGCTTATTTAATAAAAGAATCCCGTCGATTTCACGCTTACTTCGTCGTGGCATTTTAATTTTCTGTAACCTCTTCTTGGCTTTGTGAACGCAATTCAGCATCATGCTTTACTGCTTTTGTAATCAGATCTGACATTCTAAAACCTTCCTCTAAGGATTTATCATAGATGAAAGTAACTTCTGGAACAATACGAAGCTTCATGGCCTGACCAATCATGCTTCTAAAAAAGCCTTTTGCTTTATTTAAAATACGAATATTACGAGCAACTGACTTTTCATCATTTTCAAGAAAAGTTACATAGATTTTAGAATACTTCAAATCTCCGGAAACCCAAACATCACTAACGGTTGCCATTTTTACACGTGGATCCTTCATCTCACGCATAATAATGCCCGCTACTTCCTTTTTTAATTGTTCTGCCACACGATCCGCGCGGCTGTATTCTTTTGCCATTAGGCTAATACTCCAAAGGGACTTCAAAGTCTCTTTTATATTAATTCTTAAATTATTAGGTAACTATCTATCACTAAGAGTGAATAATCTTTAAACGATTCCAACGCTCATTCTAATAGTTTTCACAGAATATAACCTATTGAGTATCAAAAACCCCACCACAATAGCGTAGTGAGGTATATTTGCTCAATTTATAGAAAAACTTGAGAACGATTATTCAAGAGTACGTTTAACCTCAATATTCTCGAATACTTCGATCTGGTCGCCTTCCTTAACATCCTGGTAGTTCTTAACGCAGATACCGCATTCGTTACCGCTCTTAACTTCAGCAACGTCATCCTTGAAGCGACGTAGAGAATCAAGTTCACCAGTAAAGATAACAACGTTATCACGAAGAACTCTTATTGGAGCTGAACGTTTAACAGTACCTTCGGTAACCATACAGCCGGCAATTTGACCAAACTTAGGATGACGGAATACTTGACGTACTTCAGCCATACCAATGATCTGTTGCTTGATTTCAGAACCAAGCATACCGCCCATAGCCTTCTTAACGTCGTCAATCAAATCGTAAATTACGCTGTAATATCTTACGTCAATGCTATTGTTTTCAATAAATTTACGAGCTGATGAATCAGCACGAACGTTGAAACCAAGGATAATAGCATTTGATGCTGCTGCAAGTGTTGCGTCAGTTTCAGTGATACCACCTACACCCTTATATACGATGGTTACCTTAACTTCATCAGTTGCAAGCTTGAGTAATGAATCAGCGATAGCTTCAACAGAACCTTGAACATCAGCTTTGAGAACGATGTTAAGTTCATGCTGAGTGCCTTCCTTAAACATGTTTTCAAGCTTCATCTTCTGTTCACGGGCAATCTTAACTTCACGGAACTTGCCTTGGCGATAGTTTGCAACTTCACGTGCCTTCTTTTCATCACGAACTACAGTGCACTGGTCACCTGCAACAGGAACGCCTGATAGACCTAAAACTTCTACAGGAATTGATGGACCAGCACTTTGAACATTCTGGCCTAATTCATTTCTTAACGCACGAACTTTACCGTATTCCATGCCACAGAGAACGATGTCGCCTACATTAAGAGTACCCTGTTTTACAAGAACAGAGGCAACTGGACCACGACCTTTATCAAGACGTGATTCAATTACTACACCGGTAGCCATGCCATCTTTCACAGCTTTTAATTCAAGAACTTCTGCTTGAAGTAAAATCGCATCCAAAAGCTGATCAATACCAATACCGGTCTTTGCAGATACCTTAACAAACTGAACATCACCACCGAGTTCTTCAGGAACGATGCCATAACGCATCAATTCTTGAGTTACACGATTTGGATCTGCTGCAGGTTTATCGATCTTATTTATCGCAACAACGATTGTAGCATTACCAGCTTTAGCGTGCTGAATAGCTTCAATTGTTTGAGGCATAACACCATCATCTGCTGCTACTACAAGAACTACTATATCGGTTGCGGCAGCACCACGAGCACGCATTGCTGTAAATGCAGCATGGCCCGGGGTATCAATAAAGGTAATCACGCCACCTTTCTTGGTTTTAACATGGTACGCACCAATCTTCTGGGTAATACCACCAGCTTCTCCTGATGCAACCTTGGTCTTTCTGATGTAGTCAAGTAATGATGTTTTACCATGGTCTACGTGACCCATAATAGTTACTACTGGTGGACGTGGCTCAGCCTTACTGTTGGTATCACGATCTGAAAGAACCTGCTCTTCAAGTTCATTCTCTTTACGGAGAATAACCTTGTGTCCCATTTCTTCAGCAACAACTTGTGCTGTTTCTTGGTCGATAACTTGGTTAATAGTTACCATATCACCAAGTTTCATAATTACTTTAATAACTTCAGCTGCTTTAACTGCCATCTTATCAGCGAGTTCAGCAACAGTTATAGTTTCACCAATTTCTACATCACGAGCAACTTGAACAGCTGGTTTCTTAAAGCCATGTGCTTTTTGGTTGGCTCTAGCAGCACCCTTTAATTGCTTACGATTGAATTTCTGGCTACCGTGATGTCCCTGACGATCCTCACGATCTTCATCTTCGTGCCCTTTACCGATCTTTTTAGTTTGACCAGCAAGACCACGTCTTCTTCCACGGTTTTCTTCTTCACGTTCTTGTTCTTCTTCTGCTTCACGAACATAACGAGAAGTACCATCATCCTCATCATCAGATGAAGCACGTTTAGCTCTTTCTTTTTCTTCTTCTTCCCAGCGTTTCTGATTTTCTTCAAGAATTCGCTTAGCTTCTTCGTTCTGACGCTTTAAAGCCTCTTCATTACGACGCTTACTTTCTTCTTCTTGAACTTTACGGAGTTCTTCAGATTCCTTTTCCTGCTGGAGACGTCTAGCCTTTTCTTCTGGGCTTTCTTCAGTCTTCTGCTCTATTGCGCGACGACGGCCTTCTTCAGCCTGTTTTTTACGAGCTTCAGCTTGAGCACGTTTTTCAGCTTCACGCTTTTCTGCTTCTTCTTTGGCTTTCTTTTTAGCTTCTTCCTCAAGACGTTTCTTTTCAGCTTCTTCTTGCTTTTTCTTTTCTATTTCTGCTGGAGTAGGAATTGAGAAATTGCGTTTTTTCTTAACCGTAATTTGAACACCTTCTTCTTTGTAAGAATGAATAGTGCTGTTATTGGAAGAGCCCCCTTTAACATTGCGGCTAAGCTTCCGCTTTAATTTTCCATTGTTCTTTTCATCTGCCATTTTTAATATTCACTTTCAATAATCTTATAGAAAGGGAGAACTATCGTTTCTCCCCAGGACAATCAATCATTCCATTTAGGAGCTTTAAATTAAATGAATTTTACTTACCTTCCTCACCGTTTTCTTTATCGGTAGTTTCGGTTGACTGTTCGTCCTTAAACCAGGTTAAATTTCTGGCTTCCATTATGAGAGCATCTGCCTTTTCTTTAGAAATAATTGTAATATCTGAAAGATCGTCAGATGCCTGTTCAGCGAGATCTTCAAGTGTTGCAATTTCTTTAGCAGCTAAAGCTCTAGCAAGATTAAAATCAACACCCTTCATGTGGATCAATTCATCATCAAGTTTCTTTCCAGATGGTGTAACTACATTCTTGAGTGTCTTCTTTGCTGTTTCTTGAAGAGTTGCAACGATATCAGCATCAAGACCTTCTACGCTCTCCATAAGTTCATTAGGATCAACGTAAGCAACTTCTTCAACACTGGTAAATCCTGCATCAACTAATCCCTGCGCGAAATCGTCATCGATATCTAAAGCCTCAGAGAACATATGTTTAGTAACGTTAATTTCGTTTTCGTTACGTTTTGCAAGTTCATCAAGAGTCATTACCTTGATGCGCATGTCACGTCCTATTAGGCGTTGTGCTAGTCTTACATTTTGACCATTGGTGCCAATTGCTAATTTGTAGTTCTCAGCATTAACACCCATTATGATCACATTTCTATCCATATCGATGATAGCCTGTGAAACAACAGCAGGTTCCATCGCATTGATAACAAATTTATTAAAATCGTCATCATAAGAAATAATGTCAACCTTTTCATGGCTGAGTTCTTCAGAAACACTCTTAATACGAGAGCCTTTCATTCCAACGCAAGCTCCCTTTGCATCAATGCGACGGTCTTTTGCTTTTACAGCAACCTTAGCACGTGAACCTGGTTCCCTTACGCAATTTATAATTTCAACTTGGCCTTCTGCAATCTCAGGTACTTCAATTGCAAGAAGTTGTTTTAAAAAGTCAGTGCTTGTTCTACTAATTTCAAGAAGCTGGGAAGAACCACGACCGTTATCTTCTTTTATAGGTAAAAGCACGCCTCTTACATGATCACCAAATGAGAAGCTATCGTGAGAAAGCATTTCCTTTCTCTGTAATACAGCTTCAGCACCATTACCAAGATCTATAAATACCTTCTCACGACCTGGTTTCTTGACAGTGCCGGTTACGACTTGACCGACCTTATCTTTAAACTGATCAATCACTTGCTGACGTTCTGCTTCACGAACTTGTTGCTGTAAAACTTGCTTAACAGTTTGTGCAGTAATTCGATCGAAGATAAATTCTTTGCTGCTTGCTGCTTCATCGATAATAAGTTCTTCAACATAATCACCAGGGCGAACTTCTGGATCATCAATACGAGCAGCTTCTAATGAAATCTCTTTAGATGGGTTTTCAAGTGTTCCATCAGGAGTATCTACAACTAGCCAGCGTCTTTTTATTAAAGCTTCACCATTTTTTCTATTGATTTCAGCTTTAATATCAACATCCACATTAAATTTTTTCTTGCTTGCGGTAGCCAGAGCAACCTCAAGAGCCTGAAAAACCTTTTCTTTATCCAATGCTTTCTCATTGGACATTGCCTCAACGATAGCAAGTATTTCCTTTGCCATTTTTCTGCCTCTGTAAATTCTCTAGCTTAAAACACAGGTATTAATTGTGCTTTTGAAACATTTGGATATGCAATTTCGTAAGTGTTTCCATCCACTTCAAATTTCAGCACATCGCCATCTATATCTTTTAGAACACCTCTGAAGCGTCTTCTATTTTCAACAGGAAGACTTAGCTCTAGAGTCATCTCTCTTCCAATATATTTACGTACTTGTTCAAGATTGAAAAGTAAACGGTCCAAACCTGGCGAGGAGACCTCAAGATTGTAGCTATATTGAAAAATTTCAGCGACATCTATAACGCCATTGATCTGACGAGAAACTTCCTCGCAGTCTCCAACATTGATTCCACCTTCTTTATCAATAAAAATCTGCAAAACTGTTCTCTTTGGATTTCTAATAAGACGTATACCCCACAAGGTGAGTTTCATCCCATCAAGAACTGGTGATACAAGTTCAGCTACCTTCTGCTCTATTGTTTTCAAAAAAACACTCCAGAATATTAAAAAAAAAGCTCCCGTCAGATTCTGACCGGAGCCTTCTCGGATTCAGATTGTAGTTTTCAGTTTCCCGAAAATTAGTAATCTCTCAATTGCTATCAGATCACTAAAAAACGCAGAAATTCTAACACTAAATATAAACACAGTCAAGATGCAAAACTTGCCTGAACAATACCCTTATATCAAAAGGGACTTCTTATTTATGATTACATTGATATTCAAATCAGAAAACAAGTTTTCAACTAAACCTTTTAGCCAAATTTAAGCTCAATTCAATTTCTAAACAAAAATAAAAACTAAAATAAAATCATCATTTTGTGAAAAAGATCTTCTCTGTTCC
>CAVGFV010000156.1:0-4768 GCA_963628765.1 Succinimonas sp.
TCTTTAAAAATCCCTAATCCTGGCTAGTAACATAAAAAGTAGCAAAATTAGGGTACCTATAAAAAAATACCTCGTATGGCTTTTTAAAAGCTATACAAGGTATCCAAATGTAGTTAAGTATTAAATTGATTACAATTTATCTGTTAAAAATCAGTAGTGCCTTCTTGGCCTTCTTCGCGTCTAAAAGAACGGTTGGAGTTTCTACGGAAAGACTGCTTATGGAAGTTTGGTTTTGAAAAACCATCTCTAAATCTTTTCTTACCTTCAAAACCCTGTTCTGAATTTCTGCCACCACGGAAGCCACGAGAATTACTACGGCGTTCCTCAGCATGTTCAAAACGAGTATCATCACGGCGTGGTCTTCTTTCACCATCATATGAAACACGCCCTTCGTCATCACGATTTCTTCTAAAAGAAGGACGATCACTACGGAAATCACCATTTCTAGAATGTCTATCATTGCGATCATTTGAAGAGAAACGACGTCTTTCACCATTTGCAGGACGACCACGACGAGGACGAGCACCAAAATCAGAATGAGATGAAACACCTGCATACATAGAATTAAATGGACCGTACTTGTCGTTATCACTATTAAGTCCATTTATAGGAATGTACTTTTCTTTACTCTGCTGGCCATAGGTGCTTACAAAGCCATTTCTTCTTGAATCAGATCTTTCATCACGACCAAATGGTTTACGGTTTCCAGATCTAAAAGAGCTTTCTCCGCGATCTTTACTGAAGCGAGGTTTTCTTTCAAAGCGAGAATTTGATTCTTCACCAAAATTATTGCCATTTTCCTCATTATTTCTGCGACCACGGCGGAAACCTGTTCTATCTTCATAACGACGGAAGGCTTTTTGCATTTGACGTTTTTTAAGATAGTTACTTCTTGAATCAGAATTCTTTTCAAGCTCTTCTGTACTTAAAACAGTTCTCTTTTCACTTCTAAGTCCAGCGGCTTTTCTTAACTCATTAACCTTCTCGAGAGGAAGTTCTTCCCAAGCGCCTTCTGGAAGTTTGCCAAGATCTACTGTTGCGTATCTGATTCTCTTAAGACGGCTAACCTTAAAGCCTAAAGCTTCCCAAAGTCTTCTTACTTCACGCTTACGGCCTTCTTTTAAGGTAACGTTAAACCATTTATTCATGCCTTCGCCACCGACAAACTCAACTTTTGCAAAGGAGGCTGGACCATCTTCTAATTCAACGCCTTCAGTAAGAGCGCGAATATGTTCTTGAGTTACTTCACCAAATACACGTACTGCGTATACACGTTCAATTTCGTGGCTTGGATGGGTAAGGGCATTTGAAAGTTCACCATCGGTGGTGAAAAGGAGAAGACCTGAAGTATTAACGTCAAGACGACCTACATAGATCCAACGACCATTACTAACAGGAGGGAGACGATCGAAAACCGTTGGGCGATTCTGAGGATCCATTCTTGTACACATTTGCCCTTCTGGCTTGTTGTACATTAGCACTCTACAGATAGGCTTTTCAGATGAAGCTGTTTTAATTATTTCACCATCAACACGAATGGTTTCAGTTCCTTCTACGCGATCACCAAGTTCAGCACGTTTTCCATCTACGCTGACACGTCCTTCTTTTATTACTTCTTCCATATTACGACGGGATCCAACTCCTATTTCAGCTAATACTTTTTGTAGTTTTTCACTCATAATAAATTCCAGTGCTTCTTTGCCTCACGGCAGGCACAATTTAACAAAAAAATTTAATTCAGACCTTTGGCTGGTCTGTATTCATTGATTTCGAAAAAAATGTAAATATCCTAATCAAACAATCTCATATTCGAGTACCAATACACATTGGACGGTAGAAATGAAACAACGCTTTTTTAGATTTGTAAAAGTTTGTTCTTTAAGCCTCTACCTAAATATCAAGGCAACATATTCCTATGAATACTTGTTTCGCCTTTATTATTTAATCCCAATAGGTACACAACACGATTTGGGAGTATTTGTTATTTCAAATTACACACTATCGTTCTATTAACATTCATCACATCACTCAAAAGTGGTGAATTCTGTCTAGACGATTTACAAAAACCTTACATATCAAGCGCTTAGAATGACAAAATCATATCGAACGCTATTGAAAACTAGGTAGTTCAGAAAAATAGCTTAGGGCTACTTTCTACTCTAGGTAAAACACAATCTTCTCGTTACAAAAGTAACGCTCGCAATATTAATTTTAGAACTTACAAAATAAGTATGATTCAATATTTTAGAGAACTTTCACTACGTGGCACTAAGTGCCACATCTCAGGACAATCATGTCTTTCGACAAGGAAGGATAAACAAACTCCCTTAGCATTGAGTCGCATTATATATCTAATAATGATTATTGCAAGAAAAAGGAAAGAATAGAGAAAAATACAAGTAGCACTTTAGTTTATTGGTAAGGTTTTATTTACAAACTGACTTACTTACGGTGATATTATTATGGTCAAGTTTTAGGAATGATTTTTTAAAGGAAAAGCCATGAGTAACAACGAAGCAAATGCAACAGAACAAGAAAGCACGGAATCTGTTTCCCTCATCCTAAATAGACATTCCTATCGTATTACCTGTAGAAAGGGCGAAGCCGAAAGCCTTCTCGAAGTAGCTAACCAAATTAATGAAAAAATTGAAAATCTTCGCAAGGTGGCCCCTGGTTTTTCTGATGAAAAACTAGCCCTTTTAACAGCTCTAGACATTTGTCACGATTTATATAAAAAAGACTTGAAAGAAAAGGCTTTTCATAATATATTTGAATCAAGGATGAAGAAACTTAAAGAGTTAATTAGTAACGAACTTTAGGTGGAGTCCTAAAAATTACCTCAAGGTGCATGCTTATGGTTATATCCCTGAGCCGATACATATAGATTAAGGGAAATTAAATTTGTACGGTGTGCAGACCTGCTTTACGTAGGGAGCCTAACTACAGAACATTTTTCCCGCCCTGAACTCCTGGGTTCAAGGTATCAAACCAAACTGTGTCTTGGGGGCTTATTTTATTAAAAGGCAGGATTGACCTGCCTTTGTTGTTTATATAGACCAAAAGGACTTTGATCATGCCAACATCACGTCCACTCCTCCGTCAAAAAATCCGCGATCTTCGTAAGTCAATTAGTGTTGAAATGCATGCCCATTATTCAGCACAGCTAGTTGATCAATTTTCTAAACATAAAAGAATCAAAGAAGCATCTTGTGTTGCTCTTTACATGAGCGTTGATGGCGAAATAGACACCGCTGGTGTTATAAATTGGTGTCTTAATAATGGTAAACGTGTTGCTCTTCCCGTTTTGCACCCTTTCTCCAAAGGTAACCTTTTGTTCCTAAATTACGATCGCAATACAGCGATGGTAAAAAACAAATACAATATTCCTGAACCTGAGCTTGATGTTAGAAATGTCATTCCTTTAAATCACATCGATATCATTTTCACCCCAATGGTAGCGTTTGACGCTGCAGGAAACAGACTCGGCATGGGTGGCGGTTATTACGATAGAACTCTACAAAAATATAATCTTGATAAAAAAGGTCCTTACCCTATTGGACTTGCTTTAGATATTCAAGAAGTTGAGTCTCTCCCTACTGAAATATGGGACGTTCCTCTTCCAGAGATAATTACCCCAACAAGAGACATCATTTTTAATCAAAAATAAAGTCTAAAAATTCTTTTTGGTGGGCGGTTTTTTATCGCCCATTTTTGTTTCAAAACTTCTTTCATATCTCGAGACTGCCTCGAAAACTAGCTTTTTATCAGAACTGTTTTGCCTCTAGTTTGCGTTACCTAAATAATATTTTTAGGTGGTAACGATTTCAATTTTTCCTCAACACGTCTAATGTTAGTTGAATTTTTATATTCTTTATCACGTTTAAATAAAAATAAATATACGTGTTTATTTTTCTGTGAAGTTTGTCATTTTACGATTTACGGTAATAGATTAATATTCTAGAAATTATAACAAATGAATTATAAAGTTTTGAAATATTAATTTTACAAAATAAAAGAAGATAAACTGATGAACGCACAACTGATACTGAAAACATTACTATTTCTTTCTGCAAGTACTCCTCTATTTTCTAATGCTGAAGAAATCACCATTTTTGGCAAAAATTTCGAAGCTTGGGATCGCTTTAAATAAGCTCCGAAAAACTTTCTTCAAGCGAAAATTTACCTGCTAATGCTCTCGGTTTATATGGCAATAAAATTGTCTATTCCAGTGGTACTGCATCTCCTGATATCTTAGCTTTCATGAAACCTTTAGGTTCAAAAAATGGTTTTCTTGTAAGAAGCGACTTCTTTTGGAAATGTAAAAGCGATAAGCCTGATTGTGTAGATTTCTCTAACATTCCAGGAATTATTGTTTCTAAAGGCTCACAAAATACAGAACTTAAAAACGCTTCGGCTGGTGATTTTACCTCTTGGAAAGATGCAATGCGCTATCTAGAAAACAATCTTGATGTAGAACGTTTTGCACCTGTTTACGACACTGATTCTAATAACGCTAACCAATAATAGATAATAAAAAAACTAAATGTGCTAGATGTTTTTACGATTAACAATCTAGCCATTAAAAGGGAATAACTATGAGAAACACAAAACTTTCATTTATAGCGCTCCTGTCTTTAGGAATGTTGGGCTGTGGTGGCGGTGGCGGTGGCAGTGGCAGTAGTGCTAGCGACACTAGTCCCCAAGCTGATACTACCTACATTTCGCACTTCAAATTCGGTATTTCTCTCCTGAGGTACCGAATTTATTT
>CAVGFV010000157.1:0-8605 GCA_963628765.1 Succinimonas sp.
TCAAGAAAAATAGCTGTTCTCACCATAAAACAGCTAAGTGATTCGAAAGATAGGTATCATATAAATTTTATTTATTTTACAGAAAATTCAATATTTTGATACTTGAGCGAGATAGTCGGAATACCAATGTTACAAGTGCAATGTAATAAGTTTTTAACAGTAGTAACTATGAGATTCTGAAAAAAAACTTAAAGTTTCTTTTCAAGAATCTATAGACTGCTTTGGATGATAAAGGAAGATAATCTTCTAAAGACCTTAAATACTATAACCTACAGCTACCATACCTTTGACTCTCACTAAATCTCTGCCGGTCATTCCTGTCTGGAGATACTTATATATACGAGGGCGAAGTCTTGATTTTAGAGAAATCTTTGAGGCTGCATTCAGTATTTCTGCATAAGGAGTATCACTGGTAGTAATAGTTTTTTCTTGTGTTAACAAGGCTGATACCATTACAGGATCCTTATTAGAGGATTCAATATGATTTACTCCCATAGATAGATTTGCAATGAAGATGGTCAGTGTTGCTTTATCTAAAATAGCTTCCCTTACTATTTTTCTGATTTTTCCTGATTTTACTTTGCTGGTTACGATAGGGAAGATAGGGATATCAGGGTAAAGCACCTTTAAAAATGGTAGGACATTTCCGAATTTTTGCTCAAAAGTTTCATCATGAGCTTGGATAGCATCATAGGAGTCTTTTACGATTTGAATGGTGTCGGCAAAATTTTTGCTATTTTTAAAGAAAACACTGGTGTCTTCTGGAATGAATACGGTGTCTTTGTATTCACTTGTAATAGCTTCGGTTACCAAAACAATATTCAAAACTTGATGAGTTTTTTGACTTTCACGTAATCTAGAAAAAATATTGCTATAGAGGAGACGATTACTTTCGTTAAAGGTATCTGGAAGTATGGCAATACTTATATCTTCTTGTGATTCTGTTTTGGTGTTTATTACATCACTGACTTGTTTCTCTAAATCGTTATCTGTTTGTGATGTAGATGAATTTATTACGTTATCCAATTTCTTTTTCTCCTAAACAGAAATAATTTAAAAAAAATACGTAACAATTTCAAATTACCATTGTTTTAAAAGATAAGAAAATCACGTTTTAAAGGTTATATCAAAATACGAAAGGAAACAACAAAACAATTAAGGAATTAAAAGGAAAAATAAGAAACAAAGAAAAGAAAGAGAAATTTGAGTGGTGCCGGCTAACGGATTCGAACTGATGACCCACTGATTACAAATCAGTTGCTCTACCAACTGAGCTAAGCCGGCACATGGTGCCCGGGGGCAGAATCGAACTGCCGACACGGGGATTTTCAGTCCCCTGCTCTACCGACTGAGCTACCCGGACAACGCAGTTGCATTTTCACATGATTGATTTTAAGTGTCAAATATTTTTTTAGAAAAATTCATTTTTTGCCCATTTTAAGTATGAATTGTTCAAAAAATGTACAAAATCACCACAAAAATTAAGTTTTAGAAAAAAATGCACACGATTTATGCAGTTTTATTCCAAATTAGGAGTTTAGAAGAGAATTCCAAGAGGGCGAAGGGCAATAATTTATTTTGAAAATGACATCCGTTTATTATTGCAAAATTTTGCATAATTTTTTAGTAAGCAGAAAATTAGTAGAAGAAAAGATAAAACTATCTAAAAAGTGAGATTATTAAATTAATGCAAATTAGCGAGTCAAAAATACGAAAATAATAACGACCAAAAGAGATGCAAATAGAGTAGATATTGAATTTTCAAGAGAATCGGGTAAGAAAACCAAGGGAAATAAAGAAAAGAAATTTAGGATATATAAAAAAATGGTGCCCGGGGGCAGAATCGAACTGCCGACACGGGGATTTTCAGTCCCCTGCTCTACCGACTGAGCTACCCGGACAACGGGATGTTATTCTATAGGAATATTAAGTTATGTCAACAAAAAAAATTCATTAAAGCAAGAATTTACCGAAATTTTTAAGAATATTGGTCAATTTTGCCCAATTTTTGAGTTTCTGGTCGTTTATTATCTTGTATCTAATCTTTTAAAAGAAGATAGAGTGTATAATGCTTTCATAGTATTTTTTTAGATAAAACTTTGTAAATATCAGAAATTGAATAGACAATAAATTATTATATAGCGTATAATATTACTTCGTGTAGAGATAAATAACTATCTTTATCAACTATGATGTATTGCAATACAAATAAAATTTTAGATAACGATTTATGACAAATATTGAAGTTGTTAAAAATATTTGTGAAATACAAGCTAGTTTTAGAAACATATGATTTATTAAACTGTAACTATAGAAGAGCAGTTTCTTAAGGAAGATTTGAAGTAACTTAAAACATTAAGAATTTATGAATAAATCATAAATTTGACATGTCGGGAAAAAGATATGGCCGAAAAAAATAACCAGAAGAATGCAGAAAACAGTATTTCAGAAAAAAATCTAACTAAAAAAGCACAAACAAGAAGAAAAAGTGGTCCAAAAACAAATGTAAGTAAAGTTAGCAAAACTGGACTAACAATTAAAAGTGTTAGTCCAATTGCTTCAAGTCCTTTGGTTAAAGATAATACTTCCGCTAATAATGTAAAAGAAACGGTTGTAGAAAAAGTATCTTTAGCAGCAGAAAACAAGAAGCCAGAAGAAGCTATCAGTAAAGCTAAACCAGAAAAAACAGAAGCAACCAAAACAAAACGCACTCCAGCTAAAAAGAGAACCACTTCTGCTAATAAGACAGCAAAAGCAAAAGTAGATAACAATTCAAAGCCAGTAAAAGCAGGAGAAAATAAGAACAACCAAAAAGCCAATGTTGCTCCTAAAACAAAAATAGAAACAATTTCAGATGAACTTGGTACTGTTCCAGGAGGGCAACTTCCTGATTTAAAGCAAGAAACCTCAATGGATGATCTTTTAAATGGCTTGTTAAATGAAGCTCCAAACGTTAAGGTCGCTTCAAAAAATACTCCATCAGTTTCTGATAATAAAGTAAATAGTTCAAATGCTCAGACTAAAAAAGAACCTGTGAAACCTGTTACCTCTAAAAAAGCAGTTACGCCAGTAAAAGCTGAAAATCAGTCAAAAGCAATAGTAACAGAAGCTTCTCAAGAACTAATCAAAGATGCTGTTCAACATATGACCTTGGATCTCAAGGTATATGGTGGCTCTCTTGAAAACGCCATCATCAATGATGACATGTTTTATCGTAGAGTATTAGGACTTGTTATTCCAAAGGCTACTAAAGAAAGCAAAAATGCTTATTCAAGGAATAAGATCGTTACAGTTACTCTAGATCTTGTAAAAAAATCAATTTTAAAACCTTATAAAGTAGGTACAAAAACAATCTTGCTTGAACCTGAAAATGCCGTCGAAGTTACCGGTAAAGTAATTTTCCAAGATGATTCAGAGAAGATTGGAAGAGAAGTTATTCACAACTATTGTGTTAAGGTTGAATTATCTGATGGCACTGTGTACCCATTACATGTAGAAAATGAAAAGATTTTTCATGGGGACCTTATCTCAGGCATACTTAATAAAGTCAACGATGTGGTTTACTATCAAAAAACAGATACTGAACACAATAGAGTACTTGGTAGATTAATGGCCAGAATGAATGGTTTCATTCTTTCACCAGATGATCCGCGTTTTGGTAATTGTGATTTTATCTTTGATAAAAATACAGATGTTGGTGCTGCTCAAATGGGCAGTATCGTAATCTGCGATATTGTTAAAAGACGCGCAAATAAGCACTTTTCAGTAAGAGTAGCCGATATTCTTGGTGATTTATCACGACTTGATGTGCAAATTCAAATGGCGATATCAAGAAATGGTATTCCAAATGAATGGTCATCTAAGGTAAAGAATCAAGTCCAAGCTATTCCAGAAGAAGTACCAGAAAAGGACAAACAAAATCGTCGTGATGTAAGAGATCTTCCTTTAGTTACTATTGATGGTGAAGATGCTCGCGATTTTGACGATGCCGTTTGTTGTAAAAAGGAAGGAGATGGTTTCCGTTTATGGGTAGCTATTGCTGATGTTTCTTATTATGTGAGACCAGGCACTCCGTTAGATCACGAAGCTAAGCATCGTGGTAATTCAGTTTATTTCCCTAATTATGTAGTACCAATGCTTCCGGAAAAGCTTTCTAATGGGCTTTGTTCATTAAATCCACATGTGGATAGATTGTGTTTTGTTTGTGAAGTATTAGTTAAACATTCTGGGGAACTTGGAAACTTTAGCTTTTATCCAGCAGTAATGCGTTCCCATGCCCGCTTAACCTATACCGAAGTAGCTTCTATCCTAGCTGGCAATAAACCTTCTTCAAGTGAGTTTGAGCCATTAGTTAACGATATTAAAAATCTTTATGAACTCTATAAAGTTCTTAAAGAAGCGAGAACCAAGAGAGGTGCTGTAGAATTCGAGAGCTCAGAAGTGCGTTTCGTGTTTGATGACAACCTTAATTTATCAAACCTTGTTCCTGTAGTAAGAAACGATGCCCATATGCTTATCGAAGAATGCATGATAGCGGCTAACGTCTGTGCTGCGAGATTTGTAGAAAGTGCAAAGGGACACACCATGTACCGTGTTCACTCAAAGCCATCTACAATGAAGTTGGCAGCCTTTAGAGAATTTATTGCTCCATTCGGTTATACCTTAAATGGTGGTGATGAACCAGAACCAAAGGATTATGCAGAATTTGCAAGACTTATTGAAGATAGTCCAAATAAGAAGGTGTTGAGTACGATGATGCTTCGTTCAATGTCTCTTGCACAATATTCTCCTGTGAATGAAGGACATTTTGGGTTAGCACTTGCACACTATGCCCATTTTACTTCTCCTATCAGAAGATATCCTGATTTGCAGTTTCATAGAGAAATCAAATATCTTTTAGGACAAACAGGTGCTTGTTCTCAGAAATTAGCGAATGATCTAGGTGCCAAGAGCTATCTTGATGATGAGTTAGAAGTATTAGCGGAGAACTGTAACGATACAGAAAGACGCGCTGATTTTGTAACAGGACAAGTTGCACAAGTTCTCAAAGCAAAATTTATGGAGCAGTTTATCGGAAAGGTGCTACCTGGTGTAGTGTCCAATGTTACTAACTTTGGGTTGTTTGTAACTATTGAGCGCTTCCAAATAGATGGTCTTGTGTATGTAGCTAATATTGGCGATGAATATTATTCATTCGATCCTTCCACTTCAAGACTACTTGGTGAATCATCTGGCAGAGTTTATCAGTTAGGTCAAAGTGTAAACGTTCGTATCAAAGATGTCGACGTTGAATCTGGCCACGTAAACATGGTTTTAGAAAACATTTCTAAAAAGAAGAAAGTTGCGACAAATATAGAAAACCTAGATAATTTTGTTCCGACAGGTACTGCAGTAGCAAATGAATCTATTAACAAAACAGTTAGAGAATCATTAAAAACTTGGAGTTCTAAAGAAAATCCTGAAGACGAGGAAGAATTGGGTACTATAGAAACCAAGAAAGAAAAAGTTCTTGAAAGCTATAAACCGAAGGCTGCCTTGAAAAAGAAAACAGAAAAGAGCGTAAGTAGCGATAAAGCAAAAACAAAGAGCAAAGCAAAAGCCTCTAAGAAGACTTCAAGTAGCGAGAGTCATGCTAATGATGAAAAGGTAGTGGCTAAAGAACAAGAAAGTAAGAAGGTACCTACATCAGA
The DNA here is from genome assembly GCA_963628765.1 of Succinimonas sp. GTDB lineage: Bacteria > Pseudomonadota > Gammaproteobacteria > Enterobacterales > Succinivibrionaceae > Succinimonas. The sequence continues at coordinate 5,691 of CAVGFV010000157.1, forward strand.
ACAAGTTATCAAGTTAGAATCTGATAACTTGGATGTAATGCATAAACTTGAAAAGGCTTTAAAGAAAAAATTAAAGCTGATAGATAAATACAATAAAATTCAGGAGAAAATAGAACGTTTAGAGAAAGAACTTAACAAAAAGAATTCTGATTCCCAAAAATGATTGTAAAAACCGGAATTTTTAGTTCTTGTGAAGAAACTACCTTTATAGGTAGATGGTTGATAAATTATAAATATCAGAAAGATACTGATATTAGGAAAATAAATGAGTAATAAACCAGATTATGTTTATGGCATTCATGCTGTAAGAGCTCTTTTAGAAACAGAACCTGACAGAATAATTGAAGGTTATGTGTTGAGAGGGCGCGATGATGAAAAACTTCGTGAGATAATTTCAGCATTCAAACGTTATGATCTCACAATAAGTGAAGTTACAAGAAAGGCTCTTGATGAGAAAGTTTTTGGTGGTACTCATCAAGGAATAGTAGTTCGTGTGAAATCAATGAAAGAGCATGGTGAGCATGAACTATTAAATTACTTGGATGAACATAAAAACCCATTCCTTTTGATTCTGGATAATGTTACCGATCCTCATAACCTTGGTGCATGTTTAAGAAATTGTGATGGTGCAGGGGTGGATGCTGTTATTGTTCCAAAGGATAATAGTGCACCTTTATCAGGAGTAGTGAGAAAAGTGGCTTGCGGAGCTGCTGAAACAATCCCTGTATTCTATGTTACAAATCTAGCTAGAATAATGAGAGAATTGCGAGATCGTAATATTTGGATCGTTGGTACAGCTGGTGAAACAGACAAAATGTTGTACGATACCGATATGACAGGCTCTCTTGCTGTAGTAATGGGCGCTGAAGAAACAGGTATGCGTCGTCTTACAAGGGAAAACTGCGACGTGCTTGTTAAGATTCCGATGTATGGTAAGGTAACAAGTCTTAACGTATCTGTTGCTACTGGTATTGTGTTATATGAAGCTGTAAGACAGAGACTTCTTAAAAAGTAATTCTTAAAGAAACTTTAGTTAGCATACAGGCCTCGCGAAATGGTTGCTATTTTATTAACCATCTTCGCGAGGTTTTTGATTAATAGGTAAATAATCTAACGAAGCTAGCAGATAGAATGCCAGATTATTAGAAATCAACATACTCATAAATTATTTTTTATGATTTAGCTTGCAAATATTATATTTACTCTATATAATCCGCCAGTCGGTCAATTTTATATAGTTCCTTGCCTTAAAAGTAGACCGAGCTTAAGAGGCTAAATCCGTAAGGAGCATGACAAATGCGTCATTATGAAATCGTGTTAATGGTTCATCCGGACCAGAGCGAACAGGTTCCTAGCATGGTTGAACGTTACGTCGGCATCATTGAAAAGGCCGGTGGTAAGATCACCCGTAAGGAAGACTGGGGTCGTCGTCAACTTGCATATCCAATTGAAAAGTTGCACAAGGCTCACTATGTATTGCTCAATGCAGACACTGACCAGAAGGTTGTTGATGAACTTTCTAGCCTTTTCCGTTACAACGATGCTGTAATTCGTTGTCTTATTACTCGCACTAAAGAAGCTGTTACCGAACCTTCTCCAATGTTCAAAGCAAGAGAAGAACGTCATGTTCGTGAAGATCGTGACAATCGTGAAGAAGCTCAAGAAGCTGCACCAGTTGAAAGAGCTCAAGAAGATCAGGAATAAGGAGTCAGATCATGCCACATTTCTATCATCGTCGGAAATTCTGCCGTTTCACTGCTGACGGCGTAACTGAGATCGATTACAAGGATCTTAATACTCTTAAGAGCTATGTAACTGAATCTTACAAGATTGTTCCGAGCCGTATTACAGGCACCAGAGCTAAGTATCAGCGTCAGTTGGCACTTGCTATTAAGCGTGCTCGTTACTTGGCACTTCTCCCATACACTGATCTTCATGCTACCAAACAAGGTAACAAGTAATCAGGTGGGTTGTTAAGGCCTAACTCATTAATCATTTTACAGAGGAAAGGTAATGGAAGTTATTCTTCTTGACAAGATTGCACACCTTGGCAGTCTTGGTGATCAGGTTAAGGTAAAGAGTGGTTTTGCACGTAATTATCTTATTCCACAGAAAAAGGCTGTTATGGCAACTGAAGCTAACAAGGCTAAGTTCGAAGAACAGCGTGCAGAACTCGAAGCTAAGATCGCTAAAGAATTAGCTGATGCACAGGCTCGCTGCGATAAGCTTAATGCACTTACTGATGGTATTCAGATTTCTGCTAAAGCTGGTGATGAAGGTAAACTCTTCGGTTCAGTTGGTACTCGTGATATCGCTGATGCACTTGGTGCAGCTGGTGTTGAAGTTCACAAGAGCGAAATTCGTCTTTCAGAAGGCGTTCTCCGTTCAGTTGGTGAATACGAAATCACTATTTTTTTACATCCTGATGTGAAGACTCAGGTTAAACTTAATATTGTTCCAGAAAAATAATATTAAAGTTTTTTAACTAGTTGAAAAGAAGAGGGAGCATTGCTTCCTCTTTTTTTTATTTCTGTTTCGAGAAATTGGTTCACACGAAAAAGGAGTTTTGGAATAATTAGTATTATCTTTTGTGGTACCTGAATGAATGGTGATTAGTACCAAATAAATCTATTTCCATTGAGGTGAAAATTTTTGTATTTCATGGATTTCAATAGAAAGTTTTAAGAAAAAACAAAAAAAACTTAAAAGTCTTACCATTTCCGATATGTCTCCAAAAAATAATTTTTAGCAATTTTTTCCATGTGAGATAGAAATAACACTAGTTTTTTGACCAAAAAGATGCAAAAAAAGCGATTTTTGGTGTTTTTTTATAGAAAAATTAAAAAAAATGAAAAAAAGTTAAAAAAAATGTTGACGAAATTCTAAAAAACTTTAAAATGCACATCCGTTCACAG
>CAVGFV010000158.1:0-14002 GCA_963628765.1 Succinimonas sp.
CGGATATTATCCCAACAGAATGCGGCTGCGGAGAGATGGTGAAGCTTTTCCAGAAGCTTGGTGCCTGGGATGAGAATGAAGAATTATTTACAACATTCGTGGATCACATCGAAGTTTACAGCCGCCAGGAAATCGGCTTTGCACTTCACTGTGGTCTTACCCTAAAGGAGATGATTTGATGGGACATACCCCATACGGCTACCGAATCGAGAACGGCAAAGCGGTCATTGACGATGCTGCCGCCGCCCAGGTTCAGGAGCTCTACCAGAATTATTTAAGCGGTCTTTCCCTTACAAATGCTGCCAAGAAGGCGGGCCTTGACCTACTCCACTCCGGTGCCAAACGCATGCTACGAAATCGGCACTACCTGGGAAATGACTTTTACCCTGCCATCATTGATCAGGCTACCTTCGATGCGGCGGAAACAGAGATTATGAAACGCTCCGCACACCTTGGACGGAATGACCGCTACATTGCACCAACAATCAAAATGCCACCTACCGCCTTTCGCCTTGGTGACATTACAGAAAATTATGAAAATCCCATCAGGCAAGCCGAATACCTGTACAGCCTGATAGAAAGCGAGGTCAAGTAATGGGAAATGTTATGGTCATCCCTGCAAAACGGCAAGTCGGAAATACTGCCAGACAGCAGGATGCAAAGCCAAAGCTCCGAGTCGCGGCGTACTGCAGAGTCAGTACTGACAGCGATGAGCAGGCTACCAGTTATGAAGCTCAGGTTGAGCACTATACAGAATTTATCAAGAAAAACCCAGACTGGGAATTCGCCGGTATCTATGCCGATGATGGTATCTCCGGCACCAACACCAAAAAGCGTGAGGACTTCAACCGCATGATTGAAGATTGCGAGGCCGGGATCATCGACATGATCATCACCAAGTCCATCAGCCGATTCGCAAGAAACACGCTGGACTGCTTGAGGTACATCCGTCAGCTGAAGGATAAGAACATCCCCGTCTTCTTTGAAAAGGAAGCCATCAACACAATGGATGCCAAGGGCGAGGTCCTGATCACGATTATGGCTTCCCTGGCCCAACAGGAATCACAATCCCTTAGCCAGAACGTAAAGCTGGGACTCCAGTTCCGCTACCAGAACGGCCAGGTGCAGGTAAACCACAACCACTTCTTAGGCTACACCAAGGACGCAGACGGGAACCTCATCATCGACCCGGAACAGGCAGAGATTGTAAAACGCATCTACCGGGAATACCTGGAAGGCTACTCGATGGATAAGATCGCAAAGGGTCTGGAGGCTGACGGCATTCTCACCGGTGCAGGCAAAACAAAATGGTGGACCAGCACCATCAACAAGATCCTGCGAAATGAGAAATACATCGGTGATGCCCTTCTCCAGAAGACCTACACCACCGACTTCCTGAATAAAACCCGCGTCAAGAACAACGGCATCGTCCCGCAATACTATGTGGAAGGAAACCACGAAGCCATCATTCCGAAAGACATCTTCCTCCGGGTGCAGGAAGAGCTGGTCCGCAGGCGAGTTGTCAAGACCAGTGCCAATGGCAAGAAACGAAGCTACAGCTCCAACCATTGCTTCGCCCAGATCGTCATTTGCGGCGACTGCGGTGAGATGTTCCGGCGCATCCACTGGAACAACCACGGCTGCAAGTCCATCGTCTGGCGCTGCATCAGCAAGCTGGAGCCTACCGGCCTGGAATGCCATGCCAGAACGGTCAATGAGACTGTATTGGAAAATGTGGTAGTTCAGGCGATTAACAGGCTCCTTGGAGATAAGTCGGCATACCAGGTCAAGCTCCAGGAGAATATCGCCAAGGTCATCCGCGGTGCCCAGGAAAACACCGCTGACGGTATTGATGATAAACTGCAGGAGCTCCAGAAGGAACTTCTCAAAAAGGCCCATAACAAAGAAGCCTACGACGAGATTGCCGATGAGATCTTCCGGCTCCGGGAACAGCGAGAGAAATGCACGGTAGACACCGCCGCCAGAGACGCACAGATTGCCCGCATCAACGAGCTGCAGGACTTCATTAACCAGCAACCCGCCCGCCTGGAAGCCTTCGACGAGGCCCTGGTGAAACGCTGGCTTGAGCGCATCATTATCTGGGAGGACCACTTCACTGTGGAACTCAAGTCCGGACTGAAGATTGACATTGAAGGTTAATACCCATAGACGCATGAAACCCTCTCGACCAAAGATGGCCGGGAGGGTTGTTTGTTATTCAGCATCATTACCGCCACGATGATAAGGTTCTTTTTCTACCCATTTTACACTACCATCTTTATAATGGTATCTTTGTTTCCCCGCAGGAACATCGTTTGGTGTATATTCATTATCAGAGTCAGATGCATCATCAGAATAATCATCGTATTCATCAGGTGTATTATTATAATCATAGTCCGCATCATTATTGCTAGATGAGCCATAACCAGAACCTGATGACCCATTTTTAGATGACTCCGCTACTGCAGCTGCTGTAATTGTTGCTGCAGCTATTCCAATACCTTTTATAACCTTCATTGCCGTTGGATGCTTTGCGGGAAATTCAACGACAGTCTTACCAAATTTTTTTAAACCAATTTTTAATTGCTCTCCAAAACTTAACTTTGACTCGACCTTAGCTGTCGTACTCTTAGTTGAAATCTTCTCAGGAGGAAGTTCTCTTTTTTCAGTTGTCTCTAACTTTTGTGCAACAATTGTTTCTTGTACTTGCTTTACCTGAATTGCCATTATTGGTTCCGATAATGGAATTATCTCACATGGAATAAACGGCCCATCACCAAAGTCATATTTTTGTTTTGTAACCGGGTCGAAATACCAGTTTGTTGGATTTTGCCAGTTTCCGTCATGTGCTTCTAAATGTTCTGCTCTTGTGAGAAATTGAATATTTCCGGGATCACCTTGATACTCTGGATATTTTTCAGCGCTCTTCATATGCTGCCCTTCAAAAGCTTTCCCGTTATCATCATAGGCCTTTCCTTTTTCAAGAATATCCTGCTGTTGCTGAGGTGTCCATTCTCTTGTTCCTTTTCCTTCCTGAACAAGCTCTTGTTCCTTATTCCATGCAGCAAGAATAGCCTTATTCGATTCTGCTGTTCTTCTCGACATAGAATCAACCTCCTATGCCAAGCAAATTATACAGGTCACTTAAGAATGCAAAAAAATCATCATAGACTTCATCTTCTTCTATTCTTCCTGCTACCTGATTATAAATCGATATTTTTTCACTGCCCTTTTTAAAGAGAATAGGGTCTCCTGATGCCAATGCACCAATAACAACATACTCTTCACTTGGTCTTGAATTATCATTCACATCAATCAATGGTTTATGCTCAACGCCGTACAGCTGAATCCCTGCTGGCAAAAATAGCTCTCCACCATCAGAAAACAACAACCATTCTTTGTATTTTGGTGGAAGTGTAACATCATTTTCTTTTTCAAATGCCAGTATCTTTTCTTCAGTTGTTTCATCAAGGAAATTCATCTTTCCTTGCTCATTAAATTTATCCACAATCACTTTCAATTCTTCAGAAAGCATACGCTATTCCTCCTTCCTTTATAGCATTTGTATTTTTCGCGAAGCCCTACTCTTCCTCATCATCACAGTCTTCACTAATCCTGATTGCCTCCGGAACGTCCTCCGTCACCGGAATAATCTCACTGATGATTTTAAAGCAATCCGCAAACTCATCAGCCGGTGCTCTGAACTCACGCGTTGCCTTACTTCCATCATCATAGGTGACGATAAAATCTATATCCCCACAGTCGCAATACATAGTCTCTTGATCGCGTTTCAATATCTCATCAACAGCTCCAGCAATCTTTTCGAACACAAGTCCAAAGTTCTCATTTGTAGTTTTATACGACCACTTCCTATGAGGATTTAGTATGTTATCGCCTTCTAAATATGGCTTGTATTCATATGCGATGGAGTTAGGCGTTATCGTCAGTTTATCTCTATAGGCATAATCCACAGGGCAATATCCGGATGTGCTTTTTATAACAATTCTCTTTGCCTTCACGCCTTTTCCTCCCCGACATCTATCTCAAGGTCACAACCCGCCTTTATCTAATCCGAGGTCTCGAAACTCCCCCTTTTAGGTCGAGTGTTCGATTTTGTTGTCACCTTTTTTCGCTTCAAAAAAATTTTTCCAAAATGCCTGACATCTAATCCACTGTCTCAATTTTTGACATCTATTCCGAGGTTACAACCTGAACCCTTAGATAAATTCCTATCGAGCGGAAAATGCCTATATTGAGTGTTCGGATTAGATGCGGCAAAATTTATCAATCTCTGAAAAGCCCTTATTTCAAGCCTTTTTCAGCCACTCTTGACATCAATACTACCGTCTCCACATGGCACGATACCTCCTGATTGATGTCAGATTTCGTGCCCGTTCGCGGAAACATATCATAGCAAAATGGGAACATGTCCACACCTCCTGAAAGCGAGAATTCACAGTTATAATCTGTGGTAAAAATCGACGTCAATATCAAGGTTTCAAGCCTTGAAGTACAACAGAACAAAGCGACGGAAGCCGCCTGCTACCTATATAATGCAGGCGATTTTCACATTGTCACAGTCCGCCACTGTCTCGACCCTGGAGGCGGTGACGGAAGATCCGGTTCCACAAAATCCGTCAATGATTATCTCCGGATGGCCCATCCACTCGCAGAGAGTTGAGTTGCCGGATTTCGCTGTCTCGACCCTAAATCCAGCCTTTTTTCTTGAATTCTTCAATCTGAGCCAGCTGTTCTTCTGAAGGTGTTTCTGCCTTATTATTCTCAACCGGAACATTCAAATATTCGTTATTCCATCTGTTCATGATCTCGACAATCTCATCCGATACGCGAATGTCCCGCTTCGTTATAGATTCCAGGTTCCAATCCATTACGTCAGATGTTCCCATTGCCTTGGTGATTGCAATCTTAGAAGCTGTGTACTCTTTTTTCTTCTTACCGAAATAGCCATTCCCAGCGACAATGTTCAGCTTCTTTTCAAATGGAAGCTTGTTGCCTATATGCTCAATTTTCTCTTTGATGGTTGAGTCTGGTTCATCTGGGAAATAATTCGTCTGCCATTTCTGCGGGAATATATGCTCTATCTCCCACTTAGCCGGAAGCAGCTCGTCCTGATGCTCATACGCAAGCGTCTTCAGAAGCATCCGCACTGCATTACGATTCGGATTCTGGATATAGGGCTCCAGCTGTGTCATATCGACAGTCTTAAACTCAAATGTAGGGATATCCGATGCTACAATTGCAGAATTCAGTTTCAGAATATCCGGCTTCACAGCATTGATCGTCGGTATCATCAAGTACTTTGTCATCAGTTCCATGAGCAGCTTATTCAGGAACCGTGCAAATCGCCTTTCAAAATCCTCCTCATTTCTGTAACAAACATAGTAAATGACAACTGGATATTTCCAGAACTCATTCGGATACGAACTCAGAATATCCAACGTCTGTCTGATTTTAGTATTCTTGGACCAGGTTTCAGCTTCAAGCTCCTCGCCTTTGTTTACAACCTTCCACAGATTCAAGATAACAAAGAGCGTGTCCAGCAGTTCCGGCTTATACAAGCGTTCAAACTTATTAGCCGCATAATACTTCCTGACACCAGGAGTAGTCGTCTTCGTATCCGTATCCAATGCACGATAATAAAACATATTGTAGTAGAACAGCTGCTGGATGCTTTCATTGGCATCAGTAGCCTGCTCATCTAAATCTTTCCAGCGATCGATAAATGCCTTCTTAGCATCCGGAGCGAGCTGGTTATAGATCTTTGCTTTGAAAATATCTGCGTCTGACAGAGGAAGGCCTCTATCATTCAGCGTCGAGAAAATAGTCAAAGCAGTGTCCTGGGTGTCTGCTGTAATCGGGAGGAGAATAGCCTGGTTTAGAAGCGCATAGATAAACTGGTACACCATCAGAGGATTCTCTGTGGAATGTTTATCAAACAACTCCTGAAAATGACGATAGTTCTTCGAATAGTTATCTTTTGCACCCTCGTCCGCTTTTCCGGTTTCCAAGATAGAACGCAGAATTTCATTTCCTTCATTATTCACAACCCGTGAAGTCAAAAGGATATTTTTGAAATCTACTGTTCCGGTCAGCTTATTGGTTCTCCAGATTGTAGGCTCAATCTTACCGATAAAGTTATTAGCCTCTGCCGTTCTCTCTGATGCAGGCGTAGCAACAAGCTTTGTATAAATTGCACGCAGCAGCAAAAATAGCGATGTAATACGCTGCTGCCCGTCAATAATTTCCTGCTCGCCATCTTCATTTTCGTAGGAGACCACACTGCCGAGGAAATAAGAGCTTTCTCTTTCCGTACCGCCACTTGTAGCAGTAAAATCCCATAAATCCTCAAAGAGTGTCTCTACTTGTTCATCTGTCCAAGCGTAAGGCCTTTGGTATTCCGGAATAACAAACGGCTTTGTTTTCCCGCTACCCAGGAGCGCCTCCACGCTTTGTTTGTTTACTTCTATTGTTGTTGGCATGTTTACGCCCTCCTATCATTCATCCTCAAAAGTATCCACATCTATATCCTCTGAATCGAAAATTCCCAGAGGATACTCACGAATCCATCCAGTTATATGAAGCACCTTTCCGCAATATGGACACTTACAATTTTCTTCACTATCAAAGCTATGAACCGCATCAGGGCCCATGCCGTTTTCTTTTTCATAGCTGCTTACATCATACACAAACTCAGCAAGATCAACTTCAAACTCAGTATCACATTCCGGGCACTGAATTGTTCTGATTAAAGATAAAACTTCATCCTCCTCTTCAAAAGCAGCTCTATCATCGATAAACAGCTTCGGAGAATTGTATATAATTCTTTCTGCATCTGCCTTTGTGCTTGAGTTTCCACAGTTCAGCACAGAGCTTTTTAGTTTCAGCTCTCCATCGCTTCCGTCATGTACCACATATTCCTCCTGATGCTGACGGATATATATTGCTGACTCACGACTAAAGCCGTTGCGTTGCAGCAGAATCATCAATGGGTTTGTAGTTCCAAACTCGACAAATTCGTACCAGTTATTTGTGAACTCCGTCACCTGGTGAATCTTCTTATACTCATTTGAGAATCGCAGGAAGTAATTTGAGATACTAAACAACACTACATTCTCAATAACTTCCAATGTCTCAGAAAAAACAACATTTCTGTGCTCTTTCGAATCATTGTAAATGGTCGGTGGTTGATATGCTGAAGCTCTGAAATTATCCGGATGGTTCCGATGATAATTAATCGCTTGTCGCATAATATAACTTAGTCCGAACCCCTCCATCCACTGAGATAGAATAACAGCATACCATCTTCTCTTATTTGCATTTCCCAGTGTGGATTTTTCATACATTTCCCAGTCAAAAATCTTAGCTAACTTATCAAGGAACTCTACAATGTCATCGTACTTGAACCCTCCTTCGGAGCTCGGATACTCAAGGCCTTTCTTAATGGCAATAATCAGCTTTTTTGTCTGATCGACAGATGTGTTGATATCGTCATCTGGCAATGTTTGTGAATCCTTAAATTTTTCTCTGATAGATTCTTCGTCCGCCGAAGTAAGAAAATCAGCAAACTCTCTATGTACAAGGCTGTCTCTTTCCTCCATAATGTCGCGAAGTAAAATCAGCCCGAACTTCCGCATCATAACATAGGATTCTTCCGTTTGAAGTTCCTTACCATCTTCATTCGTCCTTCTTGGGATCTCAGCTGTACCAGATTTCAAGATATCAGCCACATACTGTTTCTCAACCTTCTTAAGCACATTAGGATCTGTTGCTATTGACAGACTCTGCTCCGGAATCGGCGTCTGTAGCATCTCGATGTAACTGTCTGCTGACACTGTGTTATTCTCTGACACAAAAAACACATTTCCATATAAGTTATAGCTGATACGTCCTACACGACCAATAAGGTTTCTAAAGTCGACCGGATTCATTGGCTTTCGGAAGATTTTATTATCTGTAATGAACAGATTGTCAGCTGGAAGGTTTACGCCCTCCAGTAGCGTGCTAGTGCAAAACATCACAGTGATATTTCCGTTTTGGAACAGATCCTCAATTCTGGTTCGAATCGATGCCGGTAGGTAACCAATGTGATAGGCAACTCCCTTCTTTATCATATCCGCCAGGTAATAATCTCCATGCACTTCCTGGGAGATATCTCTAGAAAGCGCGTCGAGTAGCGGATCATTTTTGTAGGCTACTCCTGGCGAATTTGCATAATCCCGTGCCGCCGTTATAGCCTTGGCGCGACCGTTATAATAAACGATTGTCTGACTCCTTTTTTCCGGTGGAAGTCGTAGGTTCTTCCCTTCAAGCAAAAGGAGTATATCGTTTAGTGTGGCTCCCGTTCTGTTAAATGACGCAACAGGTATCTTTTTATTCAATTTCTCATTGTAGATATCGATTCTGTCATTCTGTAAATCCAGTAGAAATTTAACCTGTATTACCGGTGAATATGTTGTTGCCAGCTTATTCTCATCTCCATTTTCTATTACATCGTTCATCAAACGGAGATAAACTTCAGGATTCGGTATATTGGGCGAAGCGAATATAAAGTGCGGACGCTTTTTATGCTTTAAAAGCATATCTACAACTTTGTAGTAAAAAGGTCCTCTGCTGTTTTTTCCCGAAAGTTTGTGAGCTTCATCAATAAACAAGTAATCCAATTCAATATCCGGATTACTAATAAGCAGGTACAGCAAACGCTCTGGTGTAAGCACAAGGATAAAATTATGCTTTTCTTCCAGCGCTATATCACTAGCGGCCACTACTACGCGATAATTGCATCTATCAAGGTTATCAGATAAATCCTGAATCACCTTATTGCGCACTTCATTAATCAGAGCCTTTGTCGGTACAATTAAAGCATAGTTTTTCTTTGCTCCATGCAGCACCTCATCTTTGATGAACATTCTCATAATGAAGGACTTACCCATTGACGTAGGGCCGGAATAACTGAAGCAATCATCCCTCAAATGATCATAGGCTATCTTCTGTCCATTAAAAAACTGCATATCAGGAGCTGCAGGTATCGTGAGATACTCTTTTCTAAACTCTGCAAATATCTTTTCAAATGTATTGACGTTTTGATACTCGGAATTGACAATCTCCAGTCCTTTATGGTTGCCCGTACTGGAAAAGACATCACCCGCATACATTTTAACGCGCGGATTTTCTTCGTTGATCTCATTTAAAAGGATGATCAACTCCTGCGCCCACATCTTATGGCTGTCACTTTTGGTCGGATGAGTCGATTTTGACAGCAGATCAGCAAAGCGCAAGGCATGTTCTAAATTGTACGGCTTCATTTGAATCTTTTTTTCAAGCTGAAAGAGCCGCAGCGCATAGTTATACAGTATTGCTTCGTGTAATTCGTTAAGATAGGGATTTACTTCTATGTCAGCAAATATCTCATCGCCTAATGTTCTTTTTTCTTCTACGGACACAGATCAACATCTCCCTTCATAACCGATTCCATGACAGATTTCTTCTCCACCTCGGCGTCATTAAAAGGCAAAATATAAAAATAGAAAGAATGCATGCCTAGCCCGTTATCCCTGATGCACTGCAGGATAAAGTCAATATTTCTGCTTATGTCATCCTGCATTTTTTCTTCAACCAGATCCTGAAACTCAGATAACGTATAGGCATTAGGATCAAGTCCAACTGAGTAACCAAGAAACACCCCATAAGAAGTATTGTAGGATGTCGTAGTATTCGGGTTCGGGAGCAGGATACTCTTTGCGAGCTGCACCTCATCCTCATTCAGTAATCGGTCAAAAATAACATTATCAACCATGTGCAACTCTTTATCCTGATTGTTTTCAATTTCAACAATTCTCTGGAATGCCTCATTTATTGCATATTGAAGATCACCTACAATACTGGAAGATCCGAAAACAACTTGATGATATGGCAAGCCTGATGTTCCGCTTGTCAATAGATGAATACCATCACAGGTGCTGTTATACTGCTTTGCATCGGTAGACAATTCCACACGACTCATGAGTTTTGGTGCCTCTAACTTTTCTTCTAGAAAAGAATAGAGCAGCATCTCTCCAAGCTCTGTTCCAGTACCTTTCGTGTCAGCTGATCCATTTTTATTCATCATCCGAAGGGCCTGTGCAGCTACAGCATGTGCATCACCATTAAGATTGAATCGCTCTATTTTGGCTCTTGAAAAGACATACTCACCAATATTCCGAAATAGCAGAGCTTTCATATTCTCCAGGTTAAACTTGTTATTTCTTATATCCAGGCGGAAAAGGCGCAGCTGTCCTTCTGTTATCCAGCCAACCTGCTGGGGCTGCTGGATTTCTCTAAAAACTGAGTCAAATTCGCCATGTGATGTTTTTGATAGCGTATCGCTCATGCCACGCCTCCTTTGCCATTATTCTTTGTACTTCTTGAAATTTTCAGCCTGTTCAAAAATCTGCTGAAATACCTCGTCCCTTGGCACTGGCGGGTATCCGTGTGCTGCGAGAACGAGAATCAGATCCACTTTTAATTCCGCTTTGATATCCTCTCGCTGAGACCAATCTGTATATTTTGATTTGTCATCAACGATCTTCTTTACCTCTTTGGCAAGAGTTATCAGCTTATCCTCCGGATATTCAAACTCAAACTTCTTTGCAATAGTCTCCAAAATGTCATAGAATGCTTTCTCCTCAAAGTCGATACCCATTCCCTCAAATGAGTTTTTCTCTGCCTTAAGCTGCTCTAATAATTTTGAAAGTTGTTCTGCTACATCATCAAGGACTTCATTAGCATAGGCCTCATCACGGCGGCGATCGTTGTAGCTATCTACAACAGCCTGCATGCGTTGTGAGAACTCCACCGCCTTGATCTTATTGACCTTTTTAAATTCATCAATTGCCTGTGAGAGAAGTCTCTGCAGTATCTTCACCTTGGTATTCGGAAGCGGAATTTGATTAATCTTCGCAATATACTCGTCGCTAAAAATATCTACATTGATGTGCTTACCCGCTTCAAAAAGCTCCTCAACTCCATCCGATCGAATTGCCTCTGCCACCATCTCGCGCACCTTTGCATTCATCTGCGTAATATCAGGTGCGTCTCCTTTTGTGAGCTTAAACAAGATTGAGCGAACAGCACTGTAAAAATGAATATAATCCGTTTCCTGATCAGAGATCTTATCGCTTGACGAACACAAGTTATAAGCCTGCTTCATCCTGCGAACTGCAGCCATAAAGCGTGTTTCCAGTTCTTCTGACAGCTGCACATACTCAACAGCCCTGTTAAGGCAATTCAGCTGTTCCAACGGACTGCCTTCAAAATAATCCTTGTCATTAAAGTTGTGGAACATCTGATGCAGAACCTCTAACTGGTCCTTTACAATCGTAATAGATTGATCCACACCTTCGAACTCTTCACACTCAAAATTTGTATACTTCTTGAGCGCGAGATTCATGTTCTTCTTTATGCCTATATAATCAACTATGAGTCCTTTATCCTTACCTTCATAGACACGATTTACACGAGATATGGTTTGGATAAGAGTATGCTGCTGGATAGGTTTATCAATATAGATGGTATCAAGGCTCGGAACATCAAAGCCAGTCAGCCACATATCTACAACTATAGCAATTTTAAAGTTAGACTTTATATTCTTAAACTGACGATCTAACTCCTTGCGGTCCTCTTTGGTTCCGAGCATTTCAAACAACTCTGGCGCATCATCCTTATTTCGAGTCATAACCATTCGAATTTTTTCGATAGGCTTCAACTCTTTCTTTTCTTTTTCTGTTAAAACAACTCCATCATCACATTCCTTTGGAATGGCCCATTCCGGACGTAATTCAACGATTATCTTGTAGAGGTCATAAGCAATATAACGATTGGAGCAAACAAACATCGCTTTTCCAGCAACGGTCGCGCCCTCTCTTACTCGGCTTTCATAATGCTCAATAAAATCTTTTGCTATCGTTCGTAACCGATCTGGATCTCCCAGGATAACATCCAGATGTGCTACTGCTTTCTTACGGCAACACCAGCATCCGTAATTCTCGTTTTCTGGTCAAGATTCACCTGAGAACGATGCGCTTCATCTGAAATGCAGATAATATTACAGCGGTCAGAGAGAAGCTGCAGATCTTCTGTGAACTTTTGAATGGTGGTCAAATAAACGCCGCCACTGGTACGACCTTGCAGCTGCGTACGCAATTCTTCTCTAGTTGTAATGCTTACAATGGAGTTATCGCCGACATATTCCTTGGAGCCGACAAACTGTTTTGAAAGCTGATCATCCAGATCCGTTCTATCTGTAATGATTACGATTGTTGGACTGTGGAAATATGTACTCTTCATAAGCATCCTGGTCAGAAAGAGCATAGTGTAGCTCTTGCCACAACCCGTTGCACCAAAGTAGGTACCACCCTTACCGGTTCCTTCCGGACGCATTTCTCTCTTTATATTTTCAAAAAGCTTTGTTGCCGCAAAATACTGCGGATAGCGGCATACAACCTTTATTTCCTTGTCTCCGCTGTCCGGGAAATACACGAAATTCTTTACCACCGCCAAAAGTCTGTCCTTGCGGAACAGGCCCTTGACCATTGTGACAAGCGAGCTGATGCCATCCACATCCGTATCAGAATCATCAATCTTTCTCCAGGCATAAAAGAAATCGTATGAACTAAAAAGCGAGCCATATTTATTATTTACGCCATCACTGATCACAACAAAAGCATTATATTTAAACAGTTCCGGAATATCTCTGCGATAGCGAATTGTCAGCTGCTTATATGCATCCATAATAGTTGTATTTTCCTGCACAGCGGTTTTGAATTCCAAAACCACCAGAGGCAGACCATTCACGTAAACTATTCCGTCCGGGATGCGAAGCTGCTCTCGTCCTTGGATTTCCACCTGATTTACTATCTTAAAGATGTTGTTATCCGGCTTATCAAAATCAATCAGCTGGATATACAAATCTTTCTGTGTACGATCTTCTCTGTTGAAAATAAAGCCGTCACAAATTATTTTGAATACTGCTTTGTTTACTTCATAAACCGTACCAGAGGCAGAACGAAGCATAAGGATAATACTCTCTACCTCTGATGGAGTTATCCCGTCATCTGCGTATTTGTCATAAAGGTAATTCTTTACATCATCAACAAGTAATACCTCTGTCTTTTCGCGGTGAATGTCATTCCCGGTAAGATGCTCGTATCCTTCGGATTCAAACAACTCCATAATAGACATTTCTAATGCATGTTCATTGAATGTCACAATACATTCACTCCTTTCCGACCTTAGTACGGTCTTATATTTCTATGCTAAATGATAATTTAGTGGCTTAATCGGACAGTTTTGCAAGGAGGACAGATTGAAGCTCATGGAGTTTCTGGATTTCCTCAGTATTTGCTTCAACTTGCGCGTCCAAAACGTCCATTCTCTTCTGAAAATTTCTCATTACCTCGATTGGAGGGATAAGAATTTTCATAGATTGGATATTATACATAGGCAACTTTGCTTGAACAGCTCCGACTGTTAGTAGGTCAATCTCTTTGATTTGCTTCTTATAGCAGAGTGTGTAATAAAGATAGTCGGAAGTAACCGTATGAATATCTGCGAGTTTAACGCAGTTTTCAGTAAGGTTTGCTTGGTCAAGAGAGGAATGGATTTTGCCAAGCAATCCAATTGTGCCAACAATCGAAATGACAATATCTCCGGTGTTAACTATATATCGTGAAATGGCTTGATGCGTTTTCACGTCAATATACTGGAATTGATCTGTAAGACAGACATAGCGACTTCCACCAACATCACGGACACGAATATAAGGATGTTCGGTTGGAACATCAAGTAATTCGCAATCTGGAGGAAGACGTTTGCCGCCTTTGACCGTACAAAGACTATCCAAACTGACGATGCTATAGCCTTCAGGAAGCTCGTCACACCCGTAGTAAGAAGCAAATTGTTCTTGGAATACTGCTTGTGCTGTAGCTTCTAAATTATCATTTATCTT
>CAVGFV010000159.1:0-48887 GCA_963628765.1 Succinimonas sp.
TGGTAGACCTAAAGGAGCAAAAAACAAACCTAAGGTTGTTAAGATAAAACGTGGTCCTGGACGCCCAAAAGGAAGCAAAAATAAAATACAATAAATATTTGTTATTACCGGTAAACAGCATTGTAAAAAAATTAGAGTTTATTTAGCCTGTTTACCGAAATTAGAAAAATTAACGTTTATAAGCTCAGGTTTGGCCAAAACCAGATTCTTTATTGTTAGTTCCTTATGAGTTAGTGAGTCAACAATGTCGAATTCAACATAAAGCTCGCTTACTTTTATGGAGTCAGAAGATATTCCTTTTATGTTTATTACCTGTGGATGGATAAGGTTGTAATTGACGGAACTAATAGAGACATTATCATTTATGACTTTGCTGAAAGCATATTCTAGAGGAGCGATTAGGTTGTTATCGCGCACTACAAATATTGAACATATAACAATGAGTCCCAGGAGTACAAGGAAAGCAAAAAATACCTTTTTCAAGGCAGATAGAAAAAAACTAGGCTTCTTTTTTGATGTGCTTCTTTCCATTCTCAGTCCTTGTTTTAGTCACAGGTTATCCACAAAGAATACACAGCTTACTAACAACACCACAATTAAATTTTGCAAGTAAAAATCCCAAATATCAAGCAGGGCGTATCATCTTGTGATCTGTTTGGTTAAGATTTTTTTTAGCTAAACTGGAGGGAGAAAATCAGACTTTTTAGTTTTGTTCTTCTTTTTGTTTTGTGGATAATTCTGCACAATAGTTCTTGAGAACCATAAATACTTGGGCAGGTAGATTTTTAAGGGATCTTAAATATTTAGTTTTGTTGGTATCAGATAGGTAATTGGCAATTTGTTCTAAGCTATCAAAACATTGCATTGCCGTATCTTTATGTAAAAATAGGGCGAGAAAGAGATCTGCTTCATCTCGATTTTGGTTGTAGGTGATAGGGGTTTCTAGGGCTATAAAAAGGGCGGCTTCTTTGTAATTACTAGAAATTGTAATATGTGGTACTGCAAAGCCGTTATTGACATAAGTGCTCCCGCATTTTTCACGAGAGTTTAGCCCTTCTGTTATAGCATCTGCCCTCATTCCTGTAAGGTTTTGCCCATAACTTCCGATTATTTCAAATACTCTTTTTCTACTATAACAAAGAACGGGGCTCATCACCCCGTTTTTGGAAAGTAGTTCCGCTAAATCAAGCATACAGAACTTTTACTTGGTAACTTTCTCTTTATACTTAACCAATTGTCTTTCGAGCTTGTCTACGAGACCATCGATAGCAGCATACATTGTTTCAGCGTTAGCTTCAGCGAAAAGTTCTTCGCCCTTAACAGAGATCTTGGCACTAGCCTTGTGATCTAGATTTTCAATAGAAAGGATAACATTGACAGACTTAACGTATTCTTCGAGACGTTTTAAATGATCCATCTTGTCATTAACATAATTACGCAGAGCTTCGGTAACTTCTACATTATGACCGGTGATATTTATCTGCATAGGCAACTCCTTATACTTGTGAATCTAAAAGCAAGATTCAGAGCTTTAGTTACAACACTCGCTGTAGCTACACTTTTATTTTATTTAAAAAAATCTCTAAAGATCTATAGTAATTTTTACAAATGGTGATTATCTCCATAATTTTTTACGTTTTGTTTTAAAAAGCTTTATGTAAGCCCTGAAAATAATCCGAAATAGGGGGGTAAATTGTTCAAAAATTGCTTCTACGTTAATATTTACGCCTTTTATCGTTAATCCTGTTTTATAGACGCATTATTGCGAATGACGCTTGAGGAAATAATTTTATAGGATACATAGGAAACAGAATTTCTTCTGTTTCCTATGTATTTAGATGCGGAAAGATGGGGGGATAACGCTACTAAACTAATTTTTTTCTAAGATTTGAAGGAGGAATGTTAATAGCTTCTCTATATTTAGCAATGGTTCTTCTTGCGACCATAATACCTTGTTCTTTTAAGAGGTCCGCTAATTTACTATCAGATAACGGTTTGTCTGGCCTTTCATTATCAACGAGCTTTTTAATCATTGCACGTATCGCCGTTGAAGAGCAGGCACCACCATTTTCAGTGCTAATGCTACTGGAGAAGAAGTATTTTAATTCGAAGGTTCCTTGTGGGGTCGTCATGTACTTTTCAGTAGTAACACGAGATACTGTGGACTCATGAAGGCCCACTTTTGAAGCAATGTCATTTAATATTAGAGGTTTCATTGCTTGTGGTCCCTTTTCGAAGAAGTTTTGTTGTTCTTCGGCTATGCAGTTAGCCACCCTTAAAAGAGTATCATTTCTTTTATTGAGGCTCATGATTATCCAATTTGCTTCTTGGAGATTATTTTTTAGGTATTTGCTATCACTGGCCGTTTTTACATCCTTGATCATGGCGCTATAAGTTTCGTTTATTTTGAGCTTTGGAACGGCAGCTGGGTTTAACTCAGCCTGCCAAATACCATTTTTTCTGACAATACAGACATCAGGAATAATGTATTCTCCAAGATCTTGCTTTATGGCATTACCTGGACGAGGTTCTAGGCTTTTAATAATATCGATAGCTTGTTTCAGTGTTTCATCTGAAATATTACCTAGGTTCTTTTTTAAGGCTCTAAAATCACGTTGGCCTAAAAGATCTAAGTGATTCTCGATAATTCTTCTAGCAATATCGAGTGGTATATCTTCACAATCGCATTCTTCAAGTTGGATTAATAATGTCTCTTGAACGCTCCTTGCGGCAATTCCTATAGGATCAAAGTGCTGAATAATTTTTATTTCAGTCTCAACTTCTTCCATAGTAGTGTCTGGGTATAATTTTCTTACAGCAGAAAGTAAGTCGTCATTGCTTTCGGTAAGATATCCAGATTCCTGGACCCCATCAATTATGACTTCCGCAATATAATGATCCTTATCAGAAGACGGTGTGAGATTAAGTTGCCATAGAAGGTGTTCTTTTAAGCCATAGCTAGTTTCACCTTGATATTCTTCACCTGAGCCGTCAAAACTTCTTTTTTGCCCCTGTGAAGCACTGTAATTCTCATTCCAAGTATCATTTTCATGATTAGAAATTTCGTTATTGTCAGAAGGATTTTGCTCTGGGCTCACTTCTTCATAATCGGTCCCTGACTGCGCAGAACTACCTGGTTCGTCAGTAAAGTCTTCACTTCCTGCTAAAGTTTTACCAGGTGCGATATTGTTGATATCACTATATGAGGCATCATCACTTAGGATAGGGGAATCACTACTAAAGGCATTAAAATCATCTTCTCGTTCATTTTGAGTTCTCTCTTGATCCGCCATGGCATCTAGCGAGGTAGTATTAGGATCTTCAGAGTCATCAGCCTCTAGTAATGGGTTTTTCTCTAGGTATTCTCTTATTTCCGTTTGCAATTCTTGTTGAGACAATTGCAGGATATGAATTGCTTGCTCTAGTTGTGGTGTTATTGTAAGTGTCTGTGTTGCAGCTTGTCTCAGATTCAACATTGCTTTCATAACATCCAATTCTCCTGCCTTATATATGGTACTTGCATATTTTGCACCAGATATACATAGGGCATATACATTGCATGTTTTATTGTGTTTAAAAGATCACAAACGAAATTAAGAAATGCATACACAAATTATGCTTTACTAACGTTTTCACCTTCTGGATACCAGCAGTCTAAAAGAAATTTTTCATTATCTGGCCAATTATTATGAATCTTGGCTGCTGTTTCTGTTGCTTCCTGGGTTAGGGATGTATCTCGAATTAGCTCAGCTACTTTAAAAGTCATTTCACCTGTTTGTTTGGTGCCCATTAAATCACCAGGACCTCTTAATTCAAGATCCTTTTCTGCAATGTAGAAACCGTCAGTGCTTTCTTTTAAAACCTGCATGCGTTCAAGTCCAATAGGGCTGATATTTGAAGAGCATAAAAGGCAACAATACGATTCAATACTGCCTCTGCCTACACGACCTCTTAATTGGTGGAGCTGGGCAAGGCCATAACGTTCAGCATTCTCAATTACAATTAAAAAGGCATTCGGAACATCGACGCCTACTTCGATTACCGACGTGGCAACAAGAATATCTGTTTCTCTGTTCTTAAATTTATTCATGGCATCTTCCTTTTCTTGGGCTTTCATCTGTCCATGAACTATGCCAACATTTATTCCTGGAATACTTTCTTTTAAGTATTCTGCAGCGCTTTCTGTATCTTGACAGCCTTCTACCGTATCTGATTCGTTAACCAGGCAACATACCCAATAAATTTGCAGATGCTTAGCAACGCTATCTTTGATTTTAGGGAGAAGTTTATTTTTGCTTTGCTCCGTAAGTAAGAATGTTTTGATAGGTGTTCTTCCTGGAGGTAATTCATCAATAACTGATACCTTCATATCCGCATACATTGTTTGCGCCAAGGTTCTTGGAATTGGAGTTGCCGTTAGAGCCAGCATGTGCGGATTTTTACCATCGTTCTGGGCTTTACTACGAAGCATTAATCTTTGACCAACACCGAAACGATGTTGCTCATCAATAATTATTAGCTTGAGATTTTTGTACTCTACGTTTTTTTGAAATATGGCGTGTGTACCAATTACGATGTCAATTTCACCAGCTTTTAGTTTTTTGATTACTTCTTTTTTTTGAGAAGCTGTATGTTTTCCCAGTAATGATGCTGTTTTTATCCCTAAAGGTGTGAATAACTTTTCCAGTTTAGACGCATGTTGCTCTGCTAGGATTTCAGTAGGAGCCATAAGGGCTGCTTGTACTCCACTTGAAACAGCATAAAGTGCGGCAAGGGCGGCAACTAGGGTTTTTCCAGATCCTACATCACCTTGAACGAGTCTATTCATAGGAATATCTGAATTCATATCACTACAAATTTCTTTAAAGACTCTTGTTTGAGCTGATGTTGGTTTGAACTTAAGGGTACTTAGGAACTTTTTGATTAGCTCTTGGTTTCCTTTTAGTGGTAAACCATTGCGTTCCTGATTTAATTCACGAAGCTTAATAAGACTTAACTGGTGGGCGGTGAGCTCCTCCATAATTATTCTGCGATATCCAGAAGATCTGAAATCAAATAGATCATTCAGAGATTCGGTTTTATTAGGATGATGAATTTGTTTAAAAGCCTCTGAAAGCTTTAATTCAGTATTTGGAGTTCTTAACTCTTTGGGGAGCAATTCGGGGCAGTTTTCATCAGTTATGAAATCTAAGGCAAGGTTTACATATTTACGCATTGCCTGCATTTTGATGCCACTTGTAAGACCATATGTTGGAGTGAAGGTATTATTGGCATTTTCATCTGAATTTTCATCGGAAAACTCTGGGTTAGTCATTTGAGGTTTTCCGTTATAAAAAGATATTTTTCCGTATAAAGAAAGCTCTTCTCCGATATTGATGTCGCGTACTTGATAGGTTTTAAAGTTAAAGATAGCGATTCTTATAATTCCTGTGCCATCATTTAGATTAATGTTGTAGATGCTTTTTCTGCCCATTCCGGAAATGTGGGTGCTTTCAACCAATCCTTTAACGGTTACGATTTCACCTTCACGTAATGAATTGATTGCTTTAGGAGTACCGCGATCCTGATAGCCAGTAGGAAGATGCAATAATAAATCCCATACAGTCTGGATATTAAGACGCTTTAAAGCATTAATCCCACGAGAACTAATTCCTGTAAGGGTGCTTACAGGAGTTTTTATAAGAGTGTTTTCATTTATCATTTTATTTATCGGCACAATTATTTGGAAACACCAAAGTCATTACAAAGAACAGATTACAGAAGTTTTCTTAATAACCACTGTGCACCAATCTTTTTAGTTCTGATAATAAATTTTCTGTATTCTTCAGGGTAATCATTGATATCCTCAAGCTCTGATGCAGATTTTATTATTCTAGTGTGCTGTAGTAAGTACTGTCTTTCGTGGGTGAATCTTTCTAGTAAAAGGTGTTTTGGATCTTGGATAAAAAGCCCATTTTCGAGGTCCAAATTCCAAGCCCGAGGGTTGAAATTATTACCTGTTATGAGAGCATACTTTTTATCGACGATCATCCCCTTTACATGATAAGTGTTGTCGCCGTCCTTCCATAGATGGACGGTGAGTTGATTCTTATTAATGTATTCTTCGTGTGCTTGAATAAAATTTCTTAGATTTATTTCGTAAATATAAGGAACAGCACCTACTTTGCTAAACTCTTCGCCTTGTCTAATAAAGAAATCATTAGCTTCCTTATCACCTACCACAAGATGAATTTTTACGCCTCTGTTTAGACACTTATTAACTCTTTTTTGCATAGGAGCTGGAAGGTTGAAATAAGGAGTATAAATCGTAATTTCTTCGGACGCAGAATCAAGGAGCGACAAAATGGTTTGATTTAAAATATTATATTTTTTCCCTAATCCAACAAGAGGAGTAACTCCAACGTGCCGTGGGGCTATTTCTTCATTAAGAATATGATATTTTTCTTTCGTGAGAATATGCCTTTGCTCTTTAATGTCGGAAGCTAGCATCTTGGCTGATGGTGGATTAGGTAGGCTTAAATCCTGTACTGCTTGGGTTTGATGGAAAGCATTTGTGCAGTAATCGCATAACGCATCAGCAAGAGGAGAGGAATGTATCTCATGGTAACGATCAATACGGTATTTTCCATTTTGGTTTAAATACACGTTATTGATACTTGCACCACTGTAAAGTACAACATCATCAAAGACAAAGCCTTTTAAATGAAGGACTCCGAAAAATTCTCTACTTTTTACAGGGACACCGTAAATTGTTGGATGTTGTGGCTGTTGTTTAGCTAATTCTTGATACCAAGCATTATTACCAATCTGAGGACCTTTACCTATTAAACCTCTTTGTGCTCTATGGAAATCTACATAAACACGAATATAAAGGTTTGGATTGAGTTTTTGAGCTTGGTATAGTTCATGAAGAATTTCCTGACCAGCCTCATCATTCTGTAGATAGAGAGCTGTCATGCAAATCCTTCTTTTAGCGCTTCTTATAAGCTCTATGATTCTCTTCTTGAAGACTTGAGGATCATCTAAGATAGTGTAGTCATCTGCATTTACAGAGATGTGAGGAAGATTTTCTAAACGACCTCTAGGTCCGCCAAAACTTTTGGTGTAAGCTTTTTTTATTAAACGTTTTAGACCCATTTCAACTTCCTTTAAATTGCAGCAGTCGCTTTTAATAGCCAGCTAATTTCAAAATCAGAAAGATGCTCTTTCACCACTTCTCTAACGTGGAGATGGTAGTCATTGATCCAATTTCTTTCTTCATTGGTAAGCATTTCTTTCTTAATTAGCCTTAAATCAAAAGGAACATAAGTTAATGGTGCGAGTGTTAGCATATCCGTTTGTGCATCACCAACTCTGATATTTTCCACTACAGAAAGATTTTCACAACGAATGCCATATTCATTATCTTTGTAATAGCCAGGTTCTATAGAAGTAACCATGCCTGGTTCCATAGATACCTTCTGACCTCTTTGAGAGAATGATTGAGGTCCTTCATGAACATTCAAGCATTGTCCCACACCATGTCCTGTGCCATGGTCATAGGTTAGACCGTGTTGCCATAATGGTGCTCTTGCTAAAACATCTAAGCTAATACCAAAGGTACCCTTAGGAAATTTTGCCCGGTGCAATGCTATAAGTCCTTTCATTACAAGAGTGAAACTTTCCTTCATTTCCTCTGTAAGACCAGGGCCTACAAGAATAGTTCTAGTTATATCAGTGGTACCTTCTTGATACTGCCCACCACTATCAACTAGATACATAGGCTCTTTCCCAAGGCTTCTTGGGGTACCGAGATTTTTATGGTTATAGTGTACGATGGAGGCATTAGGACCGATCGCTGAAATAGTATCGAAACTTGTTTCAATAAAGCCTTTTTGTTCTTGTCTGAACTTTAAAAGCTGATCTGATATTTTGGCTTCATCGAAGCTAGCACCAAGTTCCCAACTTGCGCTGTGGGGAGCATCACCAGTTTCACTTATTAAAGGTTCGGTAAGATTGTCGAGCCAAGCAAGGAAACGACACATCGCAACAGCATCTTTAAGGTGACATTGCCTCATGCCCTGTACTTCTGTTGGGTTTTTACAAGCCTTTGGCAAATCGCATAAGTCAGGTCCATAGGTAAGTTTGGCTCCTTTTTCTAGGAGAGTATCTATGAGCCAAGCGTTGGTTGTTTCGGGATCTATGTAGACTTGAGATTTATTTTTTCCAAGTCTTTCAGCCATCTTTTCTAGGTCATTCTCGGAATAGTAATCAATATTTCCAAAATGGTGTTGAAAGCTAGATAGATCTTCAGGGCGAATTTTTCTTTGGTCAACGTACCATTCAAGATGCTCACAGCTGTAAACCACTGCAAAGCTATTTACAACAGGAAGGCATGGCACATCGCGACCTCTAACATTTAAAAGCCAATTTACTGATTCGCTTTTTGAAATAACAGTGGCATCAAGATGCATATCTTTTAATTTTTGGGATAAAAGATGTCTTTTTTCAATACTTGGGCAACCGTTGTAGCGATCCTCATAAATTGTTGCTGGAACTGGTGTTGATTTTTGTTTGTCGGTCCATATAGCGTCTATGAGGTTGTTATTAGTTGGGACCAACTGTATTTTTGAAAATTCTAATGCTGTTTGTAGTTTGTTTCGCCATCCCCAGCTTACACACTTAGTATCTACGCCAATACGTTTATTGGTTTTTAAAACTGTTTTAAGCCAGTTTTCTAAGGTGATTTTTTGAAAATGGAAGGTGTCGAAACAATGGTTAGGTACCTGCTCTTTGGCCTGTAAGGTGTATCTTCCATCAACAAGAAGTACAGCACCGTTTTTTAACGTAACTGTTTCTCCATCGCTATTAGTTATTGGAATTCCAGCGGGGAAGTTTGTTACTAGAGATGGATCTGTAAGAATAACCGCTGTACCCGCAGAACCAGTAAAATCTGTGATATATGCTAAGCGTTCACTTTCTGGGGCAAGGTACTCTGAAAGGTGTTCGTCTTCTCTACGAATAATTAATGCATCGAGCTCATTTTCTTTTAGTAGAGCACGTAACTTTTCCAGTTTTCTTTCAATGTTAATAAAGTCAGTCATTTTTCTTTATTCGTTTCTAATGTTAGTAATGATAGTTATGAACCATCTTCTTAAGAAGATTATTGATTAGAAATTCTTCTATCAACGATTTTACGAACTTCATATAATTGTCCAAAACTATCAGCGTAGACGCCGTTCTTAGCAGCTCTAGTAAGGTTGAGTTTCAATCTTTTATGTTCTTCATTTATGGTATTGATATAAAAAACTAAAATTCCTGCATTAGCTGCAATTGTTAAAAATGCTAAGACGGTGATAAATCTATTTAAAGCTTCATAATGAGGAGCAAAAATCCAAATTAAGGCAACGATACCTGTGAATAATGTTAAAAATCCCACAGAGTATGAGCACAACTTAGTAAATAGGGTGCTTGATACTTGGATAGCTTCGTTTATAAGTTTTAGTAAAGTAAATACTAATGCTAACAAAGCAGCACTTTTAAGGCCCACCAATATGCCCTCATATTGGATACCCCAGCTGTAAATAATCCCCATGATTCCGGCTAGCAATGATAAGACCAAACCGATTATTCCAACCATTTGAGCAACTTTCTCAGTAATTTTAATAATGTTTACAACGCCAAATGATATAGCTATCCATAAACATAAAAATGAATAGATTATTGATTGATCCATTGCTGAGAAAGGAACAAATATGAGTTTAATAGCTAGGGCTGCAAAGATTATTATGGAAGCAAAGCAAAAATAATATTGTGTTTTAAAAAACATATGCATATGTTTTATCTCCATTAATCTCGGAATACCAATTATACATTTTTGTTGATCACTGCAAATAAGGATTATCGCACTGTTCAATTGTTGATGTATGTAATATTGTCAATCTAAACGTTACTATGTGTGACTCTGTTATAATTTGAATCATAGATAGCAATAATAGAATATAAGGAATTATCGCCAAAATGTCTAAAATTAATCCGTTATTAAGAGACGATGAATTACCAGCATTTTCTGAAATTAAGCCAGAGCATATTAAAGAAGCTATATCTAGTTTAATTTCAGAATGTCGCAACGTTATTGATAGCGTTACAAGTATTCATAAAGATGATCCTACAATTGAAAATGTTCTTGATCCGATTGAAGAAAGCAGTGAAAAACTATCCAAAGCTTGGGGAATTATTTCACATTTAAATTCTGTGTTATCAACAGAAGATTTCAGAAAAGCCCATGATGAAATGCTCCCTGAAATTTCCGATTATTTTACTTGGGTAGGGCAACACGAAGGCTTATACAATGCCTACAAAAAGATCATTGCGAGTGATTCTTGGCAATCTTTTTCAAAGGAAAAACAACGCTCTCTAAAATTTGCCCTTCAAGATTTTGAACTTAGTGGTATCGGTTTATCTACCGAAGATAGAAAGAAATTCTCAGATTTAGAAAACCGCTTAAGCACTTTAAGCTCTGAATTTAGCAATCATGTATTGGATGCGACCAATAAGTGGTTTAAACACGTAACAGATCTTGAGGCACTTAAAGGCCTTCCTGAAACAGCTTTGAATCTTGCAAAGCAAGAAGCTAAAAACCGTGGACTAGATGGGTATGTCATTACCTTAAGACTGCCTTCTTACCTTCCTGTAATGCAATATGCTGAGAATCGCGAATTAAGACGTGAATGTTATGAAGCATATGTGACAAGGGCATCTTCCCTAGGCCCTAATGCTGGAGAGTTCAATAACGATGACGTTATTTCAGAGGAATTAAAACTTACCAATGAGCAAGCCAAGCTCCTAGGCTTTAAAAACTATGCTGAAAGATCCTTAGCAAGGAAAATGGCTGAAAGCCCAGAAATGGTGATGAATTTCCTTAATGATCTTGTGAAGAAGTCTTATGCACAAGGGGTAAAGGAAGTTTCTGAACTTAAAGATTTTGCCAAAAATGTCTGCAATGTAAGTGAAGAATTACAGCCTTGGGATATGAGTTTCTTTAGTGAAAAACTAAAAGAAAACAAATATGCCGTTAATGATGAAATGGTACGTCCTTATTTTCCTTTACCAAAGGTGTTAGAAGGTCTCTTCAAGCTAGTTAATGTGATATTTGGCCTTAAGGTAACTGAACACAAGGGTGTTGATGTTTGGCATCCAGATGTATCTTTCTACGATATTTTCGATAGAAATGGCACCCACCGCGGTAGTTTTTACATGGATCTCTATGCGAGAGAAAATAAAAACGGTGGCGCTTGGATGGATTCCTGTATCGATAGAAAGTTAAGAAAAGACGGTAGCCTTCAAATACCAGTTGCCTACGTTATTTGTAACTTTACTCCTCCAGTAGGTGGGCGCCCATCATTATTAAATCATTATGAAGTTGAAACCTTGTTCCATGAGTTTGGCCATTCACTTCATCACATGTTGACTTTAGTTAATGAGCCTGACCTTGCTGGTATCAATAATGTGCCTTGGGATGCTGTTGAAACACCAAGTCAATTTATGGAAAACTTTACTTGGGAACCAGAAGTATTAGCCATGATCTCCGGGCATGTTGATACAGGTGAAAAGCTCCCTAATGATCTTTTAGATAAACTTTTAAAGGCTAAAAATTTTGAATCTGCAATGGGGATGTTGAGACAGTTGGAATTTTCCCTCTTCGACTTTAGAGCATTTATGGAATATGGAAATGGCGTAAGTGCTCATGAACTTATTGAACAGGTAAGAAAAGATGTCTGTGTAGTCCCTGTGGTTCCTTTCAATAGATTTGAAAATAGCTTTACCCATATCTTTGCTGGTGGCTACAGTGCCGGTTACTACAGTTACAAATGGGCTGAAGTTTTATCTAGCGACATATATTTTCGCTTTGAAGAAGAGGGAGTTCTTAACCCAGAAGTAGGTAAATCATTTATGGAATCTATTCTAGAAAAGGGTGGATCCGAAGATTTTATGGACCTATTTGTAAAATTTAGAGGCAGAAAACCTACCACCGATGCGCTTTTAAGACATAGTGGTATTTCGTCTAAGTAAGGACTTATAAAAGCGTAATTTAATAAACGCTCATCTCTATAATCTTGGAGATGAGCGTTTTTTATGAGAGCTTGTGGTTATTTAGCCTTTTAGGCAAGGCCAATAAAGTTATTTATTTCTTTTAGTAGTGCATCTTTATATTTTAATGTGTGACAGATTTGCCCTGCATTAGGTATGGCTACAAAGGTTGTTTTTTGGAAAGTGTCATTAAGCTTATTCACACTCGGCTCTGGCAAAACATTTAAGTACTTGTTATTGTCACCATACAAATAGAGTAGGGGATAGTTGGCCTTTTTAATGGTGAGAGGTTGTATTAAATCGGAAGTATTTAAGTTGTGGAGTGTATCAGCTAAAGATGTACCGTCATACCGATTAGCATTCCTTAAAAAGAGTTCTTTTTCACTTGCGGGTAAATCAGCATATTCCTCTTGGTTGAACCATTCTTGTAAAGCTTCTGTTTTCGGCTTATCGCGAAAGTTTGCTTCAAGAACATTTATTTTCTTTCGGAAGGCTCTTCGAGAATCTCTATCTGGGAAGCCCGGAATTACGTTTTCTAAAATCACACCTTTGATCTTTTTAGAAAAATTAGGCTTTTGCCAGAGACTAGAAAGTATCAACTGGCCACCTAGTCCATGACCATAGAGAAAATAATTGTGTACATTTAAATCAGCTATCTGTTCTTCTAACCAATCTGCTGTATCAGCCCATGTTACTGTCGCTTGTGAGGCTCCATGGCCTGGTGGGGAAATGATTTCGCTTGCGATATTTAGATTCGAGCACATCCCCATAAATTCGAAAGGAGAGGAAGCAAAATCATGGATGATTACTATTTCAGGCATTTTGGTTTATCCGTAAAAGGGCTTTTTAACTTGACGTGTAATGATAGTATCATGAAAGTTAAGTAGCGAATTTCAAAAAATTTTGCAATTTCTATAATTTAGAATCCCGCAATCTTTAGAGTAAAATGTAATTAAATCCGTACCAATGTTATCTACGGAATTTAGGAAATAAAATGTTAAAAGATAATCCAATTTGGCAACAGTTAAAATCAGAAAGTGCACGCGATAAGAAAAGCGATAGTTCTTCTCAAAGTACAGATAGAAAAAATTCAAACACCAATAATCAAATAAATAAAAACAATGTAAATAAGAAATCAAGAAATGATTTCAACAATTCAAAAACAAACTTTTCAAAGAATTTCCACACCAATAATACTAATAATGTTACAGGTTCTGAAGAACTCAAAGAAGGCGTAGTAAAAGCCACCGATAAAGGATATGGCTTTTTAGAAGTTGAACCAAGAGTTAGTTACTTCATTCCTCCAAAACAGATGTTAAATCTTTTGAATGGAGACAGAATAAAAGCTCGTATTATTCAGAATGGAGATAAATTTCAAGCAGCACCAGTCGAGTTAGTTGAGCCTGGTCTTGATAGATTTGTGGCTCGAGTAAAATTTGTATCTGGTTACTTGGCAGTACTCCCAGATCGCCCAAATATGAAAAAACCAATCAGGGCTAGAAATACAGTTTCTAATGTTACCTTGAAAGAAGGTGATTGGGTTATTGCAAAATTAACCAAACATGCGATGTTGAATAGAGGCGTTCATAGCATTGAAATTATTGAATATGTTACCTCTGCAAATGATCCTGAAGCTCCTTGGTGGGTAACCCTTAGAGGACTTGATTTACCAAAAACATCACCAGATGATCTTGATAACTACGTGTTTAAAGATAGTGCGTTACCAAGAAAGGATTATACCAATCTATGTTTCGTAACTATTGATAGCGAAAAAACAAAAGACATGGACGATGCTTTGTACATCGAAAAGTTGCCTCAAGGTGGCTTCACTGTTTACGTCGCTATAGCAGATCCTACTGGCTATATTGATGAAAAAGATGCTTTAAATGCAGAAGCGATGAAGCGTGCATTTTCAATCTATTTGCCTGGCAGAGATATTCCAATGCTTCCTAGAAAGCTGAGTGAGGATTTATGTTCTCTCTGGGATGGTCAAAAACGTCCAGTTATCGTTGGAAAATTTACAGTATTAGCAGATGGTGCTTTATCAGATGACATAAGTTTCGAAATTGCTGATATCGTGTCTCATGGCAAACTGGCATATAACAAAGTATCTGATTTCCTTGAAGGTGTAGAAACTGATTTTAAACCATCAGCAGAAGTGGAAACAGTTATCAAAGATTTAAACGACTTCCAAAAATTGAGATACAACTATAGAAGCATCAAGGCTTCTGTTTTCAGAGATAAACCTGATTATGATTTCGTGTTAGATGAAACAGGTAGATTAAAAGAAATTGTTATCGAAGAAAGACGCAGTGCGAATAAGATTGTTGAAGAAGCAATGATTGCTGCTAATGCTTGTGCCGGTAAGTTCTTAGCTTCAAAATTAAATGCTGGTATTTTCAATATCCATTCAGGTTTCGATCCAGAGAAGATTAAAGATGTGGTTTCTCTCTTAAAAGAATATGAATGTCCTATTACAGATGAGGCTACTCTTTTGACTTTGGATGGCTTCTCTGCTGTTAAAAGATGGGTAGATAGCACTGATAATGTGTATTTGGATTGTAGATTAAGAAAATATCAGAGTTATGCAGCTATGTCTCCAGTTCCAGGTCATCATTTTGGTCTTGGACTCGAATATTACGCTACCTGGACTTCTCCTATTCGTAAGTATGGTGACATGATCAATCATAGATTAATCAAAGCCTCAATTCTTGGTGATGCCTCAAACGTTACCATTCCTAACGATGACACCATTGCTGCGATGAATGTGTCCCGTAAAAGCAATCGTATAGCCGAAAGAAATGTGAAGGACTGGTTATATGTTGAGTATTTACGTCAATATATGGACGCCGGAACTGTTTTTGATGCTGAAATATTTGATATTTCACGTGGTGGTATGAGAGTGAGAATCATTGCTAATGGTGCTGCTCTATTTATTCCATCAAGCTTTATTTGCGGAGAAAGAACCAGAATTGATTCTGACGCCTTGTTAGGGAAGGTATTTATCGATAAGAAACCTGTATTTGAATTAGGTCAGGTTATTAAGATAAAGGTTAAAGAGTTGAATTTAGAAACTCGTTCTGTAGTTGGTGAACTTGCAGAAGGAAGTTTATAAATACCTTTATAAAACTACCAAATTAAGACCTCGCTACTTATGGTATGCGAGGCTTATTTAAAATTAGTATAATAAAATTATCAATATTTTTAGCATTGAATTAGTTTTCGGTAATGTTTTTTAGTTCCTAACGTCTGCTTTTATAGTTATTTAACCAAATATCTAGGATAAGAGAGGAGTTGTTCTATTAGGAATGCATTTTAGGGAAAACTCATAATATTTAAGTAAAGTCGGAGTAGATATTTTGAGTTTTTTATAAAATTTGAAACAATGTTCAATCAAAGCATGAAATTTCTTTTAAGGACTAATATTTAAGATGGCAAAAAAAGTTTTTTTTTCCTGGTTCCGTAGATCATCCAAGGAAGCCCCTCAAGAAAATATCAATGAATTAGAAGATTCTAAAAATCAGACAGAATCCTTAAATGCAGTTAGTTCATCTGATGATAAAGTTGAAAAGGCAACTGAGGTTAAGCAGGACGATAAAAGCTTAGCTAATTCTAATGATAATACTTTAGAAAAAACACTAGTTGAAAATGAAAAAAATTCTGAACTAGCATCTGAAAAAACTGCCGGACTAGTTTCTGAAAAGATAGAACAAGTAGACCATTCTGAAAGTGAAGATGCCAATAAAGTAGAAGAAGTTGTTGCTTCTGAAACCAAACATCCGGAACAGGCTGAAAAGCCAGACGATGAGAAAAAAGAAGCTGAAAGTGAAAAAGAAGTAGTAGCACAGGAATCTGAGAAGCAAACACAGGATGAAAAAGCCTCTGATGCTGAATCTAAAGTAGCTTCTGAACCAGAAAAGGTTGGCTTCTTTAAAAGACTTGTTTCAGGACTAAAGAGAACCCGTGAATCCATTGGACTTGGTTTAAGTGCCATGTTCAAAGGCAGAAAAATTGATGATGAATTTTTTGAGGACCTAGAAACTACTTTAGTTTCAGCTGACGTCGGAGTAGAAACAACCTCCAAGTTAATTGATAAATTAACTAAGGCTTCTACTTTAAAAGAACTTAAAGACGGAGAGAGCCTTGTTGGTAATTTAAAAACAGAATTACATGACATTTTGGATCCTGTTGCTGTTCCTTTTGCTGTCGACAAAACTCATAAGCCTTATGTAATTTTAATGATCGGCGTAAATGGCGTTGGTAAAACTACTACAATCGGAAAAATGACCAAGATTTTACAAAACCAAGGTCTTAAAGTGATGTTAGCTGCAGGAGATACCTTTAGAGCTGCAGCAGTAGAGCAGTTAAAGGAATGGGGCGAACGTAATAAGGTTCCTGTTATTTCTCAAGATTCGGGAGCAGATAGTGCTTCGGTAATTTTTGATGCTTTGAAATCAGCTACTGCCAAAAATTATGATGTCCTAATCGCTGATACAGCAGGAAGACTTCAGAATAAAGCCAACCTTATGGAAGAATTAAGAAAGATTGTTAGAGTAATGCAGAAGGTTGATCCAACAGCACCTCATGAAGTTATGCTCACTTTGGATGCTGGTACAGGCCAAAATGCTATCAATCAAGTACAGATATTTGGCGACGCGGTAAAGATTACTGGCATTAACATAACCAAGCTTGATGGTACAGCTAAGGGCGGGGTTATCTTTAACATTGCGGATAAGTTTGGCATTCCAATTCGTTACATTGGTATCGGTGAAAAGATTGACGATTTACGAGTTTTCAATGCTGATGATTTCATTGAAGCTCTTTTCGCTGAGTAACGAAAATGTAAAATTTATTAACATTTAGGTGTAACAAAAGTATTTTTATTTTGTTGTGATAAATGTGAACTAAATCAACAATTTTTGGTCTATTATATAGATGAGAAAAAATTGTGGTATAAAATAATTGGCTTGGGAATAAGTCAATAATATAAGTATAAAGGAATGGTGTTGAAGGCTAATGACTATGAATGCTGAAAATATGATGTTGGTGCCTAGCGATAATCTTGACGGTTATATTCGTGCCATTAACAGTATTCCTCTTCTTACTGAAAAAGAAGAGTTTTATTTAGCAACAAGACTTCAGAAGGAAGGCGACCTCGAAGCTGCAAGAAAACTGGTTTTGGCACATTTACGTTTCGTAGTTAGTATTGCTCGCGGTTACATGGGATATGGTTTACCTTTAGGAGACTTAATCCAGGAAGGTACTGTAGGATTGATGAAAGCAGTTAAGCGCTTTGATGTTGGTCAAGGTGTACGCCTAGCAGCTTTTGCGGTACATTGGATTAAAGCTGAAATTCACGACTTTGTAATTAAAAATTGGCGTCTTGTAAAAGTTGCTACAACTAAAGCCCAGAGAAAGTTGTTCTTTAAGTTACGTCAGACCAAGAAAAATATCGGTTGGTTTAACGCTAATGAAACAGAGCAGGTTGCAGAAGATTTAGGCGTATCTACCAAGGATGTTACTGAGATGGAATCTCGTCTTACAGCACAAGATGTAGCATACGATATTACTTCTGATGACTCTGATGAAGGAACTGTTGCTCCAGCTGCTTATCTAGTAGATGGTTCCTCTGATGTCGGTGAAAACTTAGAAGAAAAAGATAGCGAGAGAATGCGTGCTCTTTCATTGAACAGTGTTCTTGGCGAATTGGACGATCGCTCATATATGATTATTAAGCGTCGTTGGCTTGATGAAAATAAAGCAACTCTTCAAGAATTGTCAGACGAGCTTAAAGTTTCAGTTGAAAGAGTGCGCCAGCTTGAAAAGGCAGCTCTCACCAAGTTGAAGAAATTGATGCAGACTGAACACAACGATGTATTTGTTGCATAACTTTTTTTGAAACATAAAAATAATTTTTCAAAAGCCTCCTCTTAGGAGGCTTTTTGTTTCACTCTATGATATTCTAGAAATCGTTGTAAATTTTAGAAAAGGAGCCTTACATGTCCAAAGATACAGTTATGAATGAATGTTGTCCTGCGTGTGGCTGTACTGCTGAAATCGGAACAGTAATTACTGGTGATGATACAGTTTATAGCACTGTTATTACTGGGACCGCTGATGAAGTGAAAAGCAAAACAGAAAAATATGTTGCTTTAGCAAAAGACGCTGACCCTAATGTTAAGGTTGAAGTTGTAGACCAAGGCGATTCTACTAAAATTGAATTTACCTTTAGCTGCACTGCTGAGAAGATGATTTTTCAGATGAGATCAGGTTTGGTTTAACTTAGAGACTTTTCTGTGAGTCTATCACTGAGCTAACAGTTAGTTTAGATAAACAAAAACGGTAATGCATTTTGCATTACCGTTTTCTATTTCTTGGAAGATTACTATCTTAGATAAGTGGCATACCTAAATCTTTACATTCCTTGATCATATCTTCTGGCCAAATACTTGCCTGAATTTCTCCGATATGAGCTTTATGTAATAAAACCATGCAAAGACGGCTTTGGCCGATACCACCGCCAATACTTAGTGGAAGTTCGTCATTTAAAAGCTTCTTATGGAAATAAAGTTCTTTTCTATCTTCTTTTCCTTCTAATGCTAATTGACGAAGCAAGGCTTCCTTGTCAACTCTGATACCCATTGATGACAATTCAAAAGATCTATTAAGGGTTGGGTACCAAATGAGAATATCACCGTTAAGCCCCGGCTTATTGTTTTCACCTAAGGTTGACCAGTCATCATAGTCTGGAGCACGGCCGTCGTGTTTTTCACCATTTGATAGCTTGCCACCAATACCAATTAAGAATACTGCACCGTATTTCTTACAAATTGCATCTTCTCTTTCTTTAGGTGTTTTATCTGGGTACATTTGAAGGAGATCTTCGCTATGTACAAAGGTAATATGATCAGGTAAGAAAGGCTTAATCTGAGGATAAGCTTCAGTAGCAAGATATTCAGTTCTAGTAATAGCTGAATAGATACGATTTACAGTATTTTCAAGGAAAGCAATGGTGCGGTCTTGCTTGGTGATAACTGCTTCCCAGTCCCATTGATCGACATAGAGTGAATGGAGATTATCAAGTTCTTCATCAGCTCTGATAGCATTCATGTCGGTGTAGATACCATGGCCTGGTTGAATGCCATGTTCCGCTAAAGATAAACGTTTCCATTTAGCAAGCGAGTGAACAACTTCTGCTTTTGCATCACCAAGAGCTTTTATTGGAAAAGATACTGCGCGTTCAACGCCATTAAGATCGTCATTAATACCAAGACCTTTTAAAACAAAAAGTGGTGCGGTAACTCGTCTTAGCTTTAATTCTGTAGCGAGGTTAAGCTGAAAAAAATCCTTTATCAGCTTGATTCCTTGTTCAGTCTGCTGTGGGTTTAGTAGAGCTTTGTAGTTTATTGGTTTGATCAACTTACTCATAATATGGAATTTCTCCTCACGTGTTTTAGGCAATTATAGCAAGTTCTGTGCCGATAAAAACACGAGGTTTTTGCTTTAAAAAGGTGATTTTTCTTAATTTTGGCTATTATAAAGCACTTAAGAATCTATTTATGGGTTTTTATGTTGCATAATTGCACCTTTTTGGTGCTTTGTAATAAATAGCATGTTCTATGTTATGTTTTTTTGAAACAAGGCATTGATCTCTTTTTAATGTTATCTTGCTGTTATGACTTTTTAACATCTGTTAATCTAAAGAAAACACATTAAAAAATGATCGTAGATAAAATTACGGGATCATTTAAACCAATTAGTACAAAAAAATATATATAAATTCCAAAGCTGTGTTCAGGAGAAAATCATGAAGATTCTGGAACAGATTGTCATAACGATCCTATGCGTGGCGTTTTTTTTCAGCCAAGCATTAGCAAATGATTTGGATGAAAAAACTGAATATCTAAAACAAATGCACGGCGATTTACCAGTATTACTGAAAGATCGCTCCATAAGAGTTCTTGTACCTTTTGATAATATAAGTTTTTTCATGAATAAAGGACATCAAGATGGCCTTTATGTAGCATTGATGAACAAATTCAAAAAGTTTTTAGAAAGAAGACATCGTGAATATAAAGGCATTAAGTTCTATTTTATTCCAGTAAGAACAGACCAAATGGTTAAGATGGTAGCCGATGGCTATGGAGACATTGCCATGGGTATTGAGCCTACTGATGATTTTCGAAGATTTGTTGATTTTTCAATTCCAGAAAAATTATGGATAAAAGAAATAATAGCCGTCAGAAAAGGTACTTTACCTATCAACAGTATTCGGGATCTTTCAGGTGTTTACGTAACAGTAAAGAAAAGTTCAAGAAGCTATGAAAGTTTGAAAGTTGTTAATGTGTATTTAAAGGCGATGCAACTACCTGAAATGCACATAATCAAAGCTGATGAGTACCTCTCTGATGCAGATCTTGTTGATATGGTTAATCGTGGCGAAATACAGGCTACTGTTGTTAATAACTATAAGTTAACACTATGGAGAGAGTTATTCCCTAATGTAACTTTTGCAGAAAAAGTTCCTGTTAGAACAGACGGCACATTAGCTTGGGCCATTAGACATGATTCCAAAGAGTTATATCGTGAAGTGAATTTGTTTTTGCGCTCTTATAGAGATGGGACGGAATGGGGAACTCCTATATACGATCACTATATGAGAACTCGCCCAACATATAGATCTCGATACGTCTCAAAACATAGAAACTTTATGGGAATCAAATCGAAGGATTTTGTTAGGTATTCCAACGTCTTTAAAAAATATGCCACAAAATTTGATTTAAATTGGCTATTAATAATGGCGCAGGCATATCAAGAGTCCACATTGAATCCGGAAGCACGTTCGGCGCAAGGTGCTGTGGGAATAATGCAAGTGTTACCTAGTACAGCAAACGAATGGTATGTTAACGTTCATAGTGTTCATGATGTAGACAACAATGTTCATGCTGGTACTAAGTATTTACGTTTCCTCATGGATAACTATTTCAATATCAATGGTATAACATCTCGAGAACAACTTTTCTTTGCGATGGCCTCATATAACGGAGGTCCAGGTCGTATTTTAAAATATAGAAAAGAAGCAGAAAAGCAGGGCTTAAACCCAAATGAATGGTTCAATAATGTGGAAATCATTGCTATGGCACATGGTGCTATGGAAACAGTTAAGTACGTGAGGAACATTTTTTCTTTGTATGTTTCGTATAGCAATATGTATAAATTGCAACATGAAAAGGAGCTACAGAATCGTCGCGAAACAAGACACACTTTGACAATGAATAAAATTAAGTAAAAATACGTTAAAGCCTTTGTATTGTAAGTGCTTCCTGCATTATGTATATATGAAGCTAAAAATGTGCCAAAAACATGTTTTTAGCTTTAAATTTTTCAATAAATTAATGTCATTCCCGATATTTGAAAAAAAATCGTTTTCATAGAATTTATTTTACTGATTTTTTGTAAATTTAATTTAAAATGCGGGCTATCGGATAGATTCCGTTTGAACTCTGAAATGAGCTGTATTTTACTTCACCGTCTATCGGTACGAATTGGGATGAAAATGAGTAATGTTTAAGAAAACATTTATTTGCATGGCTCTTGCTGCACTTACTTTTGGTTCTTCAGCAT
This sequence comes from Succinimonas sp., assembly GCA_963628765.1. GTDB lineage: Bacteria > Pseudomonadota > Gammaproteobacteria > Enterobacterales > Succinivibrionaceae > Succinimonas. Next base: position 21,694 of record CAVGFV010000159.1, read on the forward strand.
TTGCAGATGAAGAAAAAGTTGTGAACGTGTATAACTGGAGCGATTATATCGATCCTACTGTAATCCCTGAATTTGAAAAAGAAACAGGAATAAAAGTTGTTTATGACGTTTTTGATAGCAACGAAGTTCTTGAAGCTAAGATGTTATCAGGAAAATCAGGTTATGATGTTGTGGTTCCAGGCTCAGACTTTCTTGCTAGACAAATTCAAGCGGGAGTTTATCTACCTTTAGACAAGAGTAAGCTACCTAATTTTAAGGGCCTCGATGAAGCACAGATGAAGATGTTGGCAACTCTTGATGAAGGTAATACATATGCAATTCCTTATATGCAGGGATCAACAGGTATTGCTTATAACAAAAAGAAAATTGAAGAACGTCTTGGAAAAGATTACAAAGTAGATTCTTGGGATGTTTTCTTTAAGCCTGAAATTATCAGTAAACTTAAGGATTGTGGTGTTGCAGTGCTAAATGCTCCTACAGAAGTAGTAGCAACAGCTATGCACTATTTAGGCAAGAATCCTGTTGATACCGATCCAAAAGCTTATAAAGATGCTGAAGAGCTTCTTTTGAAGATGCGCGATAATGTTACCTATTTCCATTCATCTCAAAATATAAATGATTTGGCGAATGGCGACATTTGTATTACTCTCGGTTGGTCAGGCGATTTATTCCAAGCCAAGGCTCGTGCTGAAGAAGCTAAAAATGGCGTAGAAATTGAGTACGTCGTTCCTAAAGAAGGCGCTCTTGTCTTCTACGATATGATGGCAATACCAAAGGATGCAGAACATCCTGATAATGCCCACAAATTTATAGATTTTATACTACGCCCTGAAATTATGGCGAAGACCTCGTCTTATGTTTCATACGCGAATGCTGTTTCTGCTTCTAGACCAATGGTTACAGAATCAGTTAGAAACAATCCAAATATTTTTTTACCTGAAGAGGTGATGGGCAAAATTTTCTTAATGAAGCCATTACCACAAAAGGTTAATAGACAAATTAACAAAATTTGGAATCGTGTAAAGAGCGGTGAATAAAATACATAAATCGTTTTAAATGTATTTAAATAAATGACTAATAAGCATCCCTTCCTAATCGGAAAGATCAAGGAAGGGTGCTTTTGTTATTGAGATATAAGAAAAATTTAGTTTTTTTATTTTGTAAGTCTTGTAGTAATAATCCTTCAATGTATTTAGGTGGAGAAAAAATAGTGTCTGAAAATACATTAAATTCAGATGTTAAAAAGTCTGATGTAGACAACCAGCATAAAGCTGATGTTAACCAAGCTTCTAAACAACCTGTGAAGAAGACTAGACGCCCATTACTTGAAATCAAAAATCTTGTAAAAAAATATGGTGTAGTTACTGCGGTTAATAATGTTGATCTTACTATTTACGAAGGTGAAATTTTTGCTTTGCTAGGTTCATCTGGTTGTGGCAAGTCAACCCTTCTTAGAATGCTAGCAGGATTTGAACAACCTACCAGTGGATCTATTCTTCTTGATGGAAAAGATTTAATTGATTATCCACCATACAAACGCCCAGTTAATATGATGTTCCAGTCATATGCACTTTTCCCACACATGACCGTACGCCAAAATATTGCTTTTGGTTTAAAGCAAGATCGTATTTATCCAAATGGTGAAAAAACTGGTTTATTCTGCTTTGGTAAAAAATTGCCAAAGGAAGAAATTGAGGCCAGAGTTGATAAGATGCTTCACCTTGTTCATATGGAAGAGTATCAAGATAGAAAACCTCATCAGTTATCTGGTGGTCAGCGTCAACGTGTGGCTCTCGCGCGTTCCCTCGCTAAACAACCAAAACTTCTTCTTCTTGATGAACCTATGGGAGCGCTTGATAAAAAGCTCCGTGAGCAGATGCGTCTCGAATTAGTTGACATCATTGAGAGTGTCGGCGTTACTTGCGTAATGGTAACCCATGACCAAGAAGAAGCGATGACAATGGCAGAGCGTTGCGCCATCATGAATCGAGGGGAGCTTGTTCAGGTAGGCGAACCAAGAAAGATTTACGAAAACCCTAACTGTTGCTTTGCTGCTGAATTTATTGGCTCTATCAACATGTTTGATTGTAAGTTAGTAACATCAGGCAAAGAAGGCTCTGTAATCAGAAGTAAAGATCTCGAGAAGGATATTCATCTTGACATCGATGTAGACTTGGCCGACGGCATGGATGTTACTGTTGCTATCAGACCTGAAAAAATATACATCGAAAAGAAGTTCCCTTTAGATGATAAAGGTCAAAAGATGGTTAATAACTATACAACTGGTGTTGTAGAAAATATTGCTTATATGGGGGATATTTCAATCTATTATGTACGTATACCAAGTGGCAAAATAGTTATTACCACACTTCCTAACGTAGACAGATTCAATATGGGCCTTCCAACTTGGGACGATCAAGTATTTTTAAGTTGGGATGCTGAATCTTGTATCACTTTGACTCTTTAGGAGTGAACTAATGCCTAATATGCATGTTAGCAAAGCGCTCCGTATGAGAAAGGCGCTTTTTAATAAGTTAAAAGGTTATCCAAAGCCGATACATGGTTGGAGAAAGTATGCCGTTGTTTCTCTTCCTTATTTGTGGATGACCATATTTTTCTTTATTCCTTTTCTGATTATTTTAAAAATAAGTTTTTCAGAAAGTGCCGTAAGTATTCCTCCATATACTCCGTTATTTACATATGACGATGATAAGCTAGATATAGTATTAAATTTCTATAACTATATTTCGCTTTGGGATGATGAATCTTATCTTTGGGCGTATTTAAAATCAGTAAAGGTGGCATTCTTTTCAACCTTTTACTGCTTACTGATAGGTTACCCGATTGCTTGGGCGATAGCGACAGCCAAACCAGCACTCCGAAATATTTTGCTGATGTTCGTTATCCTTCCTAGTTGGACATCATTTTTGATTCGTGTGTATGCATGGATAGGAATTCTTAAAAAGGAAGGCGTTATCAATAATGTTCTTATGTATTTAGGTGTTATTGATGAACCTATTCAAATGCTTCAGACAGATTTTGCAGTGTATATAGGCATTGTTTACGCGTACTTGCCTTTTATGATTTTGCCTTTGTATACAGCTCTTACCAAGGTTGATTATTCAATAATTGAAGCTGGGTATGATTTAGGCTGTCGTCCTGCAAAATGCTTCTTTAAGCTTCTTTTACCACAAACCTACAGTGGAATTATTGCTGGTTCAATGCTAGTTTTCATTCCTGCAGTAGGTGAATACGTAATACCTGAATTGTTGGGTGGTAAGGATTCAAACCTCATAGGTCGTGTTCTATGGAATGAATTCTTTAACAATAGAGATTGGCCTTTAGCTGCAGCAGTTGCAACTATTATGCTCATAATCTTAATGGTTCCAATTATTTGGTTCTATAAAGTACAACGCCGTGAAATTGCAGGAGCACACTGATGACCGAAAATAATGCTGTAGCAAAATCAGATGTTAATAAAAAGCACTTTTCTTGGGCGTCACTTTCAAGATTTGTGATCCTTTTTATTGGCTTTACATTTTTATACGCACCTATTTTGAGCCTTATCATTTATTCGTTTAACAGCTCTAAAATGATGACTGTTTGGGGCGGTTTTTCAATCAAATGGTATTTTGAACTCTTTAAAGATGAGCAGATGATGGATGCTGTATTAGTGTCCTTAACCATTGCATTTTCAAGTGCTTGTATGGCTGTAATAATCGGAACACTTGGAGCTATAGCTTTAGCGCGTATCACTAAGTTCAGAGGTGATTCGCTATTTGCTTTGTTTATTACAGCTCCTATGGTTCTTCCTGATGTTATTATCGGTCTGTCACTCTTATTGTTGTTTGTAACAATGTCCGATCTTTTTGGATGGCCAGAAAAGGGCATGATGACGATTTGGATGTCAATGGTAACTCTTACCTCAACTTATGTTACCGTTGTGGTTAGATCTCGTTTGAAAGAGCTTGATTACTCTATAGAGGAAGCTGCTCAAGATCTTGGCGCTGGTCCTATCAAAACATTTATTTTTGTTACATTGCCGTCAATTCTTCCAGCAATTATTTCGGGATGGTTACTAGCTTTTACACTATCTATGGACGACTTGGTTATTACATCATTTGTATCTGGTCCAAGTTCATCAACCTTACCAATGGTTGTGTTCTCAAGTGTAAGAAGAGGCTTAAATCCTGAAATTAATGCATTAGCAACAATAATTGTATTTATTGTTTCTTTATGCACCTTTTTCTATTGGCTTTTCAGAACGAAAAAAGATAAAAAAAGACGTCTTGATGCTGGTTTAATTACCAAATAAAAATAAATAAAAACAGTCTAAAGGGAAGTATTATTACTTCCCTTTTTTTATTAAATACTAGATAAGATACGATGTTTTAATTAGGCTGTTAATGTAAGATACTTAAAAATTAAATTATTGTTTTTTGGGGGTTGATGACTGATTTATGGATAACATTGCCGATTATTTGAAATCTCCAATAGAGGAAGCAAAGAAAGCTTATAGAAAAGGATCTTATGTAAATGCGTCTTTTCTTTTTCAAAAATTAGCATATTTACACGATCCTGAGGCTCTTTTTTACTTAGGTAACCTTATTGCAGATAATCAATGTCCAAATACCACCAATGTATCTAGTGAGGAGCTTTTAAGAAAAAGCCAAGATTTAGGATACCTTCCGGCAACCTACAAGCTAAGACAGTTATCAAATAAAAATGTATTCTTTTGGTGGGCAAAAGAAGATTCCCTCCAAGAGAACGAAAAACCAGTTGAAAAAAATAATGAAGTTGATAATTCTCTTCAAGAATTAAAGGAGCTAGCTACGCATGCTGGTGGACCAGCTAATTGGTACCAATATGGTATAGCTCTTGTTAAAAGTGATGATGCGACAAATTATCGTGAAGGCATTTCTTTTCTAGAAAGAGCAGGAGAGACATTGCATCCTCAAGCAGAATATGCATTAGGGAAGATTTACTCTGAAGGAAAGATCGTTTCTAAAAATTTACAACTTGCAGCTAATTGGTACCGTAAAGCAGTTAATCAAGATTATCATCCTGCTTTTATAGCTTTAGCACGTCTTTATCTTAATGAAGAACAGCCAATTGCAAATGCAAAATCAGCAGAAAATCTATTGAAACGTGCAGAAAATGAAGAAGCTCTAATCTTATTAGGATCTGCTTATCTTGAGTATCAAGAATTTCAAGAAAAACGCCAAGAAGGTGAAAAAATACTCTTAGCTAAATGGGAAGAAGGTAATTTAGAAGCAGGTAAAAAGCTAGGTGGTTATTATTACCAAAATTCAAAATTTGAAGACGCTAGAAATATTCTTGAATCATTAGTAAGAGAAAATTCCACTGAAGCAATGTACATGCTTGGAGACATGTATGACAAAGGTTTAGGTGTCCCTAAATTACTAGATAAAGCTTCCTTTTTGTTCAATAAAGCAGCAGAGATGGGGCATATTGACTCTGCTTGGAGACTTTTTCTCTTATTAAAGAACGTCCCTAATACGAAATGCCAAAATAGCATTAAATATTTTCTATACAAGGCAGCTCTAAATGGAAATTCATCTGCGCAATGTCAGCTTGCTAAGGAACTTAAAGAAGAAGCGGATAATGAAAAGGTAGTTTCCAATAGCGATGCAAATAACGACAACAAGAAAACTTGGGTTTCTAACGAGTTAAATAGTAAAAATTTTTCTAAATATTCACAATCTTTACGATTCTTAAAGCAGTCCGCAGAAAGTGGCAACTTAGAAGCCGCTTACATGTTATCTGAATTTTATGAAAAGGGGCTCGGTTGTCTTAAAGATGAACAGCTTTCAAAAAAGTGGTGCTTAGAAGCTGCTAATTCTGGTTATGTTTTGGCTAAATTCCGAATGGCTAAAATTTATGACAAAGATCCTCAAGCTAACGAATTACGTCAAGCCGTTAAATGGTACAAAGAAGCCATTGATAATGGTATTTTTGATGCCACTTACCGCTTAGCTAAAATGTATAGATACGGTAGGGGGGGCTTAAAGGATGACAAGAAGGCTAATGAGCTCTTTTTGTTATCAGCGGAGCATGGTGTTGTTCAATCGTACTATGAATTAGGAAATGCCTACTTACAAGGTATAGGTTTTGAAAAATCCATACCTAATGCATTGTCTTGGCTTGAAAAATCCATAAAATCAGGCAATGAAAATGCAATTATCCCTTATGTAAATCTTATTTTAAATGACCAAGGTAATGACAAAAAGTTATTAGCAAATGCCTTAGAGCTTTTGGAAAGTAGCAAAATCAAAGATTTACCTCAAAGTATTTACGCTCTTGCTTGCATAAAGATGAGTAATCTAGATAAAACTAGAAATATTCGTGAAGGAATCGAATTACTCGAAAAAGCAGCAAAAATGCATTTTAAAGATGCTTTATATGATCTTGGGAAAATTTATTTTGAAGGGGTACTAGTCGTAAGAAATTATCAAAAGGCAGCTAAGCTTTTCTCAGAAGCTGCTTCTCAAGGCCTCGATAAAGGACTCTATATGTATGGAGTGTGTTGTCTTGAAGGGTTAGGCATAGTGACTAACTATGCCAAGGCTTACGATAATTTTATAAAAGCAGCGGAACAAGGATTTAGATTAGCATACAGAATCCTCGGTGATATGTATGAAAAAGGGTGGGGTATTGTTAGAAATGAGGAAGAAGCCATTCATTATTACCGCTTGCTTGCAAATTCCCACTATGATGATGCGTATTTATACATTGCACGAATATATTTAAATGGTGCTGAATCGTTCGAAATAGATTATGAAAAAGCCAAAGAGTGGTTCTTAAATGGTGCCGCTAGACATCATGCTGGTTGCTGTTACGAATTAGCAAAATTACATCTTGAATCCAAGCTAAGATACAGTGATGTTAATGAAGGCCTGGCTTTAATGCAGGAAGCAGCATCCTTAAAATACAGTGATGCATTGTTCTACTTAGGTAAGATCTATCATGATGGTTTTGATAAGGTTAATGTAAATTATCAAAAAAGTATTATTTACCTTCAAGAAGCTTCCCAGCTAAATCACGTGGGAGCGGCCACCTTATTAGGAATGATTTATATCAAAGGCGAAGGTGGAACTCAGAATTTGGTTACAGGATCTGATCTTATTGTTAGTGCTGCCAAAAGAGGTGGTGCTGAAGCTCAATATCAATTAGCTTTGTTATACAAAGACGGGAGAGGAGTACCTTTAAGTAACGTTGATGCTTATACTTGGAGCCTTGTTGCATCGGTATCAGGTAAGAATGCTGAAGCTGCTCGAAAAATACGAGCAGAGGTAGTAGTCAAGTTAACAAGGTCTCAAGTCGAAGTGGCACAAAAAAATGCTCTTCTGCTATTTGATAAATTTATAATTACTTCTCGCTCTCATATAAATGAAGATTACTTGAAAGTACCAAAATAGTATTAAAGTTTCCAAAATGATGGTAGAAGGCAAATAAGTATTGTTAGGACCTCTAATCTGCCCATAACCATATCACACATTAGAATTAGCTTTTGAATAATATTTAGGTTTGTAAAATTACCTTGAGGTCCAAAATTTTCACCAATACCCATGCCTATATTTGAAAGGCAACTAATCGATGCTGATATGGAGTCAACAAATTGTATCCCTGTAATACTTAATAAAAGGGAACTAATAACCAAGCAGGAAAGGTAAGCAAAAAAGAAAGCAATAATAGATCTTATGATGGTTTCATTTACTGGTTGGCCATTGTATTTTTGTGGGAATATTGCTGAAGGGTGCTGTAATTGGTTTATTTGACGTTTAAAAAGTGTAAAAGCTATTTGTAATCTAAAGATCTTAAGTCCACTACTAGTTGAACCAGAGCAAGCTCCAATAGGGAGAATGATTAAGAAAATAAGGGTAATGAAATCATTCCAGGAGCTATAGTCACCCATTGAATATCCGGTAGAAGATAAAATATCTACTACGCTAAATATTGCGAACCTAAAGGCATCCCAAACATCGAGATTTTCTTGGTATATAAGGCTTAATGTAACAGCGAGTGAGGTAATGGTGATAAGAAAAATAAATCCTCTAACTTGTGCATCTTTAAAGAGCATTGTAATGTTTTGCCTTATTGAGATGATCATTAGTTGGAATGGTAATGCTCCAATAAACATTATGAGGATTGTGAACCATTGAATACTCTCTGAAAAGTAATCCATTGATTTTTCATGAGTACTCATTCCGCCAGTGGCAATTGCTGTCATAGCATGGTTTATCGCATCAAAAGCATTCATACCAAGCATCATATACACTAAGAAGGCAATTATAGTGATCGATAGATATAGGATGAGAATGCCTTTTGCGATGGTCTTTGATTTTGGTGTTACCCTATCAGAACCTTGTTCGGAACTTTCTGTTCTGAATAATTTCATACCGCCAACGTTCAAGTTTGGGAGCACGGCAATACCAACCGCGATAAATCCGATACCGCCAAAGTATTGCATCATTGAACGCCAAAGGAGAATTGCAGGTGGGAGGTTATCAATATCTTGAAGTACGGTTATCCCGGTAGTGGATACTGCGGATGCTGTTTCAAAACACGCCGTTATGTAATCGGTTTTCAGTGTCAGCATTATGGGCAAGGAAGCTGTAACTATGATGGCTGTCCATACACTTGTTGTAAAAAAGAACATGTCCTTCAAGGTCATGTGTAAATTAGAAGTTTTGGTCAATCTTTTGATAATTAATCCCAAAACAATTAAAAGTGAGGCTGTAAAAAGAAATTCAGCACTACCACGAGTTACCGTTACAAATGCATATATTGTTGGTACTGACATAGTAGCAGCTACCAACAGTAAAACAGTGCCTAGTAAATTTGTAATAACTTTGAGATTGATGATCATCTTGATTCTCTTGAACCATCTAAAACTTGGTCAGAAAAATAAGTAGCTTTCGGTGTAGTTAACTTCATTAGTTCGCGAATATTTTTTTTGTCTTGTATGAAAAATATGATGTTATCGTTGTTAGAAAGAACAAAATCATCCGTACACATGAATATTTCTTCACCGCGACAAACCGCTCCAGGAACTATTCCTGATGGGAATTGAATTTCGCTAATTTTTCTTCCAATTACAGCGCTGTGTCTTGCATCGCCACATAGCTTTATTTCTAGAGCTTCAGCTTCACCACGCCTAAATGTGTGAACTGTTCCGACACCGTTATGCCTTATGTTTGTAAGTAATGCGGAAATGGTTGCTTCGCGAGGGGAGATGATAATATCAATGGCCTCTTTTCTGATAAGGTTGATATACGCAAATTTTGATATCAGAACGATTGCTCTCTTGGCTCCGAGTTTTTTAGCAAGTAGAGCCGTCATTATGTTGGTTTCATCGTTTTCAGTAACAGCAACTACTAGATCCATTTGTTCAACGTGTTCTTCTGTTAAGAAATCTTGATTTGATGGTTCACAGTTAAACACTTCTACATTCTTTTTATCAAATTCATCTGACAATTGGATGGCTTTATCTAGATCGTTTTCAATGAGCTTAATATTATATTTTTCACAAAGCTGTCTAGTTAATTCTCTGCCGATGTTACCACCACCAATAATCATGATGCGTCTAAATGGCGCTTCAAGTTTTTGGAATTGCGCCATAAGAGATCTGAGATATCCCTTGGCAGCTATTAAATATATTTCATCACCAGCTTCTACAACAGTTGAATCGTTTGTAGGAATTGTATGATCCTGTCTATAAATTGCTAAGATATTTACCTGAATGTTTTCTAATTGTTCATGAATTTTACCAACAGGGAGGCCGATTAAAGGACCACCATAATATGCGGTTATTCCAATAAGACCTAATCTTCCATGTGAAAATTCTGCAATTTCATTAGATCCTGGGTAGGAAATAAGGTTGGCTATTTCTTTAGTGATTAATTGTTCAGGTGCAATTATGCTGTCTACAGGAATGGCGCTATTGTTAAACAGAGTAGCTTTTTCAGCTAAATATTCGTGATTGCGAATACGAGCTATTTTTTGAGGAATATGGAATAAAGAATACCCAAGCTGACAGGCAAGCATATTCGCTTCATCAGAATCAGTTACTGCTACAAGAAGTTCAGCATTTGCAGCATCGGCTTCTCTTAATGTAGCAGGATAGGATGCATAACCTCTAACTACCTTTATGTCATACCTATTCTGCATGGTATTCAATTTTTCAGTATCAGTATCCACGAGGGTAATATCATTATTTTCGTTAATAAGATATTCAGCTAAACCTGAGCCAATTGCTCCAGCTCCGAGGATAATGATGTTCATAAATAATATTCCTGTTATATAGACTTCTGAATAAGTGCGTAATAAAAGCCGTCACCTTCGTTTTCTCCTGGTAGCATTTGGAGACCAGGATTATCAGGAGTTTCATCATCGATTATTTTTACTAAGGTAGCGTCCTTATATTCGTTAAGGAATTCCTTAATCACAGACTTATTCTCTACTTCTAAAATGGAACAAGTTGTATATAAGAGATATCCACCTTTCTTTACAAGATTCCACACATTTCTAATAATCTTCTTTTGAATGATATTTATATCTTGTATGTCTTTTTCGGTTCTTATCCATTTGATATCAGGGTGGCGTCTTATCACACCAGTTGCTGTGCAAGGCGCATCAAGAAGGATAGCGTCATATTCTTCATATGGTGACCAAGATTTTGGATCCGCACAAGCATCTCCAAAGATAACATTAGCTTTTAATTTAAGTCTCTCTAAGTTTTCATGGACTCTTGAAAGGCGCTTCTTGTCATTATCCATGGCCACAAGATCTTTAAGATCGCTGTGAAGCTCAAGAATGTTGGTAGTTTTTCCACCAGGTGCACAGCAACAATCTAAAACAGTGTCTCCTGTTTTAATTGGAATTATATGTGCAGCTTTCTGTGAGGCGATGTCTTGAACAAAGATGGCACCTGTTTTGAAGAGTGGCAATTTGTCAACTGATACAGGATTTATGATTTTAATAGCACCTTCTTGAACATCAGATTTTGTTGCTTGAATGCCTTTAATTTCTAGCAATTTTAGATAATCGTCTGTTTTACATTTTTTGGTGTTAACTCTTATCCACATTGGAGGGTGGACGTTACCTGCTTCGAGTATGGATTGAGTCTTATTTCCATAAGTGGATTTTATTTTATCTATTAGCCATTCTGGGTATGAATACTTTGCAGACCAATTGTTTTCTAAAGCAACCACAATTTCATCTTTTCTTCTTATGAAATTATGCATAATTGCATTAGTTAAGTTGGCGTATTTCGGAAATCCAGCTTTTCTTACAGTCTCAACAGTCTCATTCAATGCCGCATGAGGAGGAATTCTCGTGTATTCTATTTGTGCAATGCCTGTGACAAGAACAAAATAAGCCAATGCATCTTTTTCTGGCAAAGGTTTCTTTAAGAGTAGTTTTAAAGCTTCTTTTATCCAACCATAATATCTTATAGAAACGTAACATATTTCTCTGTAGAGACTACGATCTTCTGCTTTAATCTGTGTTTCATCAAAAGAAATAACAGCGTTTAATTGCTCTTTATTGTTTATTACCTTCATTACAGAAAGCGCTGCTATACGTCTTGGGTTTTTTGAAGCTGTCTTCATTTCTTTATTAAATAACCTACTTTAAACATATCTTTTTTTGAATTAAGAACATCAGAGAATTTCTGTCTCTTTTTGCCAGGAATTTGAATTTCTAATATTCTTAAAATTCCTTCACCTGTTGATATATCTAGGCCAGATTTAGTTGCAGAAATAATAGTTCCCGGAGCTTCCTTTGAGGATTCTTTAACAACGGAAGCTCTAAAGATCTTCATAGTGATGCCATCAATTGTAAAAGTAGCAGTTGGCCAAGGTTGATAGGCTCTTATATAGCGCTCAAGTTCTTCGGCTTTCAAGCTAAAATCTAAAGAGGCTTCATCCTTTGTAAGCTTTTGAGCGTAGGTAACTTTTGATTCGTCTTGAGGGACTGCCTTATCAAAAAGTTCGTTAATATTATTTACAGTACTACAAAGAAGTTCACATCCTATATCAGCGAGTTTATCGTACAAAGTTTCTGAGGTGTCGTCGTTTGCTATAGGAATGATTTTTTGACTTAGAACATCACCAGAATCAAGTTTGTGTTCTACCTTCATTATTGAAATGCCGGTATTTTCATCGCCAGCCCAAATTGATCTTTGAATTGGTGCTGCGCCTCTCCATCTTGGTAATAAGGAGCCATGTACGTTAATGGTACCTATAGTAGGAACTTTTAAAAAATCATCTGGGATAAGTTGACCGTAAGCAACAACTATTACGAGATCAGTTTTTAAATCTTTATAGATTTTTAGAGCTTCGTCGTTGTTTTTTAGTGTTTCGGGCTGAAATACAGGAATACCATATTCTTCTGCAACCTGTTTTACCGGGGTAGCTACAATTTTATGACCTCTACCTACAGGTCTATCAGGCTGTGAAAAAACGGCAACAACATTGCATTTATTGTCTAAAATAGCTTTAAGATGCGCTGCTGCAAAATCTGGTGTTCCAGCAAAGATTATGTTCATTATCTCTGTTCCTGTGCAGCTCTTTTTCTTTCGCGAGCAAGCTTTGCTGCTTTGATTCTATATAGATTTTTTTTCATTGGAGAAAGGTAGTCTATAAAGAGGTGACCATCAAGATGATCTAATTCATGCTGTATGCATATCGCAAGAAGACCATCCGCATTTAAGGTAAAATCCTTACCATTTTCGTCCTTTGCTGATACTACTATTTTTTCAGCTCTATCAATATGAGCTCTTAATTCAGGTACGGATAAACACCCTTCATCTATGCCTGCTATGCCTTCTTTTGATTTGATAATTGGATTTATCAAAACTAGTTGATCTTCAGGTTTTTTATCACCTTTGATATCGATGACTACTAATCTTTTTCTGATATTTATTTGTGGTGCGGCGAGACCAATGCCTTCGTCATAGTACATAGTCTCAAACATGTCATTAACTAAATCTTTAAGTTTTTGATCGAAAGTTTTAATTTCTGTACTAACCTCATGAAGTCTTTCGTCAGGGAAATACAGAAGTTCTCTAATTGCCATATTGTGTTCCTCTTTGAATGGCAGCATTATAACATGTGGGATTTCCTTGTTTTTAACTAAGGTAGCTTTGTTTTATTTGAATTAAATTATAAGTTGAACTGTGATCGATTATTTAAAAAAAAATCTAGACATTGGGCAACTTTAGCTTAAATAATTATTATTGTTTATACTTGGTCAAAGGATAGTCATTGATATTTTAATCTGAATTGACTCATATCATTTATATTTTCAGAGATGTGTGCTTTGGCTTACTCTTATAATAACAGTACAAATCAGTGACCTGTGTTGCGGGGTTTGTATGTCAGAAAGGATTGGATGAAATCAAGCAGGGATCCGTATGATTTTACAGAAAATAGGAATTTTTGTTGCCGCTGTACTATTCGCGACAGTTTCTGTGGCTGATACCTTAGAAGTACAGGAAAGTCACCCTACAAAGTATGTTGTGCAGAAAGGCGATACTCTTTGGGATATTTCCGGAAAGTTCTTAAAGAAGCCATGGTACTGGCCAAAGATTTGGAATGTGAACCCTCAGATTAATGACCCTCATTGGATTTATCCAGGAGACGTATTAACACTTGTTTGGATTGATGGAAAACCTTATTTACAGAAGGCTGTTACTGCTCAGAAGACAAAGCCAATTCCTACTATCGATGCTGAAGCTATCAAGACATTCTTGAAGTACGATCAGGTTTTACCTTACGACGAAAATGAACTCGCTAAGTACCCATATGTACTTGGTGATAATGATGAAAGAAGACTTATTGCTGAAACTTCTAATATTTATGTAAAGGGCTCTCTAACAAAAGGTACTCAGTATGCTGTGTATCGTAAAGGTCCGTTACTTGTTGATGAAAATGGCAAGAAACTCGGTTATCAAGCTATATTCTCAGGTTCTGTAGTTTCTGGTGAAGGTAATGGTACAGTTACCAAGGTAATGCTTACTAAGAATGTTCGCGAAGTTAAACCAGGTGACTACGTTCTTCCTTTCAACCCAGATAACGGCTACAACCTTTATTTCATTCCAAAACCAGCTCAGGTTAACGCTACTGTAGTATCTGTAGGCGAAAGTAATGAATATGCTGGAAGAATGGATACCATCCTTTTATCTAAGGGTAGCAAAGACGGCGTTAGCGTAGGCGATGTATTTAGTTTAGTACGCGATGGTGGTGTAATCGTTGGTCATAACGCAGCTGATACAGAATATGCTAAGTTTGCCTCAATGGGTAAGAGACTAACAGCAGATAGAAATCTACAGTTACCTGATGACATGGTCGGTCAGGCTATGGTATACAAGACCTATGGAAATGTATCATTAGCTCTTATCATGAAATCACAGAAGTCTGTTAAGGTTGGCTATAGAGCTGTTAAACCAGAATAAGATTTGCTAAACAAAATCTAAAAATACAAAAAGGTCTACTAAAGTAGGCCTTTTTTATTTGTCTAAAAGGCCAAAAAGAAGGGTAAAACGGTAAAATATAGGCAAAAAATGTGATTTTTTTAAAAAAATAATCTTTTTTTTTAAAAGTACTTGCCGATTAAAAAAAAATACAGTAACATAAACGCCGCTTAGGAGATGAAGCATTATCCTAGCGACTTACTACGGAGAGGTTGCAGAGCGGCCAAATGCAACAGACTGTAAATCTGTCGTCTTACGACTTCGATGGTTCGAATCCATCCCTCTCCACCAAGATTATGCGGGCATCGTATAATGGCTTTTACCCAAGCCTTCCAAGCTTGTGATACGGGTTCGATTCCCGTTGCCCGCTCCAATAAGATTATTTTCAATCGTCCTGAACTGTGGCGAACGAGCCTACAGTTATCAATTCCTAGAGGAACTAGTATGGCAAAGGAAAAATACGTACGTACACTTCCACATGTAAACGTAGGTACTATCGGTCACGTTGACCATGGTAAAACCACTCTTACCGCAGCTCTTACAACTCTTCTTAACAAGAAGTATGGTGGCGGTTCAGCAATGTCTTATGATCAGATCGATAACGCACCTGAAGAAAAGGCACGTGGTATAACCATTAACTCTTCTCACGTAGAATACGATACCGACAAGCGTCACTATGCTCACGTTGACTGCCCGGGCCACGCTGACTATGTAAAGAACATGATCACTGGTGCTGCTCAGATGGATGGCGCAATCCTCGTAGTAGCTGCAACTGATGGTCCTATGCCACAGACCCGTGAACACATCCTTCTTGCTCGTCAGGTAGGTGTTCCATACATCATCGTATTCCTTAACAAGTGCGATATGGTTGACGACGAAGAACTCCTCGACCTCGTAGAAATGGAAGTACGTGATCTTCTTACCGAATACAAGTTCCCAGGCGATGACACCCCAATTATCCGTGGTTCAGCTCTTGGTGCACTCAATGGTGAAGAAAAGTGGGTTGAAAAGGTTTATGAACTCGCTAACACCTTGGATACCTATATCCCAGAACCAAAGCGTGATATCGACCATCCATTCCTTCTTCCAATTGAAGATATCTTCTCAATTTCAGGCCGTGGTACTGTAGTAACCGGTCGTGTTGAATGCGGTATCGTTAAAGTTGGTGATGAAGTTGAAATCGTTGGTATTCGTCCAACCACCAAGACCGTTTGTACTGGCGTTGAAATGTTCCGTAAGACCCTTGATGAAGGTCGTGCTGGTGAAAACGTTGGTGTTCTTCTCCGTGGTACAAAGCGTGAAGAAGTTGAACGTGGTCAGGTTCTTGCACATCCTGGTACAATTACTCCACACACCAAGTTCAAGTCAGAAGTTTACGTATTAACCAAGGACGAAGGTGGTCGTCATACCGCATTCATCAATGGTTATCGTCCACAGTTCTACTTCAGAACTACTGACGTTACTGGTACTATTGCTCTTCCAGAAGGAACTGAAATGGTTATGCCAGGCGATAACGTAAATATGGAAGTTACCTTAATTCACCCAATTGCTATGTCAAAGGGTCTCCGCTTTGCTATTCGTGAAGGTGGTCATACCGTTGGCGCTGGCGTTGTTGCTGAAGTTATTGAATAATAGTTTAGTTCAGTAAACTTGACTGAGCCCCGCGCAAATGCACGGGGCTTTTTTTAGAAAAAAAGATTATTTCTAGAGAATAGTTTATAATCTACTAAATTTTTAGATTTAATTTGTCTTTTTGCAATTAAAAATCCTGGTATTACTCAGGTGTGCAATTAGTCAAGGTTTAATTGCATTAATGTTTTAAAGGATTCTTGCATGGCTCCCAAGTCAAAGAAAGTTAAAAATGCTCAAGAGGTAGATGATGCTTCAGTAAAAACTGTTGATGCATCTAATGCTGAGAAAAATAGTCTATCTGGAAAAGATGTCCTTTTATGGGGTGTTGCTATCCTTCTACTTATAGTAGCGATTGGCGGTAACTACGCTCTTAATAAGTATTATGAAGATTTTTTTGCAGAAAGTTCTTTATACCAGCTACTTAAGGCTTTCGGTGTAATTATTCTTATTCTTTTGTCTGTTGTTGCTATGGCATTTACCAAGACAGGCAAACATATCATCAATTTCGCAAGAGAATCCTATATTGAAGTTAGAAGAGTTGTATGGCCAACAGGTCAAGAAGCTCGTACAACCACTGTATATGTAGGTATTATTACTGTTTTCGTTGCTTTTCTTTTATGGGTGTTTGATTTCATCTTCATGACACTGATTAGCTTGATAAACAAAATTTAAGGACTTGACTATGGCTCAAAATACAGAAAATGCTGAGAAACAGTCTGAATTAGCTGCAAAAGAGAGTGCTGTAGAAGTTACACCTGAAAGAGCAGCTCAATTATCTAAGATGAAATGGTACGTAATTCAAGCCTTTTCAGGCTTTGAACAGCGTGTTGCTGATACCTTAAAGATTGAGATTGTTAACGAAAACATGCAAGACATGTTTGGTGAAGTTCTCGTTCCAAAAGAAAAAGTTAAAGAAATTCGTGATGGTAAAAAGTACGAATCAGAAAGAAAGTTTTTCCCTGGTTATGTACTTATTCAAATGCTCATGAATGAAAAGACTTGGCTTCTTGTTAGACATACAGATCGCGTATTAGGTTTTGTTGGTGGAAGTATCAATAAGCCTATGCCAATTACTGATGAAGAAGCTAATCGCATTCTTAATCGTCTTAAAGAAACAGTTGATTCACCAAGACCAAAGACAATGTACGAAGTTGGTGAAGTTGTTAGAGCTGTTGACGGTCCATTCAAGGATTTCTCAGGTACTGTTGAATCAGTTGATTACGACAAGAATAGAGTTAAGGTTTTGATTACTATTTTTGGTAGATCAACTCCAGTTGAGCTTGAATTTAACCAGATTGTAAAAGATAAATAATCATAAATTCAAAGCTATAAAAACGGAGAATTTTAAATTCTCCTTTTTTTTTGTTGACGTATTTCAAAATTTGTTTATAATTTTTTCGGTTTCGTGTCAGATTTTCTGACTTTTTGTTCTTTGGGGAGTGCTAAGGCGCGTTATTACCCACTGAAGGATTTTTAAAATGGCTAAGAAAGTACAAGCGTACGTTAAGCTCCAGGTTAAAGCAGGCATGGCAAATCCTGCTCCACCAGTTGGCCCAGCATTAGGTCAGCAAGGTGTTAACATCATGGAATTCTGTAAGGCGTTCAATGCTCAGACTGATAAGTTTGAAAAGGGTTCACCAATTCCAGTTGTTATCACAGTATATTCAGATAAGTCTTTTACCTTTATCTTAAAGACTCCACCTGCTTCATACCTAATCAAGAAGACTTTAGGACTCGAAAGTGCTTCTCACAATCCAGGTAAGGAAGTAGCTGGCACAATTACTAAAGAACAGCTTCTTAGCATTGTTGCTACTAAAGATGGCGATATGACCGGTGCTGATGCAGAAGCATCTGCAAGATCAATTGCTGGTACTGCTCGTTCTATGGGTATTAAGGTTGAGGGCTTATAATCATGGCAAAGTTATCTAAGCGTATGGCTGCCATCCAGAAGGGCGTTGACAAGACTAAGAGCTATTCTCTGTTAGATGGTTTCAATGTTCTTAAGCAGTTTGCAACTTGTAAGTTCGACGAATCAATCGACGTTTGCATTCACTTGGGTATCGATGCCAAGAAGTCAGATCAAACCGTTCGTGGCTCAGTAGTTATGCCACACGGCACTGGTAAAACAGTACGTGTTGCAGTGTTTGCACAAGGTGAAAAGGCTGATCAAGCTAAAGCAGCTGGTGCAGAATTAGTGGGCATGGCTGATCTCGCAGACAAGATCAAAAAGGGTGAAATGGGATTTGATGTAGTTATTGCTTCACCAGATGCTATGAGAGTAGTAGGTCAGTTGGGTACCATTCTTGGTCCACGTGGCTTAATGCCAAACCCTAAGGTTGGAACCGTAACCCCTAACGTAGCTGATGCAGTTAAGAACGCAAAAGCTGGTCAGGTTCGTTATAGAAATGATAAGCAAGGTAACATCCAAGCTTCAATTGGTAAAGCTAGCTTTACTGCTGAAGACCTTAAGGATAACCTTAATGCTTTAGTTTCAGCTATTAAGAAAGCAAAGCCTGCTTCATCTAAGGGCCAATATCTTGTTAAGGTTACTGCATCTTCTACTATGGGTGCTGGCGTTATCCTTGATAAGACAGAGCTTTCTGACTAATAAAATATAAGGCAGTTTATGCTGCCTTTATGTTCGGGAGTTCGACTCCCGTCATAGACCGCAGGTGGGTAACCTTAATTTCCTGCGTAGACGGAATAGACTCAGAATGAAAGTTATCTTTCTTCTGGATTATTTCCGGGGGACCCGAAAGGGTGTGTGCTGGATTATCCAGCGTTTCCTATCCAGGAGATATGCAAATGGCATTACTAATTGATGACAAAAAGGCTATTGTAGCCGAAGTCGCTGAAGCTGCCAAAAATGCTAAATCAGCAGTAGTTGCTGACTCTCGTGGTATACCTGCAGCAAAAATGACTGCTTTACGTAAGCTATGTCGTGATAACCAGGTATATGCTCGTGTAGTTCGCAATACATTGCTCAAACGTGCTGTGGAAGGAACAGAGTTCAGCAATCTTGATGAACTATTTGTTGGTCCTACCCTAGTAGCATTTTCTAACGAACATCCAGGCGCTGCTGCTCGTTTGTTCAAAGAATTTGCTAAAAAGAATGAGCTTTTCCAAATTAAGGGTGCTTCTTTTGAAGGTGAGTTTATTAAAGCTGAAGATATCGATCGTTTAGCTACCTTACCTACATACGAAGAAGCTATCGCACATCTTATGGCTACCCTTAAGGAAGCTGCTGCAGGCAAACTTGTACGTACTTTGGCTGCATTGGGCGAAAAGCTTGAACAAGCTGCTTAATATCATTTTATTGTTTAATTTTAGGAATTTTTGTCATGTCTAAAGAAGAAATTATTGACGCAATTGCTCAGCTCACTGTAACTGAAGTTGTTGATCTTGTTAAAGCTATGGAAGAAAAGTTTGGCGTTTCTGCAGCTGCTGCTGTTGCTGCAGGCCCAGCTGCTGCCGCTGCTGAAGAAAAGAGCGAATTCGATGTAGTTCTTGCTGAAGTTGGTGGTAACAAGATCGCTGTTATTAAGGCTGTTCGTGGCGCTACTGGTCTTGGTCTTAAAGAAGCTAAGGACCTCGTTGAAAGTGCTCCATGCAAGGTTAAAGAAGCTCTTGCAAAGGCTGATGCTGAAGCTCTTAAGAAAGACCTCGAAGCTGCTGGCGCAAAGGTTGAACTTAAGTAATTATTGCTTAATTTAACGATTTAGAAAAGGGCTGGTTTATCCTGCCCTTTTTATTTATCAATTAAGCTATTATCAATTCATCTTTTTCTGCATAAATTTTTTTTATTTGAAGTCTTTTTGTTTGGTAACTATAATTCCTGTAGATTTAATTATGTAAGATTATCAGCATCTCAGATACGATTTATTTAAGATACTGAATTCTAATCTATGCATTACTATTAATTTACAGAGGTTTTAAATGGCTGTTTCAGTAATTAGTACCAAAGAAGCTCCAGCTGCAATTGGCCCATATTCACAGGCTATTCGTGCTGGTAATTTTTTATATACTTCAGGTCAGATTCCTTTAGATCCTGCAACTGGTAAAATTGTTGAAGGTGATATCAAGGTTCAAGCTGATAGATCTTGCAAGAATTTGTTAGCTGTATTGTCTGCTGCTGGTATGACTGCTGATAATGTAATCAAATCAGTATGTTTTATTAAAAACATGAACGATTTCGCTGCTTTTAATGAAGTTTATGCTCAGTACTTCGGTAAAGCTGCACCAGCTCGTTCTTGTGTTGAAGTAGCACGCTTACCAAAAGATGTTTTGTGCGAAATTGAGTTAGTTGCTTATAAAGACTAATTAAGTTTTAGGGGACGGATTTAATCCGTCTCTTTAACTACAATATTTTCAATTTAAGTTCTTTCAGTGATATCTTTATTTATCTTGAAAAGAATTCCGAAAGATAAATGCAGTATTTAGTAATCATTACTTTTTCCCCTTATAAAAATTCTTTAATAAAACCTTGTATAGACATTTTAAATGCTATTATCAAGCAAGGTAATTCGCTAAAAGTATTCTTCTATAGTGATGGGGTTTATAACACAATCAATAACATGTCGTCAGCATCAGATGAGTTTGATATACATAGTTCTTTAGAATGTCTCTCTCAGAAGTGCAGTTTTTATATGTGTGAAACTGCAGCAGCTCGTAGAGGTATCGTCTCTCCTTATGTGTCAAGTTTCATTGAGGTCTCAACACTAGGTGAATTGTCAGTGCTTTTAAATAATTCAGATCGAGTTTTATATTTTTAAAGATGGATACTAACGAAAAGAGTACAGTAGGAATTGTTCTTCAAAATTCTGATCCTAATGTTATTAGAGAATCTTTAGATTTTGCACTTGGTGTATCGTCATTTATAGAAGATTTAAAAATATTTTTTTGTGGTGATGCAGTTAGGTTCCTAAGGAAAGATCTAACATTTAATATTACTTTGACTGGTGAACGCAATTTTATAAAAACGTTCGGCCTTTTGGATTTATACGAAATAGATAATATTTATATTTTACAGGAAGATTTTGAAAAGTATGGTTGCACTAAAGATAATATGAATATTACCTATAAGCTTTTAGAATCAAATGCTTTTTGGGAACTTTTTCGTTCCTGTGATAAAAATTTTATTTCTTAATTTCTAGGTTATTTTATGAGCGAAGATACTGTCAAAACAAATGGTAAAGATGAAAAAGATTCATCAAAACCTAAAATTCATCTTATTTCGAGTGATCCTAGAAATACTGATCTTTTAGATAGATGCTTAAAAGCCTCAAAACCTAACGATATATTATATTTTGTAGGGGATGGAGTTAATGTTTTCCTCGATGAAAATTTATTCGAAAAAGTATCTAACTATGAAGTATATGTAAGTGAATATGATGTGACTGCTAGAGCTATTCCTTGTTGGTGCAGTGAAGAAATAAGTGCTGATAAGATTGTTGAGCTTGTTACTAAGTATGGATCACCAATCACTTGGAAAAACAATTAAGAATTGCGTTTATTTAGCCCATTTGACTAAAATTTGAACATTTTTTCTTAAATGCTATTGTGTTTTATCCCATCTGTCTTTATAATTTTGCGATTGATTTGAAAACTGTGATCTCTGATCGCATTCAAATTAAGTATTGAATGTAGAGATTTTTCTACAGCTGTATTCCGTTTGGAATGTTTTAGAAATTAATGGAGCGATAATGTCTACTATTAATCAGCTGGTGCGTAAACCACGCGTTAAGCAAGTAGTCAAGAACAAGGTACCTGCCTTGGAAGCTTGCCCACAGAAGCGCGGTGTTTGTACTCGTGTATATACTACTACCCCTAAGAAACCAAATTCAGCTATGCGTAAGGTTTGCCGTGTACGCTTAACCAATGGTTTCGAAGTTACTTCTTACATCGGCGGTGAAGGCCACAACTTACAGGAACACTCAGTTGTTCTTATCCGTGGCGGACGTGTTAAGGATCTTCCTGGTGTACGTTATCATACCGTTCGTGGTGCTTTCGACCTTGCAGGCGTTAAAGACCGTCAGCAGGCTCGTTCTAAGTACGGTGTAAAGAAGCCTAAGGCTTAATGGACTCCCCGTTAAGTAAGGCCAAACTGGTTTAGTTTAAAAAATATTTTTATAGTGTTTTGGGTAATACCTGAAAATACGAGGATTTAAAAAATGCCAAGACGTCGTGTTGTCGGTCAGCGTAAGATTCTTCCAGATCCAAAGTTTTCATCTGAATTGCTGGCTAAATTCATCAATGTTGTAATGGTTGATGGTAAAAAATCTGTTGCAGAAAGTATTGTTTATGGTGCTTTAGACATCGTTGCAGAAAAGACTGGTAAAGCTCATCTTGATGTATTCGAAGAAGCTCTTGATCATATTCGTCCAGCAGTGGAAGTTAAGTCTCGCCGTGTAGGCGGTGCTACTTATCAGGTACCTGTTGAAGTTCGTCCTGTACGTCGTAATACTCTTGCAATGCGTTGGTTAGTTGAAGCTGCGCGCTCCCGTAGTGAAAAATCAATGGCTAAGCGCCTTGCTGGTGAATTACTTGATGCTGCAGAAAACAAAGGTACTGCGGTAAGAAAGAGAGAAGATGTTCACCGTATGGCAGAAGCAAACAAGGCTTTTGCTCACTATCGTTGGTAGTTCGTTCGATAGTAAATGATGGGTTGCTTTATTTTTATAAAGTGGCCCTTGTTATCAAAAATTTATAAGGAATTCATATCTTGAATCGTGAAACACCCATTGAGCAATATCGTAATATCGGTATTTCTGCTCACATCGATGCTGGTAAAACAACAACTACCGAAAGAATTCTGTTTTATACCGGTGTAAATCACAAGCTCGGTGAAGTACATGATGGCGCTGCAACCATGGACTTCATGGAACAGGAACAGGAAAGAGGTATTACTATTACCTCTGCAGCAACCACTTGCTTCTGGCGTGGTATGTCTCATCAGTTCCCAAAGCCATATCGTATTAACATCATCGACACCCCGGGCCACGTAGACTTTACTATCGAAGTAGAACGTTCTATGCGTGTTCTTGACGGTGCTGTAATGGTGTACAGTGCAGTTGATGGTGTTCAGCCACAATCTGAAACTGTATGGCGTCAGGCTAATAAGTACCATGTACCTCGCATTGCGTTTGTAAACAAGATGGACCGTACAGGTTCTAATTTCCTCCGTGTAATTGAACATATTAAGACCAGACTTGCAGGCACTCCTGTTGCTCTTCAGTTACCTATTGGTGCTGAAGATAACTTCGTTGGTGTTGTAGATCTTATTAAACGTAAGGCTATCGACTGGAACAATGAAGACCAGGGCGTAACTTTTGAATACGCTGATATTCCTGAAGACATGAAGGAACAGTGTGAAAAGTATCGTGCTGAACTCGTTGAAGCTGCAGCTGAATCAGATGAAGCTTTGATGGAAAAGTACTTTGGTGGTGAAGAACTTACCGAAGACGAAATCGTTGCTGGTATCCGTAAGAGAACTATCGCTTGCGAAATTACCCCAGTAACATGCGGTACTGCTTTCAAAAACAAGGGCGTACAGGCACTTCTTGATGCTGTAGTTATGTATCTTCCATCTCCTGCTGATGTTCCTCCTGTTAAGGGTGAAACTCCAGAAGGTGAACCTGCAGAACGTAAGGCATTAGATACTGAACCTTTCTCTGCTCTTGCATTCAAGATTGCTACAGACCCATTCGTAGGTAACTTAACCTTCTTACGTTGCTATTCTGGTGTTATTAACTCAGGTGACTCTGTTTATATCCCAAGCCGTGGCAAACGTGAACGTCTTGGTCGTTTGGTTCAGATGCACGCTAACCAGAGAAAGCAGATTATCGAAGTATTTGCAGGTGATATTGCAGCTGCTATCGGTCTTAAAGAAGCAACTACTGGTGATACCCTCTGCGATGAAAAGGCACCAATCATTCTTGAACGTATGGAATTCCCTGATCCAGTTATTTCTTTGGCTGTTGAACCAAAGACTAAAGACGACCAAGAAAAGATGGCACTTGCTCTTCAGCGTTTAGCACAGGAAGACCCTTCTTTCCGTGTTCATACCGATGAAGAATCAGGCCAGACCATTATTTCAGGTATGGGTGAATTACACCTCGACATCATTGTTGACCGTATGCGTCGTGAATTCCACGTTGAATGTAACGTAGGTAAACCTCAGGTTGCTTACCGTGAAACTCTTCGTACCAAGGTTGAATCTGAAGGTAAGTTCATTCGTCAGTCTGGTGGTCATGGTCAGTATGGTCATTGCTGGCTCCGTATCGAACCTCAAGAAGCTGGTAAAGGCTATGAGTTTGGTAACGAAGTTGTTGGTGGTGTTATTCCTAAGGAATTCATTCCAGCAATCGACAAGGGCGTTCAAGCTACTATTGCTGATGGTGTTCTCGCTGGTTACCCAATCGTTGACGTTAAGGTTACCGTATATGATGGTTCATACCACGAAGTTGACTCTTCAGAACTTGCGTTCAAGACTGCAGCTTCTATGGCATTCAAGTCTGGCTTTATGAAAGCAAATCCAGTACTCCTTGAACCTATCATGAAGGTTGAAGTTGATACTCCAGAAGACTACATGGGTAATGTAGTTGGTGATATCAACCGTCGTCGTGGTATTGTTGACGGAATGGAAGATGGCCCAACCGGTAAGATCGTTCATGCACATGTACCTCTTGCTGAAATGTTTGGTTATGCAACCGATCTTCGTTCACAAACCCAAGGTAGAGCTTCTTATGTAATGGAATTTAGCAACTACGCTGAAACTCCAAGAAATGTTTCTGATGCTATCATCGAAGCACGTGGTAAGAAGAACTAAAATTTTGTAAGGCTCGCTTTTAATAAGCGAGTCGTTTAAAAGGACTAATATTTAAAATGGCTAAAGAAAAGTACGTTCGTACACTTCCTCATGTTAACGTAGGCACTATCGGTCACGTTGACCATGGTAAAACCACTCTTACCGCAGCTCTTACAACTCTTCTTAACAAGAAGTATGGTGGCGGTTCAGCAATGTCTTATGATCAGATCGATAACGCACCTGAAGAAAAGGCACGTGGTATAACCATTAACTCTTCTCACGTAGAATACGATACCGACAAGCGTCACTATGCTCACGTTGACTGCCCGGGCCACGCTGACTATGTAAAGAACATGATCACTGGTGCTGCTCAGATGGATGGCGCAATCCTCGTAGTAGCTGCAACTGATGGTCCTATGCCACAGACCCGTGAACACATCCTTCTTGCTCGTCAGGTAGGTGTTCCATACATCATCGTATTCCTTAACAAGTGCGATATGGTTGACGACGAAGAACTCCTCGACCTCGTAGAAATGGAAGTACGTGATCTTCTTACCGAATACAAGTTCCCAGGCGATGACACCCCAATTATCCGTGGTTCAGCTCTTGGTGCACTCAATGGTGAAGAAAAGTGGGTTGAAAAGGTTTATGAACTCGCTAACACCTTGGATACCTATATCCCAGAACCAAAGCGTGATATCGACCATCCATTCCTTCTTCCAATTGAAGATATCTTCTCAATTTCAGGCCGTGGTACTGTAGTAACCGGTCGTGTTGAATGCGGTATCGTTAAAGTTGGTGATGAAGTTGAAATCGTTGGTATTCGTCCAACCACCAAGACCGTTTGTACTGGCGTTGAAATGTTCCGTAAGACCCTTGATGAAGGTCGTGCTGGTGAAAACGTTGGTGTTCTTCTCCGTGGTACAAAGCGTGAAGAAGTTGAACGTGGTCAGGTTCTTGCACATCCTGGTACAATTACTCCACACACCAAGTTCAAGTCAGAAGTTTACGTATTAACCAAGGACGAAGGTGGTCGTCATACCGCATTCATCAATGGTTATCGTCCACAGTTCTACTTCAGAACTACTGACGTTACTGGTACTATTGCTCTTCCAGAAGGAACTGAAATGGTTATGCCAGGCGATAACGTAAATATGGAAGTTACCTTAATTCACCCAATTGCTATGTCAAAGGGTCTCCGCTTTGCTATTCGTGAAGGTGGTCATACCGTTGGCGCTGGCGTTGTTGCTGAAGTTATTGAATAATAGTTTAGTTAACTATTAATTAAGAAGCCCCGATATATTTATCGGGGCTTTTTTATATGGTTAGAAAGTTAAAGTTACTTATAAATAAAAAAAATATAGTTTTTTTAAATTTCACTTTCAGGGGTAGCTTTGTGTTCCCCAATCATGGTCAATATGTAAAGTTCCATATATTTGTGGAAGGTATAAAGGGCTACGATAGAACTTATACAAAAACCTGCTCTACCATCTAAGAAACCTTTTCTTACAATGTATTTTACAAAAAAGGACCAAACGCTACTGATTATTTGGCGAAAAATACTAGTACACCTACAGTTATTCTCATAGTGTTGTCTAGCCCATAAATCTGCATAGTTGAGTTGTTTTTGCATGAAGGAGTAGTAGTTATCGCAAGGATAATGAATTATAGGATTCTTTCCTGTCAAAATTATAGAATCTGGCTTTACTTTAATTGATTCATGTACTAAGGACTCGTTATATGTTGTGTATTTATTGTTATGTAGTCTTATGATGCGATTAGGTTTCCAACCAGAATGTTTAATTTGAGTACCAAATGCCCAATTTTTTCTAGGGATACATAACATCATGTTTTCTTTGGCTGTGGCAACAAATGATTTTATTTCCTCAACTGTTTCATCAGTAAGTCGTTCGTCAGCATCTAGCCATAGGCAAAAATCGCATGTCGCATATTTCTGAGCCTTTTGACGTTGTAAGCCGTATCCTGCCCATTGGGTATCTTCAAAAACTGTTGCCCCGTATTTTCTAGCTATTTCTTTAGTATGGTCTTTACTACCATTATCATAGACTATTATTTGATCAGCAACTTTTTCTACTGATTGAATACACTCAGCGATTTTTTGCTCTTCGTTTTTACAGATTATGATTACTGAAATTGTTGTCATGTATTACCCCAAATGGAGAAAAGTGCTTTTCGTGGTTATAGATAGTGTATAATATTTTGTGTAAACGATAGTTCCTAAGGTATGGAAAAAGGAAC